>JAISYH010000032.1 GCA_031270015.1 Burkholderiales bacterium | reverse complement strand
ACGTTGTTTGTGCGGGCGTTCTCCGGCTGCATGGTGCGGCTGTCATAGATGGTATCGAGCATGTTGATGACCCAGTAGGTGTACTGCTGCAACGGCTCGTCAAGCTCAAAGGTGCCATTCTTCTTGTCCTCGTAGAACTTATCAGTGAGGGTGCCGCCCTTGATGTACTGATACGAAACGAGTGATTCTTGGATGAGCGTTGCCGTGTCCTCGCTTATCAGCTCAATGTTGCCATCCGCGCCGGTGAATTCGTGGCCTTTGAACAACGCAATCGTGACCTTTTGCGGACGGTCAGCCACAGCCTCGGCAATCTCTGCCTGCAAGCCTTTGGCAAAGCTGTCGTAGCTCTCGCTGGCGATGACAGTCAGTACATTGACGTTGTGAACATCCTCGCCCAAGAGGTTCGTGTCCATGCGCTCGCCGGTCTGATTGACGGAAAGGCGCAAGCCGCGTCCGACTTCCTGTCGCTTGCGAACATCACTGCCGCTTTGCTTCAAGGTGCAGATTTGAAAGACGTTAGGATTGTCCCATCCCTCGCGCAGCGCGGAGTGGGAGAAGATGAAGCGTACAGGCTCCCCTCTGTCAAGCAACCGCTCCTTGTTCTTCATGATGAGGTCGTAAGCGTCGCTATCGTCTGACGTGCGCTCTCGTCTGTCACCGAGCTTGCTGTCCACCATGTGCCGGCTTTTCTTGTCGATGGAGAAGTACCCAGCGTGGGTGCTGTCAGGCTTGATGAAATAGAGGTACTTCATGTAGTCCTCATCGCCAATCTCGCGTTGAAGGCTACCGATAATCCCAGAGTATTCTTCCTCAAATATGTCGGCGTACTCGCCGTTGAAAGCCGTCTGTCCCTCGTACTGCTTGTACTTCGCTACCTCGTCGATAAAGAACAAAGACAGCACCTTGATACCCTTGTAGAAAAGCTGCCGCTCTCTATCTATATGGGAGAGTATCGTCTCGCGTATCTGTATGCGGCGCAGTTGTTCCTCAGACACCTTGCCGATGACATCGCCCGCAAAGAGCTTCTTACCGTTGGTGAACTCAATGGAACTGTTGCGCCCGTCGATACGCAGGACTGTGTAGCCTTCTTTGTATTCATTCAGACCGCCTGACTGCTCCAAGAGGTTGTAGCCTTCCTCTACCGTGCGACGCACCTTGCGAACGCCTGTGCTCGCCTTGCAGTCAAATTCAATCGTCGCCGTCGGATTTCCTTTTGAAAGGTTGATGCTCTCCAAGTAGACGTAGCCTTCGGTGGCGGTGGTGCCGGTTTCCGATATGCCCTTGACCGCAATCTTCTTGACGAGCTTCTTGTTATAGGCTTCCATTGCGTCGAGGCGATAGACCATGTTGTAAACGCTGTCTTTCTTGTGCGTTGCCGAATAGCGCAGCGTCACAAGCGGGTTGAACTCTTTGAGGCGTTCCTTCGTGGCTGCACCCTCAACAGACTGCGGCTCGTCGATGATGAGTATCGGGTTGGTCTTTGCCAATATGTCTATCGGCTTGCGGCTCCTGAACTCGTCGAGCTTCATGTAGATACGCCGTGCGTCCTTGCCGCGGGCGTTGAATGCCTGTGAGTTGATAATCATCACATTGATTGCGCTATCCGACGCAAAGCGGTCAATCTCCGGGAGCTGCGCGGAGCTGTAGATGAAGTAGCGTATCTTCTTGCCATATTCCTCTGCGAAGTGTTCTTCGGTTATCTGGAACGATTTATGCACGCCCTCGCGGATAGCGACGGATGGCACAACGATAATGAATTTACTCCACCCGTAACGCTTGTTTAACTCGTACATCGTCTTGATATAGGTGTATGTCTTGCCTACGCCCGTCTCCATCTCAACGGTGAGGTTGTAGCGTCCGTCCAGAGTTTTTGACGGCTCTATCTGGAAGTTGCGCTGTATCTTCTGTATCTGCTCCAAGATGATGTTCTCATTCAGCTCCGGCACGATACGGGCATTGCCAAAGCCCGTGAAGTCTTCCTCATAGGGAAGTGTTATCCGGCGGTTTTCTTCGTTGCCCCGGTCAATCATGTAGGACGGAGTGCTGTAAGGCTGCCCGGCGAATACGTCGCAGACAGCCTTTGCCGCGTCTGCTTGGAACTTCTGGTGCTTGAATTTGAGTTTCATTCACCGTCACCTCCCGCATCCTTTTGCATAAGCTCTTTTACCGCACGGTCGAAGTCGCTTTCTAGCTGCTTCATTTCGCGGGCACGGTAAATCTCAAACTCCGCTTCTGCCTTCTTTATGGCTTGTTTGTGCGATACTCTGCCTTTGCCCGTCAACACATTTCTTCTGACCGCTTGGATCTGGCTATCTAGTGTGTCAATCCAGTCTTTCATAGTCATGGGATGTTGCCCGACCGCCTGAAACTCTGCGAAGTCCAAAAACCCTGAAACTAATAGATTGAGGCGTGTCAGCTCATTTTCTAAGAGATAATTCTTTGCTATTTTCGCATCATCACTCGTGATGTAGTCACCCTTAAAATTTGTCATTCCGACAAGCGGCTTTTCATTATTTACCCTTTCATAAATAAGCTCTGCAGCTGTGTGCTCGTGAACGGCGAAGTGTAGCTTGTTTTGCACTGTCGCAAAAAAATCTTTTGTCATATCGGAACGTGGATCATAATCTACAGAAGTCGCGTAGATGTCCGTGACCTGCTGGTAGAAATTTCGCTCGCTACTGCGAATATCGCGTATGCGTTGCAACAACTCGCGGAAATAACGATTGCCCCCTTGCTTCAAACGCTCATCATCCATCGTGAAGCCTTTTTGTATGTACTCGTGCAAACGCTCTGTTGCCCAACGACGAAATCGCGTTGCAATTTGTGATTGCACGCGGTAGCCGATAGCAATAATCATATCTAGATTGTAATGATCTATATTCCTCCTGACTTGCCTGGTGCCTTCGGTTTGAACCAATAAGAATTTCTTATGAGTTGCGTTGTCGGGTAATTCATCGTCATGATAGATACCGTCTATATGTTGGCTGATATTTGGCTGTGTCGTATCGTATATCTCCGCAATCTGTTTTTGCGTGAGCCAAAGATCTTCGTTAGAGAAAAGGACGTTGACGTTTGTGATTCCGTTTTCATCCTGATAGAGAATGATGTTATTTGCCTGCTTGCTCATATCGCTTGCCTTTCTTATATCACTTTAATGCTCGTGTTTGGCGCGAGTAGCTTGAAGATTTCTTCAACGTTGATTTTTGCAGGGCTGTTCGCAAAGCTCGAATCACGGAACACAGCACGAAGCGGCTGACGTTTGGCAATCTCTTTGACTACTTCGTCGCTAATGGTATCGGCAAAGCAAGCGATGAGATCGCCACCATTGTAGGTGTGGACGGTCACGCCACCAATTTCTTCATGCGTATGCGGCAGCGAGAGCGGCAAACCCCATTCGAGAAGGCATCCGTAGAGCAAATCCATGTCCGTGCGGTCTTCCTTGATGTTGGATGCCATCAGGTCGAGCAGATTTTGATCGTAGTCGCCCGCCGCATAGTACACATCTTTCATGTTGCTATCGTCGAGCTTCAAAACGCGAAAGCCGATGTCAGGCGGCATTTGGCAAATACCCCCCCCCATTCATTTGTCATTGGCGCCTGAGCGCGCTTCGCCTTCCACTCCGCGAGAATCTTATCCCCGGCACGGCGTATGCGCTCTTTGCCGATTTCGCAGATGGTGGCGAATCCGGCTTTCGCGGCTTCCGTACCCTCCGCGCAGATTTCCGGCAACTGCGCCATGATGAACTTACGTCTGCCGCCGTCCTCGGCATTAAGTTGCATAACGGCATGGGCTGTGGTGGCAGAGCCGGAGAAGAAGTCGAGGACGATATCATCTTGACCAAGGTTAGCAAGTGTCAGCAACCGCCGCAACAAGCGCACAGGCTTAGGACCATCAAACACTCCAGCTTCAAGAAGTTTTGTCACTTCCTGCGAACCTTCTTGACTATGTCCTACATCCTTGAACATCATAATTGAAGTAGGAGCCATCCCGTCAAACTTCAAATCAGACAAGAACCTCTTAATTCTCGGTGTTCCATTTCCATCGGGACCAAACCAGATGCGATTATCTTGGAGTCTCTCCAAAAATTCATTTTTGGAGAGACTCCAACAGCGTCCTGTTGGAGGCTCAATCACTCGCCCCGAAGGGGCGGTGATTGGATAATCCGTATTCGGATTATAAGTTTTGACAGAAATATCGCTTGACATCCAAACGCCACGAGGGTCGTTGTCTGGATTTGAATAGCGGGCATTGGCTTCTTCAGTGCGCGGTAGTCTACCGATTTTGAACGCATTAAGGTTTCGGGCATACATAGCTACATAATCATGGCTGTTTGACACAAAACGAGCATCATTTTTGGGAGAGAACGCTCTTTGCCAAATCAACTGCGCTACAAAATTCGATTCTCCAAATACCTCATTGCAACACTTTCGAAGATTGTCAACCTCATTGTCATCAATGCTGATGAAAATCACACCGTCCCCATGAAGCAGATTCCTTGCCAACACAAGACGCGGGTAAATCATGCTGCACCAGTCGGAATGGAATCGTCCGTTGGTTTCCGTGTTCTTAAAAAGACGGTCACCCTCATCGTCATATACTCCAGCTTCATCTTCATATTCTTCACGGCTTACTGCGAATTTGTCGCGGTACACGAAGTCCGAACCCGTGTTGTACGGCGGGTCTATGTATATCATCTTGACCTTGCCGAGATAGCTCTCCTGCAAGAGTTTCAAGACATCAAGGTTATCGCCCTCGATGTAGAGGTTCTCTGTTGTGTCCCACTCCTTGCTTTCTTCTGGGCAGGGGCGAAGGGTCTTCCGCACGGGTCGTCCTGCTTCACGCACGGCCTCGCGCTTACCAACCCAAGTGAACTCATAAGCCTCATCGCCGTATATCTCATCGCCAAGCAAGGTGCGCAGCATCTCAAAATTGACCTTGCCTTCGCTGACAGCGGCAGGGAAAAGCTCCTCAATCCTCGCCACGTTCGCAGCATTGCCATCCGGCGTTTCAAACTTCATTTTGTCCATACTATTTGTCCTCCTCCGACAGGTCGCGCTTTAACGCACGGCATTCTTTGCGGTACGTCGGTTGTGACGTTGTCGCCACGATCGAGCTTGCTGATGGTATAGGCGCTGACGCCCGCAAGTATGACCAAATCCTTCTTCTTCCAGTCTTTTGTCCAATAATATCCGCCAAAGTTTTTTATAACTTATCATCGCGCTTGCGCCTCGTCTTTTCGCTTGTGGTTATGGGGTTCTTGCCTATGATCCATTATGTCAGAAATCAGGGCATACTCTTAACATGAAACAGAGTGAAAATGCAAGAAATTGATAAAAGCTCACGAAAATAGAGAATCCATAACCGTTCCAGCAAAATAGTTTCCCGCTCTTTCGTGTTGTCTTTGCCGTCTGTGGGGTTGAAGATATTGTCCACATTGCGCTTGACGCCCCCCCGTATTCGCGGGCTTGTTTTTCAGCTTGTCGCGCTTCCATACGAATCGTGTTTTACTATTGATCGATATAAATCGGTCTGTATTGCAAAGCCTCAATCGTACAAAAGCGATATTTAATGTTCCTTTAATTATTTCGGATCAAGATTCCATAACCCATAATCAAATCAAGGAGCGCTTTATGTCACACATTTCTCGTTTGTTCATGATTGTGCTGATGGCAACGGTTTCACTCTCGGCTCAGGCACAAACATCTTCCCCGATGTCGGATTACACGGATATCTGGTGGAACCCAAGCGCCTCTGGTTCTGGCGTGAACATGGTACAAACCAATCAATTTATCTTTGCCACATTCTTTATCTATGATACGGAGGGCAATCCCTTCTGGTATACCGCCGAAATGGATTACCAGAATAATGTTTTCACTGGCATCATTGTCGAAACGAGTAGCGGTCCGACTGCCGATATCTGGACACCTGTCAATATCCAGCGCAAGATCGTCGGCAATGCGACGTTTACACCAGAATCATCGACTCGAGGATTCATCACGCTTACCTTCAACGATGGACGGAGGTTTACCAAACAGGTCGAACGGCTGACGCTGAGAGCGCCAACGATACAAGAAGATGATACCGCGACCTATCAAGCAACGATCAAAACTAAATATGAAGAAGACGCTCGTGGGCGCGATCAAGAATGGTTCACCACCCATATCTCAACGATGCGTTTCGTCAAAGAAAACGGTTACGGCACTCTGTCTTTCGTCAACAATGAAGGTATTTCTTGTCAGATCACAGGTCCGTTACACGTCAAAGGGCGCCAATATGAAATTGACGACGATTTCGGACGCTATACCTGTACTAACGGTTTTAGCGCTCAAGCAGAACTGGACCTGCAATTTACGTCAAGCGGCGGCATGACCGGTTCGTGGGAGACCGAAAAACTCAACCGCGAAGAGGAGGCGCATTTCACTGCGATAAGACAATAAACCACAAAATCAAATATTATTTTATTATCAAAACCCTGCTTGAGTAAAGCGGGTTTTTTATCGTGGTTCTCAATAACTGAACGCGGTTTTAATTCATGACCATCACGCGCTTTTGAAAGGCGATGGAAAAGATATGGCGACACTGAATCCGCCCTCCGGACGGTTTGCTACGTGAAAGCCGAATCCATGCAATTCCGCAATGCGCTTGGCGATAGATAGTCCGAGTCCACTACCGGTTTGCCGCTGCCCGGGCGGTCTGAAAAAACGTTCTTGAAGACGGTTGATGTATTCGGGAGCAACGCCCGGACCATTGTCAACCACGCGGATTTCCTGTTGCAAAAGGTAGACAGTAACTTCTCCACCGTTATGAATATAATGAATCGCGTTATCAATCAGATTCCGCAACAAGAGAGTCAACAATACGGTGTTGCCATTCATTTCAGGAGGAGTTGAAACTACTTCGAATCGCAAGGTAATCTGTCGCTCGTCCGCCAGCGGTCTGGTCTTCGCGTAAACGGCGTCAACAATGGCTGACCAGTTGACGGGCGTTACCTCCTGAATATCTTTGAGCGAATCCAGTCGGGACAGCGCCAATAATTGTTCGACCAGGCGCGTAGTACGATCAATACTGATAATGAATTGATCAAGCGCGTGTATTCGTGTCGTTTCATCGTCAGCCATCTGCGCGACTTCCGCCTGAACACGTAATGCCGAAAGCGGTGTACGCAGTTCGTGTGACGCATTCGCCGTAAACTGACGCTCATGTGTCAGCGCATCGGACATGTGGTGGAAAAGTTTGTTGAGCGCATGTACAAGCGGCTGCACTTCAGAAGGTACTCTGTCTGCGGCAATCGGCGTTGCATCTCCGGGTTCTCGATCCGGCAACTCATGCGCAACTGTACGCAATGAGGACAACTCCCGACCGATCAACCAGACGATGGCAATCAATAGCAACGGCAACGTGATCAGCCAAGGCAAAAGCATTCCGGCGATGATGTCCAACGCCATTTCTTGTCGGAACTCCAGCTCTTGCCCGACGACAATCCGGTCGCTTCCATCCGAAGCGGTCAAATAAAAAAAACGCCAAAGATCATCCCCATCTTCATCCGCCAAATACCGTTCAGCAAAACCCTGGATCGAAGCGCTGAAGGGAATAAATCGTCCTTTATCGCCGTCGTTGATGAGCATTCGCCCATCGGATGAAAAAATGGCGAAAGCCAACGCTTCATCATCTTCCTCGCCCGTGTCGCCTTCCGTTATAAGATATTCCGTTTCCGGTAAACTGAAAGAGCCGCTTTGAAATAATGCACTCAGATTAGTATACGCCAGGCTTTTGGCAAAAAGGACCTGCTGCGTATCGAATAATTCATCGAGTTTATGGCGCGCCTGAAAATAAGCAATCGCACAAGTGACCAGCCAGACAAGTATGGCAACCAAGGCGAAAAAAAGACTGAGTCGCAAACGAAGACTTTTCATGAAACATCTTTCTGTATGTCACCGCCCAGTATATAACCGACGCCACGTACTGTCCGAATAACATGGATCCCTAGTTTGCGCCGTAGATGATGAATGTACACATCAACAATATTACTGTCGATTTCACTTTCCCAGTTGTACAGCTTTTCAATAATCATTTCGCGCAGCAATACACGCCCCTTGTTCTGCATGAATAGTTCGAGCAATGCCAGTTCACGTGCGGACAACATTACGGGCACGTCGTTTTGTGTAACAATACGCGAAGCGAGATCGAATTTGATCGTGTCGCAGGTCAGCGTCACGGAAGCTTTCCCGTATCTCCGCCGAATCAACGCATTGAGACGAGCAACAAGTTCACTCAGCGCAAAGGGTTTCACCAGATAATCATCAGCGCCCGCATTAAGCCCGCCGACGCGATGCTCTAGCGCGTCGCGGGCAGTAAGAATGAGCACAGGCACATCCTGCCGGGTTTGTCTCCATTTGGACAGCACCTCCATGCCATCGAGACCGGGCAAGCCAAGATCAAGCACAACCGCATCGTAAGGCGCCGCGCCAAGCGCCTTCAGTCCAGATACGCCATCGTTGAACCAGTCAACCGCAAAACCATATTGACTCAGTCCGGCTTTAAGTCCATCACCGATTTGCGCGTCGTCCTCCAGAAGCAAGATGCGCATGAGTGTTCATATCCATTATGAGATCAAAAGTCAGGTCGTGTATGGATCAGTGATCCGTCAATATCGCTGAAGTATGCTTTGATACGGCGTTTAGCAGTATCGTAGCCTTCGATTTTATAGCAATTGTGTTCATAATCGAACTCTCGCACCTGATAACCTTCATTTTCTAACTTCAGGAAAAACGAAGAAAGAGCCATAGGGCTGGCTGAGGGCGCTTTATTGCAATAAAAACCATCTCCGTCAGCAGACGCGGGAACGGCGAAGAACGCTGCAGAAACGACAATTGCCGAAATGATCAGATATTTTTTCATATGAGTCTCCTGTAATGGTGTTTAGAGATTGTCTCTATACCAATCATTACCAAGGAAAGTTAAAACAGCATTAACGAGACGCAGATTTTTGGAAAACAGCGTCGAAGTCCTGTTGCTTGTCGTTGTGAACTTTCCTAAGTTTCTCAGAGGTAAGAAAAGTTCGGCGCTTAAATTGATTTGACATGTACCAAACAAACTCTTCGAAACGAAGAAGCTATCCGATCAAATTTGAATTTCTGCGTTTTAGAAATTGAAAAAGTCGATGAGCTGCTTTTCACTTGACGCGAAACTGACATAATTACAACACTTGATATTCTTTATTGATCGAAGTCATTACTGCGCTATTTTGGTTTAGTCGATCAACCATTCTGCTTGAAAATGCCGTTTGGTAGCGCATCACCGAATATATCCGCTCTGCCCAAATGACGCGCAAAACATCTACACGACAAACTATGAAAAAATCATTAAACCATTATGCTTGATCAATTACAACCTGTGTTATCAATTAAAAATATTCTTTGCTAAATTTCCATTACAGAGGTAGCATATTTATACACTTCGAATGTTTCTTCTTATGCGAAATGAACCCATTTGCTTTGGGTATTCGTGTTGCCGCAATGAAAACAAGAGGAGCGCATCCTTATATGTATTTCTTACCAAGTAGGAGAAATGATGATGAAGAATTTCTTGCGTATCATCCTAACGATCTTTTTATTGTTCAATGTCATTACGGTGTGGGCGGGAGGAGCCAACACACAAGTTATCATTAATCCAACAGGCGGCACATCAAACGCCGACGGGTTGCGTGTTTACATCGGCAGCAACAGCCAGGTGCAGGCTGTCGGTTGGAGTACGCCCAGTTCGCCCGCTACTGCCGGGGCATATCCGCAGATGTTCAATGGTTGCGGTACTGCCGGATGCACCGCATATGCCAAGCCAGTAGGTAACTCTGCCGTACTCGCCGAGAGGCTGCACAATAGCGTCGTTTTGCGGGTCGATGATGGCAGCGCTTATCGTGTATACCATAACGCAGATCATAACTCCGCTGATCCCGATTATCGCACCGCTCTTTTTACGCAAGTATCGCAAACCGGCGTTTCGGGTACGGGAACTGCCGCCGATCCATATGTTGTCGTCACTGTTCTCAGTCCGCCCGCGCCTGACAACGCCGTACAGGTCACGATCACCGATACTTATGTCGTGCCCGATCCCTTTTTTATGCGCAAGATCGACTTGTCCGGGCTTGATCCGACATACCAGTACAAACTTTACTGGTTCATCGATACCTATCTTGCTGGCAACGATGCGGGATTCCCCTTTACCCAAATTACCCCCGGAAATATGACGGGTATTCCAGACTTCATCGGCGTCACCCGCCCCGGTGTATTGCAAGGAATACAGACCGCCGCCGGCGCAGTGCTTTGGGATCACCATTATTCAAGCGCATGGAAAGTCAATAATATCGGCAATCATCCTCTGAAGCTAATCTATGATGCGGCTGGAGGGGACTTGGATAATTCGGTAACGACGTCAGTCGAAGAGGACAACGCCATCGCGGTACAATGGACGATACCGCCAGGCTTAACCGATTATCAGGTAAATACCGGACAGTCGTATGGTTCATCCGCAATCATGAGCGAAGCGTTTTTGCCGCAAAGCATCTTCGTCGATGAGACCAGTGTTCTGACGATTACTTTTGCCAACTATGATACCGGAATAGCAACGACTTCCCCTCTCGATAGCGTATATCATTTACCCGCCGACCTGTCTTACGTGGGCGCGATTATTGCGAACACTTGCAATGGATCGACGGCGACTGTTTCGGGCAATGATTTGATCTTCGAAGATATCGCCCTACTGCCTGCCAGTTCGCCAGATTCTCCAGAGACGTGCGAGATTTCCATTACTGTGACCTCCGCGATTCCGGGAGTTTATACTGGCACAGTTGACGGTTTAAGCAGCGGGCTTTCACGAACTTTATCACCGCAAAGAACGCTCACTGTCCTCCAATTGAAAATGGTGACGCCCATTCCCGCGATCAACGCTATCGGTCTGGCTGCGTTAGCCGCGCTGCTCGGCTTGCTGGCGGCGGTTCATGGTTTGCGTGGTAGAAAACGTTGCTAAGACGAGCTTCTTTTCATTTGGCGCGATTTGACTAATCGAGCGGCATTTTCCTCAAGAAATGCTGCTCGGTAGTCTGTGTTATCGCAAACATCCACATCAACCAAATGGCATGAAAAACTTTTGCGCCACAAGCCGTGAAGTGGTCATCGAGATATTATGCCTAATCACGTATAATTTATGTCTTCTCAGTTCAGAAATGTTCTCTGTTAATTTTATATAGTGAAGGCAATATCTATTGATTACCAATCAATAGAAAAATTAAATAGAAAAATTATGATGAAGAATCTCTTGCGTAGCATTCTAACGATCTTCTTATTGTTCCATTTCATTACGGTGTGGGCGGGAGGAGCCGATACGATGGTTATCCTCAACGATACGGGCGGCACATCGAATACCGACGGATTGCGCGTTTACATCGGCAGCAATAGCCAGGTGCAAGTCGCCGGTTGGAGTACACCCAGTTCCGCTGTTGATGGGGTATACCCCCAGATGTACAGTGGTTGCGATACCCCCGGATGCGCCGGATACGGTACGCCACAAAGCGGGGGTATGTACAACAGCATCATTTTGCGGATCGATGATGGCGTTGACAAACGTATATACCATAACGCAGATGATGGCACCGGCTATCGCACGGACGTTTTTACTCAAGTATCGCAATCCGCTGTTTCGGGTACGGGAACTGTCGATGACCCATATGTTGTCGTCACAGTCCTCAGTCCGCCCGCGCCTGATAACACCGTACAGGTCACGATTACCGACACTTACGTCGTGCCCGATCCTTTTTTTATGCGCAAGATCGATCTGTCCGGGCTCGATCCGACACGTCAATATAAACTTTACTGGTACATCGATACCTTTCTGGCGGGCGACGATTCGGGATACCCCATTGCCAGAACCACTCCTGGCAATACGACAGGTATTCCCGACTTCATCGGCGTCACCCGCCCCGGCGTATTGCAAGGATTACAATCCAACTCCGGTTCACCCCTTTGGGATCACTATTACTCAAGTTATTGGGTCAATAACATTCCGAAATTAATTTATGACAGCTCTACGGGAGACCTGAATAATTCGGTAACGACAACGGACATGGAGGATAACGCTATCGCGGTGCAGTGGACGATACCGCTAGGCTCAACCGCTTACCAGGTGATTACCGGTCAGCCGTATGGCGCGTCCGCTGTCGTAAGCGAAGCGTTCTCGCCGCAAAACATTTCCGTCAATGGCGCGAGTACGCTGATGATTACTTTTGCCAACTATGATACGAGCGCGGCAACCACCACCCTCGACGGCACATATCATTTGCCCGCCGACATATCTTATGTCGGCACAATTTCGAACACTTGTTCGGCACCGGCGATTATCTCGGGCAATGATCTGATCTTCGATAATATCGTTCTAGGCGTCGCCAGCTCGACAGATTCTCCCGCCGCATGTACGTTATCCATTGACGTGACCTCCGCGACTCCGGGAGCTTATACCGGCATGTTTAGCGGACTAAGCAGCGGACTTTCGCAAATCTTATCAACACAAAGAACGCTCACTGTTCGTCAATTGAAAATAGTGACGCCCATTCCCGCGATCAACGTTATCGGTCTAGCCGCGTTAGCCGCGCTGCTCGGCTTGCTGACGGCGGTTCATGGTTTGCGTAGCCGGGAGCGTCGCTAAAATATCGCCGTAAGCCGTAAATGAAACGCCCTTGCGTGAACACGCAAGGGCGTTTTTTCAAACTTGCTGTTTCAATCTTTGATTGTTATTATTGGCAATGCAAAAAAACGGCGCGCGGATTTTCCGCGTGCCACGAATGAAAGATTTACGCGCGTTTGCGGGCAAGCCGTGCTTGTAATCGCCACGCCGCCGCGACAGTCAATGCAGCGAGAACGGTTTTCACAACCGACATCAGCCAGAAAGGATGCAAACCTATCCAATACGCTTTTTCAATGCCAAATTCACCGGCAAGCCAGGCAAGCCCGAAAACAAATAATAGCGCATGACCTATCGACATGATTACGAAGCTGCTCAACAATGTCCGCCCTGCCCCGCGCTGTGTCAGATAGCCGATGAACATCGTCGCCGCCAAAAAACCGATGATAAAACCGAACGATGGCGCGAAAAGATAAGCGATTCCACCGCCAGCCGCGAATACCGGCAAACCCGCCAATCCTTCGGCGATGTACAAAATCACCGAAGCCGACGCCAAACGCGCGCCAAGCAACACAGCCAAAACCATCACGACGTAAGTCTGCATCGTGAACGGGACGGGTCCCAGAAAAAGGTTGATTTTGGCGGAAATAGTGAGCGCCAGCGATCCGGCAATCACGATCAATGCTTTTCGCAGCAGGTTGGTATCAATTTTTGGAAAAAACGCTTGCAATAAAGAAGAATGTTGAACGTTCGAGAAAATCATTGGTTGCCCCAAAAAAAATCATTCAATGCGAATGTTACATTATACCCCATCCACACCGTGCCAGATACAGCATCATTCCCTGCCGCGCCAGTCAACGAACAATTCCACGTCCTTCTGCGCTGATGAACTCAAGTAGAATTTGTAACACTGATTCGGTATCGGCTTCTGCGGCGATTTGCGCGCGAGCTTCGGCAAGCGTCAGCCCGTTTCGATATAGCGTTTTGTAAGCGCGCTTGATCGCAAGGATGGCTTCTTTGGAAAATCCTCTGCGCCGCAATCCTTCGCTGTTGATTCCGCTGGGTTTGGCAAGATGACCGAATACGGTAACGTACGGCGGCACATCTTGCAACACCATCGTGCCGCCACCAATCATCGCATGGGCGCCGATCCGACAAAATTGATGTATGGCACACATGCCGCCCATCGTCGCATAGTCGCCGATATGGACGTGACCAGCAAGCTGCGCGACATTAGAGAAAACAGTGTGATTGCCAACAACACAATCGTGCGCGATGTGCGTATAAGCTAATATCCAATTATCGTCACCAATGCGTGTATCGCCCCTATCTTGTACCGTTCCGGCATTGATGGTGACGCATTCGCGGATCGTGTTGCCATCACCAATGGTCGTAGTAACGTCTTCGCCGTGGTATTTCTTGTCTTGCGAAATATCGCCGATGGAAGCGAATTGAAAAATACGGTTGTTTTTCCCGATGCGCGTGCGTCCGGTCAGTACGACATGAGGCGCGATTTTCGTTCCCGAATCGATCACGACATGGGGACCGATCACAGAGAAAGCGCCGACTTCGACATCGCTCGCCAGTTCAGCGCGCACATCGACCTGTGCCGTAGGATGAATATCAGGCATATTAGCCTTCCGTATTTTTTTGCAGCGTGCCGCGCAAGGGCGGGCGCAACGCCGCCATCAGCACCGCTTCACATGCGACTCTGCCATCGACCAGCGCGCGCGCTTTGTATTTGCCGATACCGCGCACAATGCGAATCATTTCAGCTTCCAACACCAAAATATCACCGGGCAACACTTGTTGTTTGAAGCGCGCCTCGTCGATACCCGCGAAAAGGATGATTCCGGTGCTGCCGTCAGGCATGCTGGACGCGCCGCTGCGATACGCCAAAATGACCGCCGTTTGCGCCAATGCTTCGATGACCAACACCCCGGGCATCACTGGATAACCCGGAAAATGTCCTTGAAAAAAAGGCTCGTTGACGGTAACGTTTTTGATGCCGCGTATCCATTTTCCTTCTTCGAGCGCGACGATTTTATCGACGAGCAAAAAAGGATAACGATGCGGAAGAATCGATACGATTTCGTTGATATCAATCACGGACCTTTGATTCATGGGGCTATCGTTCATTTCGGTCATCATTGGCTTACAGTATTGATCCATCGGACGACGAATCCGAATCGTCTTTGCGTTTATCAAGCTCTCGTTCCAGTGCGCGAACACGTTTGTAGAGCGTGTCGATTTGCCTTAATTGTACGGCGTTTTTCTGCCATTGCCGATGCGGCAGGAGCGGATAAATGCCGCTATAAACGCCCACTTCCTCGACCGACGAGAATACTGGCGACGCCGCGCCGATAGTAACATAGTCGGCTATCGACAGATGACCGCCGATCATTGCCGCACCGCCGATTCTGCAATAGCGTCCGATGCTGGACGATCCGGCGATACCTGAGCAAGCGACGATTGCCGCGTGTTCGCCAATCAGACAATTGTGTCCGATCTGTACTTGGTTATCGATCTTGACATCGTTTTCGACGACCGTATCGCCAAGCGCGCCGCGATCAATGGTGGTATTCGCGCCGATTTCGACATCGTCACCGATGAGCACGCGCCCGATTTGCGGAATCTTGACCCATTGTCCGGCATCGAACGCAAAACCGAAACCATCGGCGCCAATCACGCACCCGCCGTGCAAGATGGTGCGCGCGCCGATTTCGCAACGCGGATAAATCACCACGTTCGGATAAATGCGCGCTTCCACGCCGACTCTGGCGTCGTCGCCGATGATGACGCCGCTGTCGATCACGGCGCGCGCGTCGATCACGGCACGTTCGCCGACGACGACATACGCGCCGATCACGGCATCAGCCGACACCTGCGCAGAAGCAGCGATCACCGCCGTAGGATGAACGCTGCCTTGCGGAACAGGCTCGCGATAAAGGCAATTAGCGGCTTTGGCATACGCCGCGTAAGGATTACGCGCGATCAAACGCGGAATCTTAGATTCGTCCGCCCACGCTTGCGATTCTTCTTTAGAAAGAATGACCGCCGAGGCCTGCGTTTGCTCAAGATATTTTCTATATTTCAGATCGGATAAAAAAGCGATATCGCCGGTTTGCGCGCGATCCAAAGACGCCGCGCCAGTGATGAGCGTTTCGCCATCGCCATCGAGCGTCGCGCCTATCGACACTGCCAAATCGGCAAGACGCCATGCTTGTCGGGCGCGAAACGGTTGTGTCATCACTTGTCGCCGCGTTTATTTGCTGGCATCCAGTTCCTTGATAACCTTATCGGTAATATCGATTCGTTTGCTGGCATAGACCACCGGTTCTTGCAAAATCAAATCAAACTTTTCCATTTCGGCGATTTTCTGAATGACCTTATTGGCGCGCTCTTGCAGAATGCCCAGTTCCTCGTTACGGCGCAAATTCAAATCTTCGCGGAACTCACGTTGTTGGCGTTGCAAATCGCGCGACAAATTGGACATCTCGCGCTCTTTATCGCGCCGCGCGTTTTCCGACATGGTCGTGCCGTCTTTGTCGATTTCCGACTGCAACGTTTGCACGCGATCCGATAATTTTTTTAATTCGTTTTCGCGCTTGACAAACTCGTTTTCCAGTTTTTGCTGCGCTTGCTTGGCGATTCCCGCGTCGCGGAAAAGACGCTCGGTACTTACGAAACCGATTTTGTATTCGTCAGCCGCAGCCGCCGTTCCCAAAAGCAAAAAAACGCCCGCGATGGCGATGATGAATTTGATACCGTTATGCACAAACATCTCCTTTGTATACTTTACTTTTATTAAAAAACCGAACCGAGTTGAAATTGAAAATTTTCAACTAAATCGTCAGATTTCTTATTGATCGGATAACCATAGCTGATTTTCAAAGCGCCGATCGGGGAATTCCAGGCTACGCCGACGCCCGTTGAATATTTGAATGCCTCATTGTCGGATTGTGCCCCGTCCGCATAGATTTGTCCAATGTCGAAGAAAACACTGCCGCGCACGGAATTGTCACCGGCGATCAACGGAAAAAACAGTTCGGCATTGCCGACGATTTTCCGCTTACCGCCAAGCGCGTTGTTTTCTTTGTCTCGGGGACCGAGCGAAGCGCCTTCATAGCCGCGCACCGAACCGACGCCGCCAGCGTAGAAAGCCTTGAAGAACGGCAGGGTTTTTCCTTGATAGCCTTCGCCATACCCGACTTCCCCGCGCAACATCAGAACAAACGGGTCATAAACAGGCCAGAACCATTGATGAATATACTGCGCTTTCCAGTAAGCCAAATCGCCAATGGGGACGGCGACTTCGGTATAAATGCTTTGCAAACGCCCGCTGGTCGGAAAAATGATGTCGTCCCGCGTATCGCGCGACCAGCCTGTAGAGACCATAAAATTATCGGTACGGTTACCATAACGGTTTACAAAATCGATATAAGCTTCGGGGCTTTCCTCTTTCAGCGTGATATCCACATTCTCAAAGCGGAAACCGAAATTGATCGTGTCGGTTTCGGTAATCGGCACGCCGAATCCGATACCCGCGCCCAAGGTGTCCGATTCATACTTTGATGTCGCCAAATCGTCGGCATCATGTTGTTGCTTATATAACTCGATGGTGCGCGAGATACCGTCCACCGTCCAATACGGGTCGGTAAACGCGACTGAATAATATTGATTACTTCTGCTGGTATTCAATCCTATCGTCAGCGAATTACCCGTGCCGAAGACATTTTCCTGAGAAACCGACGCCGAGAGCGCGATACTCTCAGAGCTGGAGTAACCGATACCGATCATGAAGCGTCCTGTCTGCCGTTCAACCACGCGGATATTGACATCCACTTGATCCGGCGAACCTGGAACAGGCGGCGTTTCTATGCTTACATCATCAAAATAGCCGAGGCGGCGAATCCGGATACGAGAACGCTCGATGCGCGTTCCATCGTACCACGCGCCTTCTATCTGCCGGACTTCGCGGCGGATGACTTCATCGCGCGTTTTGAGATTTCCAGAAATATTAATGTTACGCACATAAGCGCGTCGTCCCGGATCCACGTAAAACGTGAACGCAACTGTCGCGTTCTCTTTATTGAGTTCTGGAACAGCGTTGATATTAGCAAAGGCGTAGCCTTCCGCGCCGAGCCGCGTACCAATGTCTTTGGTGGACGATTGCAATCTGGCGCGCGAATAGGCGTCTCCCGAACGCAAACGGATCAGTTTATGAATCTCGCCTTCGGGAACGGGCAAATCACCGGCGAGACTGACACTGGAAATGGTATAACGCGGTCCTTCGCTGACAGTAAGGGTAATGTCGATCGCGGATTTATCGGGAGAAATCGACACTTGCGCGGATTCGATAGTGAACTCGAGGAACCCTTGATCGTGATAAAAACTGCGTAATTTCTCGAGATCGGCTTGCAGTTTTTGCTTGGAATACTGGTCGTTTTTAGTGTACCACGTAAACCAGCCCGGCGTCGTCAAACGCATTTGTTTGATGAGTTTCTTCTCAGGAAATGTCTTGCTGCCGACGATATGGATACGAGAAATTTTCGACGGACCGCCTTCTTCGATAGCAAAATTGATCGCTACCCGATTGCGCTCCTGCGGCGTCAAAGTCATCTCCACCTCGGCATTGTAAAAACCGCGCGAAACATACTGGCGCTTCAACTCCTGAACGGCTTTTTCAAGGAGCGCGCGATCGAAAATATACGATTCGGTAAGACCGATGTTTTTCATCGCGGTACGCAAAGCGGTGGTGTCGAATTCCTTATTGCCAGCGAAAGTCACCGAGGAAACCGTCGGGCGTTCATCGACGACGACGATGAGAACATCGCCTTGCGCGTCGATTTGCACGTCACGGAAAAACCCGGTGCCGTAGAGCGCTTTGATCGCTTCCGATACTTTGGTTCCATCCACCGTGTCGCCAATTTTGATCGGCAAATAATTAAAGATCGTGCCCGCTTCGGTACGCTGAACGCCTTCCACGCGAATATCGCGGACGACGAAAGAATCAAACGCTTGCGCATTGTTCATCCACAAAGAAACCGTCACGACGCCACTGATCAGCAGCGCCCGCGTCAAACGGCGCATACGACTTTTGGGGCAGTTAAAATAATCGAGCAAAATCATTCGTCAACGTCAAAAAAACAAGGAACACGATAAAAGCGATACCGATTTTCGCGCCGATTTCCATCGTCTTTTCGGAAACCGGTCGGCGTCGCACGATTTCTGCGGAATAATACAGCAAATGACCGCCGTCCAATAGCGGAATCGGCAAAAGATTGATGACCGCCAGCGCGATACTGACAAGCGCCAGGAAAGTAACAAAACGCTCAAACCCCGCCAAAATGGACTGACCAGCATAGTCGGCAATCGTAATCGGTCCGCTCAGATTTTTCAGCGAGGCGCTGCCGACAATTATCCTTCCAAACATCTTGATGCTCATCCAAGCAAGCTCGCCGGTGCGAACGGCGCCTTTTGACAAAGCATCGATAGGATTATATCGGATTGTGGTTGCGTATAGGCGAGTGATATTGTCATCATAACTCAGTCCGACGCCAACCTGCGGCGCGGACGGTTTTTTCGCATCGGGCAAGCTTGCCATGACCGGCACGACAGTCACTTCCAACAAACTGTGATCGCGCCGGATCGTGAAAACGAGAGGCTGCCCCTCGTTGCCATGAATCGCCCGCACAAAATCACCGGGCGATTCCAAAGTGACGCCATCAATCGCGGTCACGATATCGCCCACACGGATACCCGCAGCCGCGGCGGGCATATCGGGACGCACCGCCGTGATCAGCGGCGCGCCGTAGTACGGATAAAGCCCGAAACGCTCAAAAACCTTACCTTCGGCTTCTTCATCGGCAGTGTAACCAATTAGCGAGATCGGCATATCAAAAACGCGCTGGTCGCGGTGGATGGTCAGCGTGACTTCATTACCTAAATTTTTCAGAATATGCCAGCGCAGGTCACTCCATGCCTCGACAGCCGTACCGTTGACGGCGACGATCCGATCGAGACTTTGCAAGTGCAGTTGCGCGGCTGGCGTATCGGGTCGCGGCGTTCTCAACACACTCTGATAATCGGCGACGCCGACGATGTAAGTCAACGTCAACAACAACACCGCAAGCAGCAAGTTGGTGAGTGGACCGGCAGCGACGATGGCAAACCGATTACCGACCGGTTGCCGATTGAACGCGCGCGGTAAATCACTTTCAGCAATGGCAGCTTCGCTTTCGCGCTCGTCGAGCATTTTCACATAACCGCCGAGCGGAATCGCCGAGATCGCCCATTCCGTTTGGTCGCGCCCCAAGCGTTTTGAGTACAACACTTTGCCAAAACCGAATGAGAATCGCAACACTTTGACTTTGCATATCCGGGCGACGACATAGTGTCCCAGTTCATGCGCGACGACGAGAATACCGACGGTGAACAAAAAAGCGGCGACACGAATCAATAAATCAAAGAGCATGGCGACCTTACGAAAAATTAGGAGAGGATAACGCGGCGACGCGCCCACGGGCAATGGCGCGCGCTTCTTCATCAAGCGCGGTCGCGTCATCAAGACTGCGCGGCGCGGGAACAGCAGACAAAGCAGCGAGCGTTTCTTGATTGATGGCGGCGATGTCGAGAAACACGATTTGTCGTTGCAAAAAAGCGGCGACGGCAACTTCATTGGCAGCGTTCAAAACCGCCGACGCGCCACCGCCCGCTCGCAGCGCGTCAAAAGCCAAATCGAGACACGGAAAACGCGCGCGATCCGGCGCGCGGAAAGCCAAATCTTTCATATGCAAGAGCGGTAGCGGCGCAACGCCGACATCGATGCGCTCTGGAAACGCCAACGCTTGAGCAATCGGCGTGCGCATATCGGGCATTCCCAATTGCGCCAACGTCGAACCGTCGTCGTACTCAACGAAGGAATGAACGATACTTTGCGGATGGATCACGACGTCGATATCGTCCGCAGGCATCCCGAACAGCCAATGCGCCTCAATGACTTCCAAGCCTTTATTCATCATTGTTGCCGAATCGACCGAAATTTTCCGCCCCATTTTCCATACTGGGTGGGCGCAAGCGTCTTCCGGCGTGACCAAACGCAAGCGTTCATAAGGAAAGTCAAGAAAAGGACCGCCCGACGCGGTAAGAACAATTTTACGCACGCCTGCGACACGCTCACCGCGTACCGTGTCCGCCGGCGGCAGACATTGGAAAACGGCATTGTGTTCGCTATCCAACGGCAACAACAAGGCGCGCCGGTCGTGGACCGTCTGCATGAACCAAGCGCCCCCGACTACCAACGCTTCTTTATTCGCAAGCAGAATACGTTTACCCGCTTGCGCAGCGGCAATGGTAGGCGCAAGACCGGCAAAGCCGGTAATCGCCGCCAACACAGTATCGACTTCCGGCAACATGGCGACGGCAGCGACACCTTCCGCGCCGTGTAAAACGCGCGTATTCAGCCCCGATGATCGAACGACAGCGGCAAGCGCGCTTGCCGCCTCGCTATCGAACAGCGCGACATAGGCGGGATGAAAACGCGCTACCAGCGATGCCATTTTTTGATGGTTTTTGTTGGCGGCAAGCGCGACGACTTCAAAGCGTTCAGGATGACGCGCAACGATATCCAGTGTCGAATCGCCGATAGAACCGGTCGCGCCAAGCAGAGTTAGGCGGCGGCGCGGAAAATCGGAGAGAGGTCGCGGTGACATACGTTTTTAAGCCAAGACACAAAACAACAATGCGGCGGCAGGCAACGTGGTCAATAAGCTATCGAGGCGATCCAGAATACCGCCATGTCCGGGCAACAAGTTGCTGCTGTCTTTGCGGTCGGCGATGCGTTTGATCAACGATTCGAACAAATCGCCAATGATCGACAGCGCGCAAAGAACCCACGCGGCAACGAGCCAAACGCCCCATTGCGCCACCGTCGGCAACACGCGCAGCGCTTTAAGATACGGCAAAATGAAAGGCGTCATCGCCAGCGCGTAAACCGTGACCACCAACAATGCGCCAAACGCGCCTTCGCGCGTTTTGCCCGGACTGGTTTTGGGCGAAAGTTTATTTTTGCCGAAAGTGCGCCCGAAAAAATAAGCGCCCGAATCAGCGAGCCAAACCAATACCATCATCGACAAAAGCAACCAAGGGGAAATCGAACGTAATTGAATCACGGAGAGCCAACCACAGAATAGCAGCCAACTGGCGGTGGCGGCGAGACTGCCGCGCAAAAGCGCCGAGATATTCAAACGATTGTTTTCAAAACGACGAATCCAGAACGGAAACACCAAAACCGACAGAACGGCAGCGATGAAATAACAAGCGCACATGAAAGTCAACACTTTTGATCCTTGCGCCGACGTCAAATCGCGCATTACCCACGCGAAACAACCGGCGACAATCATCAAGCACATCGGCAATGACCAGCGATAATGCCGCGCGACGTTCAGCCCGAATCGAGCCAAATGATCCGAAGCAAGCAACCGTCCCAATTCGAATGCCGCCGCAACCAAAACCAACAACGTCAAACACGCCCAAGCAATCGGTGTCAAATAAAACAACGCGGCGAGAAGAAGAACCAGCAAAACCCCGCCAGTCAGCACACGTCGCGTCAGCGGCGAATATTGGGTGATATTCATGAGGCAGTATCGACAGCGGACGCCGTTTTTGCCGTTCGCGTCGCTTGCACTTGTTCGCTGGTACGCCCGAAACGCCGTTCGCGCTGCTGGTAAGAAGCAATCGCGTCATCCAGCGCTCGTGCGTCGAAATCCGGCCACAACGTATCCGTGAAATACAGTTCAGTATATGCCAATTGCCAAAGCATGAAGTTGGAAACGCGCTTTTCGCCACCGGTGCGAACGAAAAGATCAGGCTCGGGCAGGTCACTGGTCGCCAAATATGGTTCGATCATTTCCGGTCTGATTTCACTGTCGTCGGGCGCGCGCAAAACGTTCGGATGAGCGCGAAAATAAGCGCAAGCCGCGCGCATGATGTCCCAGCGCCCGCCGTAGTTGGCAGCGATCGTCAGCGTCAAGCGCGTATTCTCGATTGTCCGTTTTTCAGCAGACGCAACCAGTGATTCGATGCGCGCGCCAAAACCGGAAATATCGCCGATGACTTTCAGGCGAATGTTATTTTTGTGCAACTCGTCGATTTCCTGCTCCAACGCGCCGAGAAAAAGTCCCTTGAGCAGTGAAACTTCATCGGGCGGACGACGCCAGTTTTCGCTGGAAAAAGCAAACAACGTCAAATACGAAATGCCGCGTTCAATCGCGGCGCGAACCAAACCGCGTACCGCTTCGACGCCTTTTTTATGTCCGGCGATACGCGGCAAGAATCGTTTTTTCGCCCAGCGTCCATTACCATCCATGATGATGGCGATGTGACACGGCGTCTTAAGCGTTTCAGGAACCGACACGGTCGAGGATATGAACATGATCAAAAAAAGAAAGGATTTCGTTTTTATCTTGACAATGCGGCAAAAAAACAGATCGAGTCTGACAAAATGATGACGATTAGTCTCCTACGCTAACGAAATCAAACAGTCATGATTTCCGATTCTTTGGCGGCGACGATTTTGTCGATTTCCGCGACAAAATGATCGGTCAGCTTTTGTACCTCGTCTTGCGCGCGCCGTTCGTCGTCTTCGGCGGCTTCGTGATCTTTGAGCAACTTTTTAAGGTGCTCGTTGGCGTCGCGCCGGACATTACGCACGGCAATTTTAGTATTTTCGCCTTCGTGACGCACGATCTTGGTAAGCTCGCGGCGGCGCTCTTCGGTCAACGCCGGCATCGGCAAACGAATGATATCGCCTTGTGTGGACGGGTTGATGCCAAGATCGGAATCGCGCAACGCCTTTTCGACGACCGATACCATTTTCTTTTCCCAAGGCTGAACACCGATGGTACGCGCGTCAATCAACGACACATTCGCTACTTGCGTAATCGACGTCATCGTTCCGTAATAATCGACCTGAATATGGTCGAGAATACCAGTATGCGCGCGACCAGTACGAACCTTGGTCAATTCGGTTTTTAGCGTCTCGATGGAACGCGACATTTTGTGTTCTGCCTGTTTTTTGATTTCGGGGATCATCATATTTCTCCTGATCGTATTGAACGCAATTTCAACAATGCACCAATGTTCCTTCGTCTTCGCCCATCACCACGCGCTTGAGCGCGCCGGGTTTGACGATAGAAAAAACATTGATCTTCATTTCTTGATCGCGGCACAACGCCAGCGCCGTCGCATCCATCACGCGCAAATTTTTGGTGATCGCTTCGTCGAAAGTCAGTGACTCGTAGCGCGTCGCGTTGGCGTCTTTTTCGGGATCGGATGTATAAACGCCGTCTACCCGCGTCGCCTTCAGCACGATATCGACGCCGACCTCCCGCCCGCGCAACGCGGCGGCGGTATCGGTGGTGAAAAACGGATTGCCCGTACCGGCAGCAAAAATGACGACCTTATTTTCTTCGAGATAACGTAGCGCTTTTCCGCGGATATAAGGTTCTGCCACTTGATTGATTTGCAACGCCGATTGCACGCGCGAAACGATACCGGCGCGTTTCAGAGCGTCTTGCAGCGCCAGAGAATTCATCAACGTCGCCAACATGCCCATATAGTCGGCGGTCGCCCGATCCATACCCGCCGCGCCGGGCGCAACGCCGCGAAAAATATTGCCCCCGCCGATGACGATTGCCGTTTGCACGCCCATCCGTACAACTTCGGCGATTTCTCCGACGATACGATCAATCACTTTGCGATTGATCCCGAACGGGTCATCACCCATTAACGCTTCTCCCGAAAGCTTCAGCAAAATACGCCGATAACGCGGGCTGGGCAGATCGTCTCCAGCAGAGGTTGACATGGTATTCATGGTATCGGTCAGGTTGTTGATCGGTTGCAAACAGCGTATTCAAAGTCGGCAAGCGCGAATGCCGCGCTCGCCGACAAATCAATATTACGATTTGGTCATCGCCGCGACTTCCGCCGCAAAGTCGTCCTTGCGTTTTTCGATGCCTTCGCCAACGACGAAAAGATCAAACGCCACGACGCGCGCGTTTTTGCTTTTCAAAAACTGCTCGACGGTTTCGTCGGGATTTTTGACGAACGGCTGACCAAGTAACGTAATTTCCGCAAGATATTTCGCAACGCGACCTTCCACCATTTTGGCGATGATCTCTGGCGGTTTACCGCTCTCAGCGGCTTGCGCCTGATAAATCGCGCGTTCTTTCTCGATCAGCTCTTGCGGCACTTGATCTTTAGATACGCTCATTGGACGAGTACCGGCGACCGACGCGGCAACATGCAATGCGATATCTTTTCCAGTGGCTTCGTCGCCTTCTAACTCGATCGTCACGCCGATACGCCCGCCGCCATGCAAATATTGCACGAGACGTTGTGAAGTTTCACGATAAGCGAAACGGCGCAGCGACAAGTTTTCGCCGATCTTCTGCACCAACGCTTGGCGCGTCGATTCGACCGTGCCGTCGTTCATCGGCAATGTGGAAAGCGCCGTCACGTCAACAGGTTTCTTTTCCGCGACGATTTGCGCCAATCGCTGCGCGAACGCTTGAAAATCGGCGTTACGCGCGACGAAATCGGTTTCGCAATTCACTTCGACCAGTGCCGCTTTTTTACCATCGCCAGACACAAAACCGCCGATAATGCCTTCTGCTGTCACCCGATCAGCGGCTTTGTTGGCGCGCGCGCCGGATTTGATACGCAAAAGCTCTTCGGCTTTTTCGACATCACCACCGGCTTCCTGCAAAGCCTTTTTGCATTCCATCATGCCAAGCCCGGTGCGGCGACGTATTTCCATGACTACGCCTGCGGGAATTTCTGCCATCTTTGACTCCATATTTTGTTCACTGTTCACAGCGGTCTGCCGAAAACATTACACCGGCAAACCATCGAAAAGACAGGCGACAACGCCGCTATCCGCGATTTACTCTTCTTTCGTAAGCGTTGCGGTTTCGACTTCCTGTCCGGCAACCGCTTCGATTTTCTCGACTTCGACGAATTCGTCGCCCGCTTGCAGAATACCGGACAATGCGTCGTTCTTTCCTTCCAGCACCGCGTCGGCGACGCCGCGCGCATAAAGGCGTGTGGCGCGGCTCGAATCGTCGTTGCCCGGAATGACGTAATCGATGCCGAGCGGCGAATGGTTGGTATCGATCACCGCAACAATGGGAATACCAAGACGCTGCGCTTCATTAACGGCGATCTTGTGATAACCGACATCGATCACAAAAATCGCGTCAGGCAATCTTTCCATCTCTTTGATGCCGTCGAGACTTTGGCGCATTTTCGCCAGTTCGCGCGTCAGCGTCAACGCTTCGCGCTTGCTCATGTTGTCAAATGTGCCGTCGGTTTCCATCTGTTCCAAATCTTTCAGACGTTTGATCGACTGTTTGACCGTTTTGAAATTGGTCAACATACCGCCAAGCCAACGGTGATTGACATAAGGCATACCGGCGCGAGTCGCCTCTTCACGGATGATGTCGCGCGCTTGCCGTTTCGTGCCAACAAAAAGAACGCTGCCACGATTGGCGACGAGGCGACGCACATATTGCATCGCTTCGTTATATTTCCCGAGCGTTTTTTCGAGATTGATGATATGAATTTTATTACGATGACCGAAAATGTATTCGGCCATTTTGGGGTTCCAGAAGCGCGTTTGATGACCAAAATGCACACCCGCTTCCAGCATTTGTCGCATACTGACAGACATTGATATAGACTCCTCATCAGGGTTGAACCGCCACCGACGGCGTTTGGCTTTGCGCTGATTTGGCGCGTCGCACCCTGAACCGCCAGTGTGTGAATTTGGCGAAATAATTTTTTCTTGATCGCCATGCCGCCTATAAAAGACGGTTTTGGATTGTAGCATACTTATGGGCTACGATTTGCTATTCTCGCTTCTATGCATCAAACTTGAACCTTAAATTATGACAAAAACACAATTATCGTTTCTCGCCGAACGCGGCGGGCGTATCGTTAGAGCGCCGAACGGCGCGGAAATCGTCGCCGATTTTGGTAATTATGCCGCCGAATGCGACGCCTTCGAACATACTGTTTGTTTGTGTGACGCTACTGGTTGCGGATTATTGCGAATTAGCGGCAATGACGCCGCTACCTTTTTGCACGGGCAACTTTCTACCCATGTCAACGCGCTGCCGGTCGGACGAGGCGGTTACACCACCTACAATACGGCGAAAGGACGGATGCTGGCGAGCCTTTTCCTGTGGCGAGCAGAGGATGGTTTTTACGCGCTGCTGTCTGATGACCTGGTCGAAACGATCAAAAACCGCTTGTCGATGTACGTCCTGCGCGCCAAAGTTGTGATCGAGGATGTCAGCGCGCAATACGCCTATCTCGGTTTGTGCGGCGTGACGGCAAATGAAACGGTTTGCCGAATGGGAATCGCGTTGACGGATGGCGATGTCGTTCAAAAACAGGCGACGATGATTATGCTTTCCACAAACCGTGTGCTGATCCTCGCCGCGCTGCAGCGACTACGGGAAACTTGGGCGCTGTTTGCTCCGAATGCGCAACCGTCTGGACGCAACCTCTGGCAACGCGCCGCGATTTTGGCGGCGATTCCGACCATTACCGCGCCGACTTCGGAAAAACTCATTCCTCAAGCGGCGAACTGGGACGCGCTCGGCGGCGTGGATTTCAACAAGGGCTGCTATGTCGGTCAGGAAATCATCGCGCGCACCCGTTATCTCGGACACGTCAAAGAACGTCTTTATCTTGCGCGTTGCGACTACGAGGAACTCTTCGCGGCGGGCACGCCGGTGTATAGCTCGGTATTCGGCGAACAGGCATGCGGCATAGTCGTCAACGCCGCGCCGGATAGAACAGGACAGGTGATGCTCGTCGCCATGCGCACCGTCGCTAAAAGCGACACAGTACATGCGCAATCTACGGACGGAGAAACGCTGACGTTACTGACGTTGCCTTACGGCTTGGATTCCTGATCAGTGATGACAATGCCCGTCGCCGTGGACATGACCGTGCCTAACTTCGTCTTCGGTCGCTTCACGCACGTCAAGCACCGTGCATTCGAACCACAGACGCTGTCCGGCAAGCTCATGGTTTCCGTCAAGCACCGCTTTTCCATCGGACACATCGGTTACTCGCCAAACGATTTCGTCGTCCGCTTCGCCCGAAGTCAGAAACCCGCCAACTGCCACATCGGGAGGAAGATCGCTTAATCCGACAAGCCGGATAAGTTGCGGATCATAATCGCCGAAAGCCTCATCCGGCTCCAGCGAAACACGGATTTGGTCGCCTACCGTTTTACCGTTCAACATTTCTTCGACTTTGAGAAAAAGTCCCGAATACCCGCCGTGCAAATAGACGACCGGGGAAATGCTTTCTTCGATTAGTTCGCCGTCGCTGTTCAATAAACGAAAGCTCAACGCCACGACAGAATTACTAAAAATATTCATCAATATTCGTTTTTGACATCAACGATTCAGTTGCTGAAAAATCTTTTCCTGCGAAAGCTGAATCGCGGCATCGATCGATCGATCTTCCGGCGCGTAAAGCTTCGCGTTGCGATACGCGCTGATGGCTTCTTGGTGTCTGTCCATCGCTTGCAGCGCGTCGCCCTGGCAGCGCAGCGGCGCCGGATTGGCGATTTCCAGCCTCGCCCACTGCTGACAGCTCTCATATGCGCGCTGCCATTCTTTGTGATCGAGAAGCGTCCGGCTTTCTTCGCTTGCTTTAACGATCGCGTCACGGAATTCCGCTAATCGCCTTTCGCTTTCCGCTTGCTCAGGGTCTATCGGTCTAGGTTGCGCGCCATTATTTACACCAGGTAGAGTCGCGCTTGGCGACGGCGTAGCGCCATTTCCCGACTCCTTCTGCCAAGACTCCATTTGTTCCGCGATAAGCTGTGTCGTACGCACACCCATCAACGTCAACGGTTTTTGCCAGGCGGCAATGTATAAAAACGATAACATCGCCAAACCGATCACGCCGACAAAGAAAGATAATGTTCTAATCGGCGTATGCGTCACCAGCACATCATGATCGTCATCCCAACTGGTTTCTTCAAAACGTTCCAGCATCGCTTGCGAACGCGCCGCGACAAAAGCGAGTAACGGCAGAAAACCCAATGCCATTCCTTGCCACCAAACCCGAAACGCCCGCGCAAAGGCGTAACGCCAACAAGAGAAGCTGTCTCTCGGCGCATAGGGATTGGAGACGCGGAATTGAACGTACACGCCAAACAACCATTTCCCCAACGTTGTACCGACTGCCGCCATCAACAACGCTTCTATCGGTATCCATGTCGCTGTGATCACGATGGGCGCGATCAGTGGATTTTCGATAAGTCCTAATATTGACGGAGAGAGAGCTTCTCTGCTCACCAACTCGCTGAGCGGAAAGATCAACAGCCAGCCCCAAAACGCATAGTCAAACATTCTTGCCAACGCGCGTCGCCAAGGACTGATATAGCTGGTACGCTGAACCCGCGCCCGCTCCAATTCGGTGAGTCTTAATTGAAAGACCCAGCTTGAATCTTCGGCAAGATAATTGCTGCCTAGAAAAATGGTTCGTTTGCGCCGCCAGCTCTTGATCGCTTCGTCGTCTGGTTCGCCCGGGAGTTGATAATTTTTATGCGTGCGTTTCATCCCCTGCCGTACGCCAAAGTTATAAAACAAAAAACCGATCAGCAGCAAAACGCCCCATACCCAGCTTCGGGTAATTTCGAACGAGGAGGCGACATATCCCCAACTCATATAGAACAATATCACAACCAGCAATAACACCAGTCCGCTACTCAAACCGACAAAAATCAGTGAACGCGCATGACCAATATTTTCGGTTAACACTGGATGATAGTGTTGCTTGACTGGCAATGTCGGCTTTTCTTTATTTTCTTGCGGAATATCTTCTGGCGGAGAGGTCAGCGCCGCCGTCTGTACTTGCTCACGCGACCGAACATCTACTTCGATACCAGAAATCGGCGCTTCTTGAAAAACGACTTTCGGCAATTTCATTTCCGCCGCCAATGCCGCCGCTGATCGTTCCGCAGGTTTGGGCGGCGGCATTCGGAAATCCATATCCGATTCAGGCAATAATTCCAAATCCAGCGATGGTTTTTTCTTCGGCGACAAATCAACAACGCCAGTAATCTCGACCGGAGGCAAACTAGCGACATTCGGATTGGGATTGTCGCCGACGATTTCCTGTACGACGAAATCGATTCTTTTCTCAGAACTTCCCTGCGACAAAGTCCATTCTTTGTCATACAGTCTGCGCCGCTGTGGATCGTTTAGAATCTGGCTTGCTTGATTGTAAAAACGCAACGACTCTTCCAACGCGCCAAAGTTATCGCGCGTTTTTTTATAATTTTCACGCAACGCTTGACGCAAAGCGCAACGCGCTTCCTGATCGGAAGCGGTTTCGGACATTCCCAACGCATGATATATCGAAAAAAGCGGCATAGGACGATAATACTTCTTTCTGGCGGGTTCTACGTAAGCATTTAAGGTTAAAGTGTGATGTTAATTGATGACTCGGCGCAATGCTACTAATTATGTCCTTTTATTTTCCTCGTTCTTGTAGAATTACTGGTTTCCGCCACAATAAGCGAACACGATAGCTCTGTCATTTTAGTCGAATACCATGATTCACGTTTCTCTTTCCTACATATCATGCGCCGTTCTTTTCGGTTTATGGTTCGGTGATGCACAAGCCATCCCACCGCTCGGCGAAACTGACCAAAACGCCGTCGCGATATCCCAAACACAGTCTACCGTCGAAGTTTCGGCACAACCTTCAGCAAGATTCGTTTGTCCGCATACGGATCGGATAAACGCGACCGAGTGTTTTATCGACGCCACCGAACATCTGTATACCGTATGCCGCCAAGTCAAAGCCATCGAATTGATCGAGCATGGCTTCGACAAAGCCGAAGATGGCGCCAACGCATTCAAAAGCGATTTTTGTCGCCGTAAGCAAAAAGTCAGTATGCCTCCTTACTTCGATGCGGCGCTTCGTGAAGCGCAAATGTTTTTTTCCTGCGAAACAATACGTCATATCAACGAGTTATATGCAGTCTGGCATACTTCGTTGTTCGCACTGAAACAACGACCCGATGAAACTGAAACGGAGTATCAGCAACGAATCACCGTCCCTTATCTGGCATTTGCCGCTTATAGACAACAAATCCATGAGTCTATTGCCAGAACATCACAAAATATCGACGTGCCTTGTCCGACGTTGACCATCTTCAAACCGTGACCTTGCCTTGATAGACCCTTCCGATATCGATGCCCTTTTTGCCGACGATGGACCTTTGGCGGAGCGCTTATCCGGTTTTCGCTCGCGTCCACAGCAAATCGAGATGGCAAAGACCATTGCCGAAGCCATCAATGGACAACAATGCTTGATCGCCGAAGCGGGTACGGGTACAGGCAAAACGTTCGCTTATTTGATTCCCGCTTTGATTTCCGGCGGCAAGATCATCATTTCGACTGGAACGAAAACTTTGCAAGATCAGCTTTTTGAGCGCGATCTGCCGCTGGTACGCGACGCATTGAAATTGCCGCTTGCGGTTGCGCAACTCAAAGGGCGCGGCAACTATATTTGTTTACATCGTCTGCAACAAGCGCAAGAAACCGATTTGTTCCCGTCACGACAGGATACGCATTATCTTCGCTCCATTGTTTCTTTCGCGCGTACCAGCGAGCGCGGCGACCGCAACGAGCTTGCCAACGTTCCCGAAAACGCGAGCATCTGGCCTCTGGTTACTTCGACGCGCGATAATTGTCTCGGTAGCCATTGCGCTTATGTCGACGATTGCTTCGTATCACGCGCGCGCAAAACAGCGCTTGACGCCGACGTGCTGATCATCAATCATTACTTGTTGTTCGCCGACGCGCTGTTACGCGAAGAGGGTTTCGCCGAACTTTTGCCGACCTGCGATACTATTATTCTCGACGAAGCGCATCAGTTACCTGATATTGCTACGGTTTTTTTCGGTGAACGAATTTCCGGTACACAATTATCAGAATTTGCCCGCGACGCCGAAATCGCTGTACGGACGAGCGCCGCCGATGTCGATGAGTTGTTGCCCAGACTGAACGGGGTCGTTACCGCTTCCCGTAAACTTCGCTTGGCTGTCGGAGAATTTCCGGGAAAATATTCGGCGACGCATTTGCTTACACGCGCCGATTTCGTCGAAGCGATTCAAGAGCTCGTCAAAGCGCTCGACGACTCCGCTTCCGGACTTGGTTTAGTCGCGGAACGCAGCGAAGACTTGGAACTCGCCTACGCCAATGCCGAAAAGCTCCGACAAATATTGTGTCGCTGGAACGACGCCAATTGCGATAGCGATGACGGACAAAATGTAATGATCCGTTGGGCGGATATTTCGACGTACAGTTGGCAACTGCACGCTTCGCCACTTTCGATCGCGCCGCTCTTTCGCGCGTTTATCGAAACCCCCGAACGCACTTGGATACTGACTTCGGCGACATTGTCCGTCGCTGGAGATTTCACGCATTTCCAACGTGAACTCGGACTGGAAAACGCGCGTACCGCGCAATGGGGCAGCCCGTTCGACTTCGACACGATGGCGCGGCTTTACGTGCCGGCTGACCTGCCGCCGCCTAATTCGCGCGAACACACCGAAGCTGTCGTTAATGCCGCGTTGCCGTTATTAGAAGCCAATAGTGGCGGTGTGTTCTTTTTGTTCACATCGCACCGTGCGTTGCAATACGCACAACAACGACTGACGTCCATTTTTGCCGAACAACAATATAATCGCGCTCTGCTCGCGCAAGGCGACATGTCGCGTTCCGAATTGTTGTCGCGCTTCCGCGAAGAAGGCAACGCGGTCTTATTGGGCGCGGCGAGTTTCTGGGAAGGCGTCGATGTCGTCGGCGACGCGTTGTCTTTAGTCATCATCGACAAGCTGCCATTCGCGCCGCCCGACGATCCTCTACTCGCGGCACGTCTCGAATTTTTACAAAAAAACGGCGGCAAACCGTTTTTCGACTGGCAAATCCCGCAGGCGGCAATTAGTTTGAAACAAGGCGCCGGGCGCCTGATCCGCGCCGAAAGCGATTACGGTGTTCTGATGATTTGCGATCCGCGTCTGGTAGAAAAACCTTATGGTCGACGATTATGGCGCAGCCTGCCGTCCATGCGCCGCACGCGGGAGCTTGATGAAGTATTACGTTTCCTTCGTGATCACGCGGTACGCAATGAAGCTGTCCGCCGCCCCTGAGATAATCGTTTATCGTTAGTCTCTTCCGACTACGATCAATAGAAATATTTGCCTCCGCAACAGCAAGGATATTTGCCGCAATAAACCGGCGCGACAATTTGGAGTTTAGAAAAATGATATCCAGCGTCAGAAAAGCTCGTTGGTTTCCCGCTCATCCAAGTACGCTTGCAAAATGATTTGCGCGGCAACCGCATCGCGTACCGCTCGCGCTTTTTCGCCGTAAACGCCGTTTTCTTCAAGCAAACTTTGCGCTACCTGCGTTGTCAACCGTTCGTCGATCAATCGAACCGGCAACAAGAAACGTTCTTCTAGCCACGCCGCAAACGCGCGTGCGTTTTGCGTCATTTCGTGCTCCTTTCCATCGATATGAACGGGCAACCCGACCACCAATTCCTGCGGTTGCCACTCTCTGATCAACGCGGTGATTTCTGCCTCGCGATTCTCCCGTCGCTCGGCGATGAGCGTCGTCAACGCACGCGCCTGCCCAATGATGGTCGTTCCAATCGCAACGCCGATACGTTTGCGACCGAAATCGAAAGCAAGTATCGTTGCGTCAGGCATGACCCGCGTTGCCGGAAAAATGCAACCAATCCACGCCAATCTGTTTCATCGCTTCCTGTATGCGTTGCATAGGATCACAACGAAATAATAGCTTTTCGGCATCTTCGCAAGGAATGACCAACCAAGCATTCTGAGCCAATTCCTGTTCTAATTGTCCCTCTGACCAACCCGCATAACCCAACGAGACCAACGCTTCTTCCGGACCCTCGCCACTTGCCATTGCTTCGAGCAAATCACGCGAAGTGGTCATCCCCAACTCTCCGCGCACGGTGAGCGTCGATTGCCATTCGCCCAATGGTCGATGCAATATGAAACCGCGATCATTACGTACCGGTCCGCCCCAATGAACCGGCATGCCTTGCCAACGACTATCCAGCGACAGTTTATTTACGGGTACGCCCGCGCCTTCGAAAAGTTGCACGACGGTAAGATCGGTCAAGCGATTGATGACGATACCCAACGCGCCTTCTTTGGTATGTTCACAAATATAGATCAGCGTTCCAGCGAACGGTGTTTCTTCATCGGCTTCTACGCCCAATGTCGGCATCGCCAGTAAAAAACAACCCGTCAAATCGCCCTGGATTTCCCGATTTGAAGAAAAAACGATTTGTTTCGCCATCGCCTCTTTCATCGCTCTCTTTCCATTCAACGCATTCCCGGCATGATCCCGCGCATGCCGCGCATCATCTTCTGAAGACCGCCTTTGGCGACCATTTTCATCATTTTCTGTGTTTGCTCAAACTGTTTCAAGAGCTGGTTGACTTCCTGTACGCTCACACCTGCGCCTGCAGCAATGCGCCTTTTGCGCGACGCTTTGATCATTTCCGGCTTACGGCGTTCGGCGGACGTCATCGAATTGATGATCCCTTCCATCCGATTGATTTTCCGATCTTGCATCGGCACATTTTGCGCCGCCTGCGCTAATTCTGCCGGTAATTTTTCGAGCAAGTTTTGGATACTTCCCATTTTCCGCATTTGCTCGATCTGCTCTTTGAAATCTTCCAGCGTAAATCCTTTGCCTGTCTTGATTTTTTTCGCCAACGCCTGCGCTTTTTCCGCATCAACCGTGCGCTGCGCATCCTCAATCAGTGACAGCACATCGCCCATACCGAGAACGCGCGATGCCATTCGTTCGGGATGAAAAACTTCTAAGCCGTCCGTTTTCTCGGAAACTCCAGCAAATTTGATCGGTACTTGCGTCACCCAGCGTACCGACAATGCCGCGCCGCCGCGCGCATCACCGTCGAGTTTGGTCAGCACGACGCCGGTCAATGGTACGGCTTCGCGGAACGCCGCGGTGGTGTTCACGGCATCCTGACCCTGCATCGCGTCAACGACGAACAACGTTTCAGCCGGAGTAACTGCCCGATACAGCGCGGCGATTTCCTGCATCATCGTTTCATCAATAGAAAGCCGTCCGGCGGTATCGATAATCAATATGTCATAATAATGTTTTTTCGCCCATGCCCATGCCGATTGCGCAATATCTACGGGCTTCTGCTCGGGTGACGACGAAAAGAAATCAACGCCGACCTGTGCCGCCAGTGTTTCCAACTGCGTGATTGCTGCCGGACGATATACATCCGCTGATACCAGCAACACTTTTTTCTTTTGCGTTTCTTTAAGTAACCGCGCCAGTTTGGCAACACTGGTGGTTTTCCCAACACCCTGTAAACCCGCCATGAGTATGATCGCCGGCGGCGTCACCGCCAGATTGAGCGGCACGGCTTCGCCGCCCATCAACGCTGTCATTTCACGATGAACGACGCCGATCAGCGCCTGACCAGGCGTCAATGAACCGACGACATCTTCCCCGACGGCTTTTTCTCGCACTCGTTGAATAAAATCGCGCACTACAGGTAACGCGACATCCGCTTCCAGAAGCGCCAAACGTACTTCTCGCAATGCTTCTTGAATGTTTTCTTCGGTAAGCCGAGCTTCGCCCTTTAGGGTTTTGACGACACGCGACAGACGCTGAGTGAGGTTATCAAACATAGTTATCCTATTTTCAACACGAATTCACATCATTTTCTTTCTCCGCCACATCGTCACAAATATTGCAACAGTGAAACGCCTTTGGAAACTTAGAGAAAGTCAATGGTAGAATAATTGATTCTTATGATTATACCGCTTTCGTTTTTTCATTTTGTCGTCGCTGCGTTATACGCTGTCGGCGCTTGGGCGCGCTGGCGAACTTCGTTGCGTCCGAATAATGATGATACATCCATGCCCATATACGTCCGCGTTTTCGCTCTATTGACACTGGGATTACACGCGTGCGCGCTCTTTCGGGCTATTGCCACGCCCGACGGAATTGATATTTCCATTGGTAACGCGACATCATTGGTGGCTTTTTTGTGCGTGCTGGTCGCTTGGGTTTCTGGATTGATGCGCGCGCTGGCGGGTTTTTCCAGTATCGTACTCGGTGGCGCCGCGTTGGCGGCGTTGATGCCCGCATTATTGCCAGGTAATTATCTGTACGCGTATTCGACGCATTCGTGGGCGGCGTTTCATATTGCGATTGCGATTTCCGCTTATGCGTTGTTTTTTGTCGCCGCGATGCAGGCACTGGCAATGTTGGGACTCGAAAAACGATTGCACCGTGGCGTGACCAGCGAAAATCCTTCGCGTACGCCTCCTCTGCTGACGCTCGAACATTACCTGTTCCGGCTGATTACTCTGGCTTTTGTTTTGTTGACCTTAACGCTCATCAGCGGTCTGTTTTTTACTGAAGAAATTTTTGGCAAGCCTTTTGAGCTGACGCACAAGACTTCACTTTCGATCATCGCTTGGTTGATTTTCGGCACATTGCTCTTGGGACGCTGGCGCTTCGGCTGGCGCGGAAGGCGCGCGCTGTATTGGATTCTCTCGGGAACGGCAACGCTGTTGCTCGCCTATCTTGGTTATAAATTTATTGTCGAAATCATTTTATAGCCCCATTGATCTCTTTTAAATGACCATCGTTTTTTGGCTCGTTCTCGGTTTTCTGCTCGGCTTGATCGCCCGTTTCCTATACGACCATCTCCGTAAGGGTGAGCATGCGCATCCGAAAACAGTTTCCGAAGAACAAGGAACTGCGTTCGTTCTGGAAGCCACGTTTTCCTCGCTAGCGGATGTTTGCGTCGACGACGTCATGATTCCGCGCCCCAATATTCAGGCGATTGATCTCGAGGACGACCCTACCCTGTTGCGCCAACAAATTGTGTCTTATCATCATCTGCGTTTGCCGGTCTATGAAAGCGTGTTAGACAAGATCGTCGGCGTACTGGATTTGCGTGACGCGTTACGTCTTTCCGCAATGCCTACTCTAGACGTTGAAACTTTGCGCGCATTGCTACGCCCCGCTTATTACATTCCTTCCGCCACACCGTTATTAAAGCAAATCGAGCAATTCCGTCTTGATGAGCAAAGGATGGGGCTAGTCGTCGATGAGTACGGAGAATTGCAAGGATTGGTAACACAGTCTGACTTGACGAATGAAATTGCCGCGACGCTACTGCCACAAAAGCAAACCGCCGTGACGGTATTGTCCCAAGACGGTATCGTGATCGACGCAAGTACGCCACTGCGGGCGCTCAACCGCCGGATTGGCAGTGATTTCCCGTTGGATGGACCCAAAACGTTGAGCGGATTGATTATCGAAAACCTTGGTGAAATTCCCGAAGCTGGAACTCAGTTCGATCTTTACGGTTACCGCATATCCGTGCTGCAAGTCAAAAAAAACCGGATATATGTTGTAAAACTGCGCATGATCGATGATGAGAAGACCTTTCTCAAAGCGCCTGCCACCACGCCGCCTTTACAAATCGAACAAGAGCGGGCATTATCGGATGGATAAGGATATCGTATTGAAAACATTGAAATACGCTTACGACATAGATTTTCAGGGCATAGGAATAATATTTCAATAAGCTTTGTTTATGGCTGTACAACTTTCCTCTACTCCGGTCATCAGCGGATTGGCGCGCGCGTTGGTCAAGCAACAGACGCTATCCCAGAAAGAAGCGGAAAACCTTGCCGCGCAGGCGAGAAATAACGGCATCGCGTTCGTTGAGCAATTTCTATTGACGCGAAAGATGACGGCGAACGAGCTTGGACTTTTCGCCGCTCAAAGCTTTGGGGTTCCTTTATATGACCTGGACTCATATAATTTCGAGCGTTCCGCTACCGAACATTTCGAACCCAAATTTGCATCGCAGTACAGAATCATGCCTCTGCATCTGCGTGGAAAAACGTTGTTTGTCGCCGTTTCCGACCCAACTAACTTGGCGGCGCTCGATGAAATACGTTTCAAAACCAACCTTCAAGTCGTTCCGGTTCTGGTTGAAGACAACAAACTAGGCGCCGTCATCCAGAAACGAGTTGAAGAAAGCGGTGTTTCTCTAGAAGAAGCTGCCGCAGAAATGGCGGAAATGGATCTATCTTTGGAAGGGCTATCCGCTGTTTCCGAAGAAAGCAGTGAAGTCGAAAACTCGCCGGTTGTCCGTTACCTTCAAAAAATTCTGCTCGACGCAATTCAGATGGGCGCGTCCGATATTCATTTCGAACCTTACGAAAAGTTCTTTCGCATCCGGTATCGTATCGACGGCGAATTGCAGGAAATCGTTCAACCGCCCATAGATCTACGCGAACCTATCGCGTCACGAATCAAAGTCATTTCCCGACTGGACATTTCGGAGAAGCGTGTACCGCAAGACGGGCGGATGAAGCTTTTATTGTCCAACCAAAAAACCATTGATTTCCGCGTCTCCACATTGCCGACGCTTTATGGCGAAAAAGTCGTGATGCGGATTCTGGACTCGTCGGGGGTAAAGCTGGGAATTGATGCTCTCGGCTATGAGCCAGATCAGCAAGAGCTTTTGTTGAATGCCATCGCCCGCCCCTACGGAATGATTCTGGTCACAGGTCCAACCGGCAGCGGCAAAACCGTTTCGCTGTATACTTGTCTCAATATCCTGAACCAGCCCGGTGTCAATATCTCGACCGCCGAGGATCCGGCGGAAATCCAGTTGCCCGGCGTCAATCAAGTCAATGTCAACGACAAAGCTGGTTTGACGTTTGCTACCGCATTGCGCGCATTTTTGCGACAAGATCCGGACATTGTGATGGTCGGCGAAATCCGTGACTTCGAAACCGCCGATATTGCTATCAAAGCGGCGCAAACAGGTCACTTGGTCATGTCCACATTACATACTAATGACGCGCCGACGACATTGACCCGTTTGGCGAATATGGGTGTCCCTGCGTTCAACATCGCTTCGTCGGTCATTTTGATTACGGCACAGCGTTTAGGCAGAAGACTATGCGGCAAATGTAAAAAACCGGTCGATTTACCGCATAAGGTTTTGCTTTCCGCCGGTTTTCGAGAAAACGAACTCGATGGCAGCTGGCAACCTTATGGTCCTGTCGGTTGCCCAGCCTGCAAGAAAACCGGTTACAAGGGACGAGTCGGCGTCTATGAAGTCATGCCCATTTCCGACGCCTTGCGTGAAATCATCATGAAAGAAGGCACATCGCTCGACATCGCCGCTCAAGCACAACGCGACGGCGTCAAAAGCCTGCGACAATCTGGTTTGGTTAAAGTGAAAAACGGCGTCACCTCTCTGGAAGAGATCGAAGCAATTACCAATGAATAACCCGGGAGAATTATTATGGCAACAGCAGCAACACGGCGGCAAGAAACAAAAAGCTCATCGACAAGAAGACAAGCTCACGAAGCGCTTTTTGTCTGGAAAGGCGTTGACAAAGGCGGGCGTTCCGTCCGCGGCGAAATGCGCGGCGCCTCCAGCAGCAGTGTCACCGCGGCGTTACGCCGACAAGGCGTCAAAGTCCAGAAAATCAGGAAGAAATCCTTCAGCGGTGGCAGATCGATCAAGTCCAAAGACATCAGTTTTTTCACCCGCCAATTGGCGACTATGATGAAAGCCGGCGTACCGTTATTGCAAACTTTTGACATCATCGGGCGTGGTCACGAAAACCCGAGATTCTCTCGCCTTTTGTTCGATATCAAAGGGAAAATCGAATCCGGTTCCAGTATGGCGCAAGCGTTTCGCGCTCATCCGTTGTATTTCAACGACCTGTACTGCAACCTGGTCGCGGCGGGCGAGGCAGCCGGTATTCTCGACAATGTGCTTGACCGGCTGGCGACATATCAAGAAAAGACTATTGCGTTAAAAGGGAAAATCAAATCGGCATTGACCTACCCCATTGCCGTGTTGGTCATTACCGCTGCCGTGATCGGTGTGATCATGTATAAAGTAATCCCTGCTTTTGTTAAGATGTTTAATGACATGAACGCATCACTCCCGTTGCCAACACAATTCGTCGTTGCTTTATCCAATCTCGTCGTCAATCACGGTCTTCTTTTCCTTATCTCGATCATCGCGTCGGTTGTCGGTATCGTTGCCATTCACAAACGTTCCGCGTCGTTTCGAATGCTGGTCGACCGTACTTTATTACGCCTACCTGTCTTCGGTCCTCTGATTGAAAAATCCACATTGGCGCGTTGGACGCGAACTTTATCGACGATGTTTTCCGCCGGCGTGCCGTTGGTAGAAGCGCTCGACAGCGTTGGCGGCTCGTCAGGTAATGGCGTTTACGCAGAAGCGACCAAAAAAATCAAAATCGAAGTCAGTACCGGCGCGTCATTGACCAACGCCATGACCAATTCACAACTCTTTCCTTCGATGGTATTGCAAATGACGCAAATCGGCGAAGAGTCTGGCGCTCTGGACGAAATGTTGACCAAAATCGCTGATTTTTATGAGCGTGAAGTTGACGATGCGGTTGAATCATTGTCCAGTTTGCTGCAGCCGATGATCATCGTTATTCTTGGTGTCGTAATCGGCGGGATCGTTATCTCGATTTATCTGCCCATTTTCCAATTAGGCAATGTTGTTGGATAAATTTCTATAAATTTCTTCTTCACTTCCTCCATTTTCCGAGGGTTCCCACACCTCGGAAAATGGATTTTGTTCCGACTTCAATCGTATGCCTTTATCCCCGCTCCCGCTATGGCCGCTGTTTGATTATCCATTGATCCTAATAATTTGCGCTGTGGTCATCGGGTTGTGTATCGGCAGTTTTCTCAATGTCGTGATTTACCGTCTGCCCAAAATGCTTGAGCGCGAATGGAATCGGCAATGCGCCGAATTGCGTGGAGAACCGCTTCCAGAAGAATCTACCTATAACCTGGCTATCCCACGTTCGGCGTGTCCGACTTGTGGTCATAAAATCACCGCACTTGAAAACATCCCACTCCTTTCCTGGTTAGTATTGCGCGGAAAATGTGCGCAATGTCAGGCGCCGATTTCCACCCGCTATCCCTTTGTCGAATTTCTGGGCGGGCTTTTGGCAGGACTCGCCTTTTGGCATTTCGGAGCAAGCTGGCAAGCGGTGACCGCCTGCCTCTTTTTATGGACGTTGTTGGCGCTGACTTTCATCGACTTTGATACACAGTTATTGCCGGACGATTTAACATTGTCCTTATTGTGGGCGGGGCTGATCGTCAATTTGTTCGGTCTTTTCGCGCCGCTTGCCAGCGCGGTAATCGGCGCGATTGTCGGTTATCTCATACTATGGTCGGTTTATTGGGCGTTTAAACTGCTGCGTGGCAAAGAAGGTATGGGATATGGCGACTTCAAACTCCTCGCGGCGCTCGGCGCATGGCTGGGCTGGACAGCGCTGTTACCGATCATCCTGATATCTTCTGTCGTCGGCGTTGTGATCGGTATCGTATTGATGATCGCGCGCGGACGCGATCACGATACCCCAATGCCATTCGGGCCCTTTTTAGCGATTGCTGGCGCCATCGTTCTGTTTTTTAAGTCTCACCTTATACAATGGTTGCATTTGTCGTCGCTTGCCTTTTGATCTATGTCTCTTATCGTCGGCGTCACGGGTGGAATCGGTTGCGGAAAGTCGACCGTCGCGCAATTATTTCGTAATCTTGGCGTTGAAACGCTCGACGCCGATGACCTTGCCCGTAAACTCAGCGCGCCCGACGGCAAAGTATATCCCGAGATTATCGCGTTGTTTGGTAACGATATCCTGCTCTCAGATAAAACTCTTGACCGCGCCTTGATTCGCCAACGCATCTTTGCCCAACCCGAATTACGACAACAGCTTGAATCCATTCTGCATCCCCATATCACCGAGGAAGCGGCGCAATGTATCGCACAATGGCAAGGCGCTTATGGCTTATTGATCGTGCCGCTCCTATTGGAAAAACCTAATTTGCGCCGTCTGGTGAATCGCATCCTTGTTGTCGATTGTCTCGAATCGCAGCAAATTGCCCGCGTTGTCACGTCCCGTGATTTGTGCGAAAGCGATGTACGCGCCATCATGGCAACCCAATATTCCCGCGAACAACGCCACGCTCAAGCCGACGACATCATCGACAACAGCGGCGCTTACGAAGATCTGCTGCCGCAGATTGACAAACTCGATAATTTTTATCGTTCGTTTGCTTGATTGCTTTTCTCAAAAAAGACTTAATTATTTTCCGGTTTTGCGGCACAATGTGGGCTGTGGTCATTTCTACGGTCCATTCGAGTGTCCATTTTCTACGAGCACCCTCTCAATGAACGTATCCGCACTCTAATGCGGCTTGAGGGAATCTTTGCGCGTATCGACTTCTTTTCAGCGCGAGAAACATTTTGGGATCACCATGCCGCACTACAAGCCCTTTTCGAAGGCGCTGATGTTTCAGCGCGCGCCGACCTCAAGTCAGATTTATTGCAGGAACTCGAACGGCAGAAATTGGCGCTCGCTTCGTTGCGTCATCGCCAAAATGTCGATTTGACTGCCTTGGACCGTCTGCTCACCGATATTAGCGAAGCGATTTCCGAAATATTTTCTTGTACCGGAAAAGTCGGAGCGCATTTACGCGAAAATGAATGGCTGATGTCGATCAAACAACGCATGTCTCTGCCCGGTGGCGCCAGTGGATTTGACTTGCCGGCATTTCATTTCTGGTTACATCAACCCGTCCAGCAACGACGACATGATCTACGACAATGGATAATACCTTTCCAACCGATACAGAACGGCGTCAGAATCATTCTCAATTTACTTCGGGAAAGCGGGCAGTCCATCCCCTATGTCGCCGAGAGCGGCGTTTTCCAGTTAATGCAAAATAACAGTAAAACGGCGCAACTCTTACGTGTTTCGGTCAACGACGCGATTTCGTGCGTTCCAGAAATCAGCGCCAATAAATACGCCATTAATATTCGCTTCATCAGCGTCGCCGGGATAACGCGAGGTAGTCCGTGTGACTGCGACACCTCTTTCGAGTTGACGCTCTGTCAACTTTGATGCCGTAATAACATACCAGAAAATATCTAACACTAATATTCTACGGGCAATGGATCAAGCGACCGCCATAAATACCAAGTTGCGACACTGCGATACGGACGCCAGTTTTCGGCAATATTGCGCATCGACGTCACATCGTCGCATTGTTCGGGATAAAACAGGCGCAAGGCACGTTGCAAACCCAAATCCGCAACCGGAAACACATCGGCGCGTAATTCATGAAAAATCAAAAACATTTCCGCGCTCCAACGACCTATTCCCTTGACGGACGACAATGCTGTAATTAATGTTTCGTCGTCAAGTTTTTTCCACGAACGCGGTTTAAGGCGTCCTTCCGCAAAATGACGCGCCAAATCCCGAACGTATTCGGCTTTCTGCCGCGATAACCCCACCATGCGCAACGTTTCATCATCTGTCGCCGCGACCGCCGCTGGCAATAATTTAGGGAAAACCTTACCCGCGTTTTCCGGTTCAACCGCAATCACAAATTTCCGCCACACCGCTTCTGCCGCTTTTACGGAAATCTGTTGACCGACAATAGCCCTTGCCAATGTCGTGAACGCGTCGCTTCTGCGTCGCAAATGAAATTCGGGATACGCGCGAACCAATCTACGCATCACCGGATCACGGCGCGCTAAAATCCGAATTGCTTTATCCCAGTACACCGGTTTCATGATTTACCCTATTGGAAACAGCAAATTTATAATGATAAAGTATCATTTTGATTTCATCATTTTTACTCACATTTCATTACCTCTTTGATGTTACGGCTTACACATTATCTCTTAAACAGAGCGGTTTCCCGTTTTTGCGTGTTATGCATAGGCAGCGTCTTATCAATGTTTATGCCGACCTCCGCGGTTCATGCCGATAACGGCGAACCTAAAGTATTACGTGTCGCTTTCCCGACGGCAGAAACTGGCTTCGATCCGGCGCGAGTTCATGATATGTACTCCAGTACTATCAATGAATCTATTTTCGAGAGGTTGTTGACTTATGATTATCTTGCGCGACCGGCACGATTGACGCCTATGGTCGCCGAATCGTTACCCAAAATAAGCGATGATGGAAAAACTTATACTTTCCGTATCAAACGAGGTATTTATTTCTCAGACGACTCTGCGTTTTCTACGCCACGAGAACTTGTGGCGGAAGATTTTGCCTACAGTTTCAAGCGAATGCTCGACCCTCGGTTACGCTCGCCTTGGGCGTTCATGATTGAAGGCAAGATCGCCGGGTTGGATGCACTCGTCGAAAAAGCCAAACGTAATGGCAAATTTGACTACGACACGCCGATAGATGGTTTATACGTCGTCGATCGCTATACATTACGTATCACGTTAAATGCTCCTGACTATAATTTCAACTACATCGTCGCGCATACGCCATTTTCCGCAGTAGCACGCGAAGTAGTCGAGCATTACGGCGAAGATATCATGGCACATCCGGTTGGTACCGGACCATATCGGCTGAAACAATGGATACGTGGCGCACGAATCGTGTTAGAAAAAAGAACTGATTACCGAGGTATGGTTTGGGATTTCCAATCTAACGATAAAAACGATGACCCATTGATTCGTGAAATGGAAGGAAAGCGTCTACCGTTGATCGACCGCGTCGAAATATTTATTATCGAAGAGGCGCAATCCTCTTGGTTGGCATTCGAGCGCAACGAGCTTGACTACGTCGGTATCGGTGTTTTTCGTGACAAAGTATTCGAACACGACGGGTCGTTGAAAGCTGTTTGGCAAAAACAAAACGTGCGTTTGGTTCAAGCAATCGATCCTGAAATCACTTATACCTTCTTCAACTTTCGCGATCCCATGATCGGTGGTTTTTCAAAAGAAAAATTAGCATTGAGGCGAGCTATTATTATGGCTTACGATCGCCAGGAAGAAATACGTGTTATCCGCAAAGACCAGGCGATTCAAGCAAACATGCCCATTCCGGCGGGCGTTGTCGGTCATGATCCGCGTTATCGTCCGTTGAATCGTTACGATCCTGCGCTAGCCAACAAACTGCTCGACGCTTTTGGTTATCGAAAAGACAAGAACGGATGGCGCACGTTGCCTGATGGTTCGCCATTAACCTTGAAGCTGGCTACCGGAACGACGGCTATTGATCGGCAATTCAATGAGTTATGGAAAAAGGCGATGGACAAGATCGCTGTCCATATCGAATTCAATCCGGGCAAGTTCGCTGATCACATCAAAGCTACCAAAGCATGCCAGCTTCAGATGTGGGGCACGGCGTGGATTGCCGATTATCCAGATGGCGATAATTTCATGCAACTTTTATACGGACCCAATACCGGACAAAGTAATAATGGTTGTTATGAATCTTCGGCTTTCGACGCTCTTTACGAAAAAGCAAACCGATTGCCAGACTCCCCGGAGCGCAATCATTTGTTTCTTGAAATGACACGACAAATGGAGGTCGATGGCGCGTGGGTACTTGGCGTTTCGCGTAAAAGTAATGTACTAGTACGCCCGTGGGTGCTCGGCTATAAAAGACATCCCATCTTAAACGCTCCCTGGCTTTATCTCGATATCGATCTCACATTAAAGCAATGATCATATATATCATTCGACGCTTGTTGCAAATCATTCCAATCATGCTTGGTGTTGTGCTGTTGTTATTTTTCTTGTTCAATTGGGTTGGCGGAGATCCCGCATACATCCTCGCGGGAAAATTTTCCAATGAAGAACAAATTGCCAATATCCGCCATCAACTCGGTATTGATCGTCCCGCTTATGTACAAATCGGTATTTTCTTAGAGCAAATTGTCACCGGTGATTTTGGTAACAGTTGGAGTACCGGAGAACGCGTCTCGGAGATCATTCTGTCTCGGTTAGGTCCGTCGCTGACCATCCTGCTCCCGCTACTGTTCATCGAAACATTGCTCGCAATCACATTGGCACTTGCCGTTGCTCGAATACGCGGTTCGCTGACCGATAGAATGATCATGATCTTCTGCACCATCGGCATGTCGATTTCGATTCTTGTCTATATTATAGTTTTTCAATATTTATTCGCATATCGGCTCGGCTGGTTTCCAGTTCAGGGATGGGGAAATAGTTTACGGGAAAATCTTTTCACTTATGCCATGTTGCCGATCTTGATCAGCCTGATGGTTGGATTAGCGCCAAACTTGCGATTATTCCGTTCGTTCATGCTCGACGAAATCAGCCAAGATTATGTGCGTACAGCACGCGCCAAAGGACTAAGCGAAAAACGTATTCTCTGGATCCATGTGCTGCGTAATGCATCTATTCCGATCATTACTTATATTATGGCGGCGTTACCCGGTCTATTGGTCGGAGCTTTTTTGATCGAGCGTTTTTTCTCGATTCCTGGTATCGGGCGCGAGGTCATCCTTGCAGTCGAGCGATCCGATTTCCCTGTAATCAAAGCAATTACGGTTTACGTTGCTATCGCCACCATATTTGCTAATTTGCTCGCCGACCTGATTTATAAAGCGGTCGATCCCCGTGTTGAATTAAAATGAGCGCCGCTGTTTCTCATTACTCCAAAGGGTTCTGGCAATTGACTTGGCGACGACTTGCCATGGATCGTGTCGGTGTCGTCTCATTGATAATCGTTCTCATGTTTTTTATGATTATCCTCTTCTCCGCATTCGGTCTTATCGCTTCCGACTGGAATCACGAAGTTGCGATCAACGATGCGCCACCTGATTTATGGGGAATATTGACGGACAAACATACGTCGGTTATCCAGCCTTCGAGTAATAATACCCTATCCGAAATCTCTGAACCTTTACCTGAGCTTTCCGTAGTCGATCCGTTAGCCGAAGACATTGCGAAACTCCGTACGCCGATAGATTTTTCAAGTCACATCATTGATCCTCTGGCAGACACCTTACGCGACATCGGTTATTCGCAATATGTATCGACCGATCCGACTACTATTGAAAAGCGGACAAGCCTTCCGTTCGGCGGAGACCGTTGGGGACGCGATGTCTTAAAGAAGACGATTAAAGGAACGCAAACTTCATTATTCGTCGGTTTAACAGCGGCATTACTCGCCACTTTTCTAGGAACACTATTCGGCGCGTTTGCCGGCTATTATGGTAGTTATATTGACGATACGCTCAATTGGATATATAGCGTATTCAACGCTATTCCTTACTTGTTGCTGGTGCTTGCCATCGCTGCCGTATTACAAAAACGCGGCATCGCCACCGTCGTGCTCATTCTGGGACTTACCGGATGGACGGGTGTATTTCGTCTTATCCGCGCAGAATACATGAAGCATCGCGCGCGCGAATACGTGATGGCAGCGCGCGCGTTCGGAGTGTCTTCGCTGCGCATTATGTTCATACACATTCTACCCAATGTCTCACATATCGTGTTGGTGGAAATTTCCATCCTTACCGTTGCCTTCATCAAATCGGAGGTTATACTGTCTTTTCTCGGCTTCGGCGTTGCCGTTGACGATGTCTCGTGGGGTTCTATGCTGAACGATGCGCAAAGTGAACTGATCTTGGGGCATTGGTGGGAATTAGTTGCCGCTGGTGGCGCAATGGCGCTATTGGTAACGGCGTTTAGTTTGTTCACTGACGCAATACGCGACGCGCTCGACCCGAAAGCGCAAGGAGCGGGCGCATGACGGCGGATACGCTTTTTTTCATTGAGCATCTCAGTATCGCATTTCGGCGGCGACAACGGAACCCGTTCATTGCCGTCAATGATATTTCCTTCGCCATTCGAGAAAATGAAACATTGGCGATTGTCGGCGAATCTGGTTCGGGGAAAAGTGTGACGGCATTGGCTATTATAGGATTGCTCCCCAATATCGTTACTCAAATACCTGTATCGAGCCGCATCATGTATCACGAAAGAAACATCCTCTCGATTTCTGAAAACGAAAGACGGAAAATGCGTGGTGCCGATTTCGCGATGATATTCCAAGAGCCGATGACTTCGCTTAACCCGGTGATGACCGTCGGCAATCAAATTATCGAAGTATTGCGTTTCAAGCGCCATTTTTCACGTACTGCCGCGCGACAACGATGTATTCAGCTTCTTGATGAAGTCGGTTTGCCCGACCCCGAACGGACGACGACGCATTTCCCCGGTCAACTCTCGGGAGGACAACAACAACGCGTGATGATCGCAATGGCGTTAGCGTGTGAACCGCGTTTGTTGATCGCCGATGAACCAACCACCGCGCTTGACGTTACTGTTCAAAAACAAATTATCGCGCTCCTAAAAAAATTGAAAGCGCGGCATCAAATGTCCATATTATTTATTTCGCACGATCTTGCATTGGTTGGCGAAATTGCTGACCGTATCGTCGTCATGCGTCATGGCTCCATTCGTGAACAAGGCGATACATCGCAAATTTTTCTCAATCCACAAGATCATTATACGCGAGCGCTGTTGCAATGCCGACCGACCATCGACGACTTCCCGAATCGTTTACCAGTAATCGAAGATTTCCTCGGCGAACGCTCGCGCGTTCATTCCGATATAGTGAAAAAAACTATCGAGAACCGAAACCCACCCATCTTATTACATGCGGACAAGATATATAAAAGCTTTTTCAGACATGACGGTTTATGGCGAAAATACGAAATTCCTGCCGTTAAAAATATTTCGTTCACTTTGCGTCGTGGGCAAACACTTGGCATCGTCGGAGAATCCGGTTCGGGAAAAACGACATTGGGTTTGACGCTGTTACGCCTGCGCCGAGCAACCCAAGGCAACGTCACTTTCGACAGACAAGCTATTTTTTCTCTGTCCGATCAAGAATTCCTCCCGTTTCGTCGTCGTATGCAAATCGTTTTTCAAAATCCTTATGCGTCGCTCAATCCTCGATTTACTGTCGGGCAAAGTCTGATCGAACCCATCCTTTTACATCGCGTCGCTCCAGATCGAAAAACCGCTATTGAACAAGCTCTTGATTGGTTGTCGCGAGTTGGCTTGAGTCATGACGTATTTTACAAATTCCCCCACGAATTCTCGGGCGGACAGCGTCAGCGAATCGCATTGGCACGTGCGCTCACCGTTCGCCCCGATCTTTTGATTCTCGATGAGCCGGTATCCGCGCTCGATGTGTCCGTTCAAGCACAAATATTGAATTTACTTAAAGACATTCAAGACGATTTCGGTATTTCCTACCTTTTTATCTCGCACGACCTCGCCGTCGTCCATTTTCTTTGCGACAACGTCATGGTAATGCGGCAAGGCGAAGCGACCGAAATCGGAAATATTAGAGAAATATTTCAAAACCCGAAAAGTGACTATACGCAACAACTACTGGACTCCATTCCACGGGGAATTTTATCGCACGCTTGAGTGTTTCGCCGTCGTATACTAATCTTACCGTTATCGATTTTCTGCTTTCTAGCCTATGTTTATCCAAGCCATTTATCGCGTCATTCCGATATTGTTCTTGTTTTTGACCGCCCTTTGCGGTTGCACGAAACAGACGGAATTATTGCCTGCCAGTGGGGTCGCGCTACACGAACTTCCCGTCGAGGCTCACGAAACTTATGCATTAATTCTCAAAGGTGGTCCTTTCCCTTACCGTCAAGATGGCGCTACCTTTTATAATCGGGAAAAGCTGCTTCCCGAAAAAACGAACGGCTATTATCGAGAATATACTGTCACTACGCCGACGGCAAAAGACCGCGGCGCGTGCCGTATCGTCTGCGGCGGACAGAAACCCCGACAACCGGATATTTGTTATTACACAAATGATCATTACCAAAGTTTTAAGGAAATTCGTGATGAAACCGATCAATCTCGATGATGCCAAACGTGCTGACATCCGTCACATTAATACCGCCAACGCTGTCGAAAAATTCCATGAGGCGTGTCGACAGTCGTCATTACGCTACTATCCCGTCAATTGTGAAAATATTCTTAATAAAAAGCAACTTCTGAATTTATTTGCCGACGCGCTCGAATTTCCCGATTACTTTGGATATAACTGGGACGCGCTTTACGACGTTTTGTGTGACGATGATTGGATCGATGAGCACGGCGTAGTTTTGCATTTGAAACATACTGCACTTCTACAAAGCCGAACCGTATACGATTGGCAAATGTTGCACGAAACTCTGGAAGAAGTCATTGATTATTGGCGTTCGTTGGACACCCCATTTTGGGTTTTCATCGACCACACGCGTTAAATGATGTACCGTCATGTTAAGCAACCGTTTTCAGTATTGGTAATCGTTTATACGCCAGAACGAAAAGTACTTCTTTTGGAACGTTCCGATTTTTGTGGATTCTGGCAGTCCGTGACCGGAAGTATCGAATCTGGCGAATCTTTTACCGATACCGCCGTGCGCGAACTACATGAAGAAACAGGATTAAACGCAAGCCTCGATGGCGTGCTGACCGATCTAAAACACGAGGTACGTTATGAAATCTACCCTCAATGGCGGCATCGCTATTCACCGAATACTACCCACAATATTGAACATTGGTTCTCTTTCCGCGTTCCTCAAATATGTTCAATCGCTCTGGAACGGCGCGAACACAATCGGTATCTATGGCTTCCAGCAATCAACGCCGCTGAAAAAGCATTTTCACCGTCCAATCGCGAGGCGATCCTTTCGCTATTCGAGAGAGTCACTGATTGCGATTGACCGTTTCATCAGTATCGCAGTAATTTTTTATATTCGTCGAAATAACCCGGAAAAGTCTTACTCACCGTCTTAGGATCGTTGATCGTCACATCGGTATCCAGAAGCGCCAATAAAGAAAAACACATCGCCATCCGATGATCATCGTAAGTATCGATCTTGGCATGTCGCAATGTCTCCGCCGGAAAAATTTTAAGCCAATCAGCGCCGCTTTCTACTCGTGCGCCGGTTTTACGTAATTCAGTACTCATCGCGCTAATTCGATCTGTTTCTTTCACACGCCAGCTCCCGATATGCGTCAACGTCGTCGGCGTCTGCGCTTTTAGGGCAGTCATCGCTAAAGTCATTGCAGCGTCAGGAATGGCAATACAATTGATTTCACCACCCACAAACGGCTTGCCGATTCGCGCATCAATATAATTATCCGCCAACAAGATATTTGCGCCTTGTTGACGCAAGAATTCAGCAAAAGCAATATCTCCTTGTATCGAATCACGACCAACGCCACAAATCCGTATCGGTCCACCTCCCAAAACTCCGGCAGCGATAAAATAGGATGCCGATGACGCGTCACTCTCGACTATTATTTCATCCGGGCTACGATACGTGATACCACGCGGTACCCGGAACCTATCGGCATTCGACATTTCGACTATGACTCCAAAACGCGCCATCAAATGCATCGTGATTTCCACATAAGGACGAGAAATCAACGGCGTACTCAATTCGACTTCCGTAAACATCTTTTCGTCTTTAGGCAATAATGGTAACGCCATCAACAATGCAGATAAAAATTGGCTCGATACGTCACCGCGAACAGTCACTTTCTCAGGAAAGATTGACAAATTACGCGGTTCAATACGCAAAGGAAGAAAACCAGATTTGTCGCAGTAATCAATATGACAACCCAACATCCGCAATGCGTCGATGAGATCGGTAATCGGGCGTTCACGCATCCGCATAACGCCGTCAATCTCATAATTGCCGCCCAATACCGCAAGTACTGCAGTCAATGGACGTACCGCCGTCCCTGCATTACCTAAAAATAATTTAGCGCTCTTTTCCTTAAACCGTCCGTCGTTGCCGATAATTCGCCAATCATCGCCACCCAAAGATTCGACACCAACGCCAAGCCGCGATAAAGCATCACGCATGAAACGCACATCATCCGCGTTTAAAAGCGATCGTAATATCGTCGGTTTTTCACATAACGAAGCCAACAGTAATACGCGGTTGGAAATGCTTTTCGAACCAGGCAAATGGCAAACGCCTCGCGCGCTTTTTGCTTTCAAAATTATCAAGGAATCCATAACTAATATCGTATCGAATAGTGAACGTTAGCCGACGTATCTTCAACGCCAAAGCGACCGGTCAATGACCAACGTCGCGCGAAACGCCAAGAAAGGCGGATAGCGTCCTGCAATCCATTAAAGCTCTTTTCCAGAGCGATAGAAATATCTCTGGTCAATTTTTTGCTCACCGTCACCACCTGTGTCGCTTCGCCATCGCTTGAATGATTCGACCCGACGCTAATTTCATCGACCAGTCCACCGAACAATTCATCGGTCAGCGTTCCAGAATCACTGCTGGCAAACATTGAATTCAACACATGGAACAAGATCGCCGAATCACCACCATCGATACTGTCCGAACCGTGATCGAAAAGAAGCCATGATAATGTTTCGTTCGTCGCCATTTTCGGTTCGGAATATAAGTCCACTCTTGGCCGTTGCGCCGTTCCTTTTACCGAAACGCCCGCATTGACCGGAGAATTTTCCCGAATCGCCAAAATATCGAGCGCCGGATTATCAATAGATCCCAAAAAAGAAATAATTCCACGCTGGATACCGAGATTTTGCCCATACGCGCGATAACTTCCTTCGTATGTCTGCAACACTCCATGGACGCCTAATTCGTGTCCAGGGCGAGCGCGGAATTTCAGTGCGCCTTTGACTTTTGTATCAACACCATAACCACGCAAACGAAAGTTATTACCCAAATCGACATCGAATTCGATTCGCGCCAATTTGATATTATCTGAACTTTCTGTTTCTTCGCCAACGATCACCACATCACTAGATAAGGTAGGGACACTGGTATCGCGATATCTAATATTGCCATAATTCGCGCGTAAATTACCTTCTAGAGAAGCGCCGTTTTCATCATACGACAAGTCGCCGCGTCCCGAAACGACAAGCAACATTTCCTGACTACGAATGATCCTCATGCGGTCGGCGTTGATCGCAAAACGCGCCTGCGGCGTTTCCCCAGAGAGATCAATGCCTCCGGTGATTTTCATTTCGCCGCGTCCGCCCTTAAAGGTAAATTCTTCTACCACAATCTGATCATTTTTCAAGGTTATGCTCATCACACCTTCATCGAGCGTAACACCAGTCATGTCATCATGGATCGAAAGATGAGCACCTGTCAATTGCCCGCTGTTTTGTCCGTTTGCCAATGAACCGTGATGTTCAACATCGAGCTTCAAATCGCCAGTGAGCTTAATACCTCCTCCTGAAAAAGATTCCATATTGGAAAGGTCGGGAACGATACCCGTAAGATATAAATCGAAAGGCAATTCTCTGAATTCTGGTATCGCTTTTGGAAGTCTCGCGTCGCCTCGAACTTCTATTTTTCCATAACGGCTGCTTTCGACGTTTGCGTTCCAGTCGATTTTCTCGTTATCGAGAACGAAACGCGCCGATGTACGATTCAGATACAGCGGTTGCCAAATAGAGCGCGATGCGATATGCAATTCAACATCGCCCGATTGCCGTTCAATAATCACTTCGCCTTGTTGTTCGTTATCGCTTATCGTCAATCGCCAATTTCCGGAAAACGTAAGATCGTTGTGCGCAATGCCTTCCCCGATATCAGCGATATTCATCCATCGTTTCAGCGAGATATTTTCAGCCGTTCCAGAAGTATGCACATAATCAGGACGCCATTGTAGCGCAGTCATTCGTATATCGGTATTGTTGGCTGAAATAGCGGCTTGTCCCAACGTAATTTCTCGTGGACTCGCCGAAATCGATATTGGTGATATTAGCTTTACTGGACAAAAACCATCGACCGTCAATTCGGAAAGTTCACCATGCCAGGGCATAGCATCGTTTACTAATGCGCCTTGCGCGCGCGCTATCATCGTAAAAGGCTTTTCCTGATACGTGCCCAATGCTTCCAAGTGGAATTTCTGCTCTTTCAAGGAACCATCCAACAATAACTCTGTCGAATCGATTGATGTATCCAATATCTGGATTCCCTCGATTTTCGTTTTTACTGTAAAAGGAAAATTATCGGTCAATACACCATCGGCACGTATATTCAAAACGGAAATATCGACGCCGGCAATCATAAGTTTTTCGCCGCTTACTTGCATGGATGAAGATAAATGGGGAAACTCACCCGCCATGGTTCCTTCGCCGACGATTCTGCCATGCGCATCTTGATACCATTCGACAACATCCGGTACTTCGATGCGTACTGACAAAATATCAGCGCCCGTACCTAATGCGCCATGCGCGGTTAACTCTGTCTCGCCTGAGCGCAAACGCAACGCGATATTTTCAAAGTGCGTCGGCACGAATCGCATCGCGCCTTCTCCGCTCAGAGGATAACCTGCCGCTGTGCTAGATTTCACTTGATAACGGATGTCTGCCGCTAGTTCGGGGGAAGCTATCGTGTCTACTGAAAAGGCAATATTGAGGTCGCTCTCGACGATATCAAATTTGGAAAGATCAATATGATCTAACTTCCCCTCTACCGTCAATTGTTCCTTGTTCAGAAAATAATCTCCAGTCAATGTCATCGTCGCATTGCCATACGTCAGTGCAGCATTCCTTATCATGAGTTTTTCGGGATCACGCAAATTATCAAGCGCAAGGTCACTTTTGAATGCAAACATAAACAGGCGGTCAGTGAGATTCACCGCTAGTTGGGGATCATCATAAGAGCCTGTCAACCACATCTCGCCACTGATCGCCGTTTCCGGTGTAGAAGAAATCAATGCCGCTAAATTGATAGAATTTAACTGTGCCTGTACACGCATACTGTCCTCGCGCAACCAACCCAATCCAGTAAGGTGCGCGTCGCCCAACGCCCAAGCGTCAAGATCGTAGAAAAGGAATTGATCTTCTTGCCATTCGAAACGCGCGGCTAACGTCTTCAAGGGAATCTTCCGCGCATCATACTTGCCCGCCATCGCGTTTTCGATTTGTACGCTGCCTTGCAAATAACTTTGTTTTTCTGATTTTTCTTCCGACGCCTCAAGCGTCAACATCACCGATAAGTCACTACGCGGAATTTGTGGTGAGAAGAGTGAAATATCCACGTGGTCAAGACGCAAAGTCATTTCATGCAACATCGCATACCACTCATCGGCAAAAACATCGAAGCGACCGTCACTGACGATAAACCAACCATCGCCGAAAAGGTAACCCGTCAAATGTAGATCGCGTAAATGTCCATCAATATTCGACTCGAAGCCCGCCGTATATTCTTCAAAAGAACCTTGAAACGAAATATGTCCTTCCGCAACAAATGGCGAACTTTCAGACAGCGTGAGCGTTCCCTGAGCCGATCCAAGAATCATGTCCTGCTCTATAACAAGCTGCCGCAAATCGAAAACGTATCCACTGCCATTGTTATTCAGTGAAAAAACGATATTTTTTAATTTCGTCGAGTCAATGACCACTTCACTGATATTGGCTTGTCTCAAGTCAATAGCAATCGGTATTGTTAAAGAAGTTGGCGGTTCGTTATTACTTTTCCCGTGTTGCGCAGTTTCGCGTAGAGTAATCGTGACGATATTCGCTGCAAATTCAGGAATGGTAAGTTTCTTGTGTCGCAAATCACCTAATGTCCAGCGCCAACGCGCGTAATCGACATATACCTCCATATCGTTGTCGCGGTACGTCACCTCGCGCACGACGACATCATTCCAGAAATCACCTTCTAACGCGTCGATATGGACTGTTTCGCTTTTATTGATCTGCTCGACCAACCAATTACGCCCATCCTCTGATTGCAGTAACGCGTAAACACCACCCAATATCGCTACAAACAAAAAGAGGAGAAATATAAAGCTATACGCGAGATAACGCGCAAACTGCCATCGCCATGCGCGCGCATTGACAATATTATTAGAATCGTTTTTGTCCGCCATTAGAACGACATTCCCAAATTAAAATAAAAACGCCAGTTTCCTTCGTCGATACCGTACGCCAAATCAGCGCCTAGCGCGCCCACCGGACTCAACCAACGCGCGCCGATACCGACACCGGTTTTACCATCCCAATCGCCCCAACGATCCGCCGCGTCACCGTAATCGACAAACAATGCGGCACGCCAGTCTTTAACAACCAAATGCTGATATTCGAGCGATCCTGTTGCCAATACTCGTCCCGGTACTGTCGTGGAATGATCGATGATCCCCAATGAGTGAAAATCATAACCTCGCACACTGCCGCTGCCTCCGGCGCGAAATAAGTAATCGGTAGGTACCTTTTCAGGATTTTCGGTAATAGTTTGTCCTAGTTCGACTCGTGCCAACGCGATGTGCCGGCTACCTACAGGAAAATAATGCGTGCCGCGCCCGTATAAACGGACGAAATTTTCATCCGTCGCCAAACCCTTGACAGCAACGCTCGCTTCCCCTTGTATTACATAGCCACGTCTGGGGTTATTCGGCGGAATAACAGCGCGCTTTGTCCAACGATACGATAATGGCGTTGCTTGTAGCGTATCGTTTCGACCATGATCGTTGTACCGTTCCTCGCGTAGATGCTCAAAAACGATACCTCTTTCGATTTGTCCTTCAGTTCTCGCGCGCATGATTCCGCCGCGTCCCACGCGTGATGTCCAACCCTGAATTTCGCTATCGTGATAGGAAGCAAGCAAACGATACTCATAGCCGTTCGGGCGCATCGGAAATTGTAATCCCAATTCGCCGCCTTGTTTTTTTTCGCTCAAATCGAGCGCACTATCGAAAATCCAACCACGACCAGCAATATTGTGGAAAGCATATTTAGGTACGATTCGCGCGCCATCGTTTGTACTATAACCCAACGATACATCGAGCTTATTGTATGGCGCCTCCTCGACACGGACTTCGACAGGAACAATATACGGTTCTTTTTCACTCGGTATCGCCTCGACCACCACACCATTAAAATAAGCAAGCCCCTGCAAATCGGACTGCATCCGGCGCAACTCGTTTTGTAAATACGGTTTACCCGCCACAATAGAGATACGATTCTGTATCGCCTCTTTGGGGTAACGTTGAAAATCCGATAATGTCACCTCACCGAAAACATAAGACGGACCGCTGACAATTTCGATTTCCAACGCCACTGTTCGTTTCTCTTTATCGACCTTTGCCAAGCTGTGCGTTAGCGCCGCCGTCGGATATGAGCGTGATGAAATATATTCGAGAATACGTCGTTTGCTTTCGTCCCAAGCAGATTGGGTGAAAGGTTCTCCTTTTTTCAACTGCCATAACCCGCGCATCGCGCCATTGACCCGCTGCATCGTTCCTTCGTCGTTTTCAATGTCGCCCTTGACTCGAATATCCACACTCTCGACGGTCACCGGCTCGCCGGGCACGACCGCCAAATAAATAACGTAGCGGTCACCTTCATCGTCGATCCGCGCATCGGCGCGCGCAGAAAAATAGCCCAATGTTTTGAGCAACTCCACAGCGTTATCCGCCGCGCGATCGGTCAACAAATATAAATCTTCTTGTATCAAATCTTTTCGCTTTTGAGCGCGGAAAATATCGAGATAATTTTCAAGATAATTTTCAATGTTGACAGGAACAAGCAACTCGATACGATAAGGTTTGGATAATACTCGCGACGATTTATTTTCGGCGTCATCGTCCGAAGGAGGCAACGACGCCGTTTGCGCCAACGCTGTCGCACATAATATCAACGTTGGCAATGCGCCCAATATCAGGTGATATATTTTCACCGTGATCGTTCGCGCCGCGCCGTAGTCGTCAAATTGAATTCTCATCGTCCTATTCTAAAATCCGCCTGTTTTAAAAGAAAGCGCCCGATTCATGGTACACATTGATGTCATCATTCTAAACCGCGCGGATGTAAAAGACGGTACTAAAATCGAAAAAATAGCAAAAAAGTTAGCGTGTGTTCTCATTTTCATTCATGGGACATGTTAAAGTGCGACCCATGAAAACCATCGAGCAAGACATCATCTGGATGCGGCAAGCGCTGAACTTGGCGGAACAAGCTGCGGATCGTGGGGAAGTACCCGTCGGCGCGATCATCGTTTGCGACGACACGGTGATCGGTCGAGGCAGCAACGCACCCATCTCCGAAAGCGATCCGACCGCGCATGCCGAAATCGTCGCGCTACGCGAAGCGGCGCGCGCAATGAACAATTACCGTCTGCCCAAATGCGCGTTATATGTCACGCTCGAACCTTGCGCAATGTGCGTCGGCGCAATCATGCACGCGCGTATCACTCGTCTCGTTTTCGCCGCGCGCGACGCAAAAACGGGAGCTGCCGGATCGGTCGTCGACCTCTTCGCCGAGCCTCGCTTAAACCACCACACAGAAGTCATTTCCGGCATACTCGCCGACGAAAGCGCGGCGTTGCTTTCGACATTTTTCAAACAACGACGCCGCGCCTCCGACTAACAAAACATGAAAACGCACAAACATTTTCACATCGGAATTTACGCGCCCGCCGGTAATGTGCGCGATGAAAGCGCCTTAATCCGCGCGCAAGGTTATCTACGGCAACTCGGACATCACGTGACATTGGATCACGGTGTTTTGCGCCATGAACAACGCTTCGCTGGCAACGATGAAGAACGGCTCGCCGCGCTTTATCGTATGTTGCGCGACGACACTGTCGAACTTGCGATTCCCGCGCGCGGCGGTTACGGCTGGACGCGTTTGCTCGACAAAATCGACTACAGTGCTTTTATCCACGATACGACTCTTTGGCTTGGTCATTCCGACTTCACGGCGTTCCAACTTGCGTTGCTTGCGTGCGCGCAGCGTATCAGTTTTGCCGGACCGATGGCTTGTTATGATTTCGGCGACGAGACGCCCAGTGACTTTACCGCCCAACATTGTTTTGATTTACTGAACGCCAATCAATATGAAATCGAATGTATGCTGGATAACCCACTCGGTAAAGATTTTTCCGCGCAAGGCACACTTTGGGGTGGTAATCTGACGATGATCGCGCATTTGATCGGAACGTCTTATATGCCGGATATCGAAAACGGCATTCTCTTTCTTGAAGATGTCGGCGAAGCGCCCTACAGAATCGAACGGATGCTTTATCAGCTTTTATATAGTGGAATATTGCCGCGCCAAAAAGCCGTATTACTTGGCAACTTCAGTGAAATGCCGACGTGCGCACACGATTATGGTTATGACTTTTCCTCGGTAATCACGCATATTCAAAAGATCGGCGATATTCCATTCTTCGGTAAACTGCCATTCGGACACGCGCGCGATAAACTGACCTTACCAATAGGCGCGTCTTGCACATTACACATCGCAAAGCAAGGGCAAAGCAAGATCAAAATTTACCATTATCAACCTTGATCTTTTCTTAAACGTAGTCCTTTCGAAAAGCTGCTTTGACTCTTCAAGCAGCTTCAGATCTTTACACCCCAGCGATTGTTCCGATAAGAACGCCTCACCTGTCACGTCGGTGACGACGTACTCAAAAACGAAGTCTGTCCACTTCACCGACCCAAAAACCAACCCACGGCAAGAAATGCGATCCCGAAGAAAAAACACAGTAAAATATCCGCTACGGAATTACCCTTCATTTTGTCGTGATAATATCTTTTATCTCTCGTTTTCTTTGATAAAAGCATTTTCAGGAGGTAGTAAATACCTAACAAAGTAAGAACGCCTGCAACGAAAAAGAACAAAGAAGCCGCTATTTCAAACATGCTCATATCTGTCTCCCGGTGAGAACACGTATATCTCTAAAGCTTCACACGTACTTTAGTCCAAAATAATGATTTTTGTCAATGTCATTATGCCTGATTGCAAAAAATACCGATCGTTTCTTCCGATTTGTGTACTTTTTGTCAATCAAAGATTTTTTAGGGAAGCATCTCTTGCCTATCGTAAGTTGTTACGATAGCACAATAAAACTGTCTGTTTGGGACATTCTTTGAAATTGGCGAGCCATTGTCGAATAAATCCAGAAGAAATCATCTCGTCGAAAACACAAAACTATTACATAAACAACGGAAAACTTGAATGACATTTATGACGCGATGTACGGCGCGTTTTTACGCACAAAATTTTGATTGTTTACGACGAAAAAAATGATTTCATTTTCTCGACCCAGCTTTTTGCTTGCGGACTGTGCCGATCAGGATCTTCACGTGAAATTTCCTCAAACTCGCGCAACAACTCTTTCTGTTTTGCCGTCAGCTTCTGCGGCGTTTCGACCAATACATGACAATACATATCGCCGGTGCGCGTACCGCGTACCGGACGGATACCCTTTTCTTTCAAGCGAAAAACCTGTCCCGTTTGTGTTCCCGCCGGAATTTTGATTTTAGCGTGCCCATCCAGCGTCGGAATTTCTATTTCATCGCCCAAAGCCGCGGCACCAAAACTAATAGGCATTTCGCAATGCAAATCGCCGCCGTCGCGGCGAAAAATCGGATGTGGTTTGAGATGAATCACAACATAAAGATCACCGTGCGGTCCGCCGTTGATGCCCGCTTCACCTTCACCGGACAAGCGAATCCGATCATCCTGATCAACGCCTTCCGGAATCTTCACTGATAATGTTTTGCTTTTCTTCACTCGACCCGCGCCATGACACGCCGGACAAGGAGCCGTAATGATCTTACCTAGTCCGTGACACTGCGGACATGTTTGCTGTACCGAGAAAAAGCCTTGCGAAATTCGCACTTCGCCTTGACCATGACACATTGGACAAGATTGCGGTTCAGTACCGGGCTTCGCGCCACTGCCGTGACAGGTCTCGCAAGTTTCTTGCGTCGGCACGCGTATTTTTAATTCTGTACCGCGCGCCGCGTCTTCAAGGGTAAGTTCAAGGTTATAACGCAAATCCGCGCCGCGATATACCGCGTTGGCGCGATTGACACGCGCGCCTTGTCCAAAAATTTCTCCGAAAATATTGCCGAATGCATCGGAAAAACCGCTAAAACCACCAGCGCCCGCGCCGCCAAAGCCGCCCATATTGGGATCGACGCCCGCGTGTCCGAATTGGTCATAAGCGGTGCGCTTATTGGCATCCGTCAAAACCTCGTAAGCTTCTTTGACATCCTTGAATTTTTCTTCCGCAGTCTTGTCGTTCGGATTACGGTCGGGATGATATTTCATCGCCAGCTTGCGATAGGCTTTTTTGATATCATTTTCCGACGCATCGCGTCCTATACCTAATACTTCGTAATAGTCTTTCTTAGCCATCGATCTTCCTGTTTTCAGCCACGTGGCGCACATGCGTTGCGCCGCCCCCACGATCGGAGAGCGTCAATGTGAAAACGGGAACGGCAGACCGTCCCCTGTTTTCGATATACGGCATGATTACTGCTTGTCCTTATCGACTTCGGTAAATTCCGCGTCAACGACTTTCGCGTCATCACCTGCTTTGGCATTGCCGTTTGCCGTGCCATCGCCCGACTGCGCTTGCTGTGCCGCCGCTTCCGCTTGCGCAGCGGCGTATATCGCTTCACCCAGTTTTTGCGATGTCGTCGCCAGCGTTTCGTTTTTCGCTGTTAATGTTTCTTTCGACGCGTTTTTGTCTTTCAAGACTTCTTCGGCGTCTTTCAATGCTTCCTCGATCTTCGCTTTTTCATCAGCGCCGATTTTATCACCGTATTCAGTCAATGATTTTTTGACGCTGTACACCAAGCCGTCAAGTTCGTTGCGCGCTTGCACCGATTCCATCGACTTCTTGTCTTCTTCGGCGTGCGCTTCGGCATCCCTGACCATACGATCCACTTCTCCATCCGACAGTCCAGAGTTCGCTTTGATCGTGATTTTATTTTCCTTGCCGGTCGCTTTATCTTTGGCGGACACATGCAAGATACCGTTGGCGTCAATGTCAAACGTCACTTCGATTTGCGGCATACCGCGCGGCGCGGTGGGAATACCTTCCAAGTTGAACTGTCCGAGACTTTTATTACCGCTCGCCATATCGCGCTCGCCCTGCAACACATGCACGGTCACCGCGCTCTGATTATCTTCCGCCGTCGAGAAAACTTGCGACGCTTTGGTTGGAATCGTCGTGTTTTTCTTGATCAGTTTAGTCATCACACCGCCAAGCGTTTCGATTCCGAGCGACAGCGGCGTCACGTCGAGCAATAATACATCGCGCCGGTCTCCAGACAACACCGAACCTTGGATCGCCGCGCCAACCGCCACGGCTTCATCGGGGTTCACGTCTTTGCGCGGTTCCTTGCCAAAGAACTCTTTGACTTTTTCCTGAACTTTCGGCATCCGCGTCATCCCGCCGACTAATATTACATCGCTGATATCCGAAATTTTGACGCCCGCGTCTTTGATCGCCACACGGCACGGTTCGATTGAGCGTCCGATCAAATCATCGACCAGCGCCTCGAATTTCGCGCGCGTAATCTTCATCAATAAATGTTTCGGTCCCGATGCATCGGCTGTGATGTACGGTAGATTGATTTCTGTCTGCTGCGAACTCGACAATTCGACCTTCGCCTTTTCCGTCGCCTCTTTGAGGCGCTGCAATGCCAACACGTCGTTCTTGAGATCAGTACCCTGCTCTTTCTTGAACTCGGTCACGATATAGTCGATCAACCGCTGATCGAAATCCTCGCCGCCCAAGAAAGTGTCGCCGTTGGTCGATAACACTTCAAACTGATGTTCGCCATCGATTTCGGCAATTTCGATGATCGAAATATCGAACGTACCGCCGCCGAGATCGTACACGGCGATTTTGCGGTCGCCTTCTTTCTTATCGAGACCGAACGCCAACGCGGCGGCTGTCGGTTCGTTGATGATGCGTTTGACCTCCAAACCGGCAATCTTTCCCGCATCTTTTGTCGCCTGCCGCTGGCTGTCGTTGAAATACGCCGGCACGGTAATCACCGCTTCGGTCACTTCTTGACCGAGATAATCTTCAGCAGTTTTTTTCATCTTGCGCAACACTTCCGCCGAAATTTGTGGCGGCGCCATTTTTTTGCCGCGCACATTGACCCATGCGTCACCGTTATCATTTTTGATGATCTCATACGGCATCAAGTCGATATCTTTCTGTACTTCCTTTTCCTCAAAACGGCGACCGATCAGCCGCTTAATCGCGTACAACGTGTTTTTAGGATTGGTAACCGCCTGCCGTTTGGCGGGCGCGCCGGTCAAAATTTCGCCGTCTTCCATATATGCAACCACTGAAGGCGTCGTGCGCGCGCCTTCCGAATTTTCTATGACTTTAGGTTGTTCTCCTTCGAGAACCGCCACGCAACTGTTGGTCGTACCCAAGTCAATTCCAATAATTTTTCCCATCTTCTATCTCCGATTTTTAAATTTGAACATTTTTCTGCTCGATGCCGACTAAATGGGGGCAGACAGGCGCAATTCAAGCATCGTCTATCTCATTTTTTGCCTTGGCGACAACCACCATCGCCGGTCTCAAAACACGGTCATGAATCAAGTAACCCTTTTGATACACCTGTACCACCGTATTGGCGGGCGCGTCAGCTTCAATCATTTGCATCGCCTGATGCTGATGTGGATCAAATAGCTGCCCCTGCGGATCGATCTCGGTAATCCGCGCTTTCTCAAAAGCGGCGGAAAGCTGCTTCAATGTTAGCGCAACGCCCTCGCGTAATTGTTCCGCTGTCACGCTCTCCGACGAAAGCGCCAGTTCCAATGCGTCTTTCACGGCGAGCAATTCACTGGCAAAACGCTCGGCGCCATATTTCGCCGCTTTGATGACATCCTCCTCAGCGCGACGGCGCACATTTTCCGTTTCTGCTTTAGCGCGCAAAAACGCGTCACGCAATTCTGCCGTTTCGGTTTTAGCCTTTTGTGAAAACGCGCTCAAATCCGCCGCTTGCTCAGTCTTCTCCACCGTTTCCGACAGAGTCGGCGACGGCTTCGGCATATGATGATGCGTTTTCTCTTGCTCGGTTTTAGAGTGTTTTCGTTCTGCCATTATCATTTCTCCGGTCACTGATTATCAAGAAATAGCACTATTTTGAAAAAAATCAAGGGAAGTGTCTTTTCTTTCCAAAAATATTTTCCGTTGCCGCCAAGATTTCTACGACGAATGATAGCTAATTCAAACAGGCAATAATGTGAATCTGTTACCAACATGATCGACCAGCAAATCCAGTGGCGGCGCGTGCAAACACACGGCAACCAACGACAATATTTCCTGCTGATCTTCACTCAGATAAGACGTGGCGCACGATTGCGTCAATTCCTGAAAAAAACGCTTCTTGCCTTCCATCGAAAGCCCGTTGAGATGATCCAACGCTTCTTCCAATTTTTGCGCGTCAGGCGCATTCGGATTTCCATCGCTCAATCCATTCAACGCAATCTGCCCGGGCGCATTCTTTCTGTTTTCCCGCACCAATATTTTCAGTAACTCGATTGCTTCCCGGCAGCTATCGTAAACGACATGACCGGATATTTTCACTTTGCCGGGCTGATTCATATCGGTAAGATAATGTTGCACCATATAGGCTATCGCTGCCTCGAGCAAAGATATTTGCTGATTGGCGGCAATCAGCCCGACTATGGTCGACTTCAATCGTTTCCTCTGCGGCTCGGACAACTTATGCAAATGTACGAGAAAAATTCTGAGGCGCATCAGCTTTCGGTAAACGGGGTCATATCTATATTTCCTAAAGAGAATATTTGTTTGCATGGCAACATCGTATTCCCAGTCTTGCTCGATGAGACGGATTTGTCGATGGCGAACGCTTTTGTCGTGCTCATCCAGTAAGTAGGAAAAAATCAACGTCACTCCGTCGCGCATCCCAAAGGTCTCCGCCGATCCTACCCTAGAATCTGAAGAAAAACACATTGGCAACGTTTGATGGAGCGTATCGACATCCAACGCGGTATCGATACGCGCGGGAATACTGTCCTCCGGATTGAATTTACCATCCAACGCTTGGATCCGTTCGACAAGCGGCGGATGCGACGCCAACAAACATGAAAGATCGACCGCTTCGGCGAAGAAAAAATAATTGTAATTATCCGCCTCAGGAGAAAAAATCATAGACGAATCGTAGTAAATTTTCTTGAGCGCACCGGCAATTCCATTTACGTGCCGCGTAAACTGCACGGCGAACGCATCCGCCAGATACTCCCGTTGCCTCAACGCGGCAGCCTGCAGTATCCTTCCGCTTAAATGACCGATATAACCTAAAACTTTTAACGTTGCGCCAAAAAGAATCAACAACGGCGAAAATAAAAACCCAACCGTTTTTTCATCCTGAAATTCGCCCAGAGGACAACGAACGAATCTGATAATTGCCCGTCCGTAGACATAAATGGCGTGCAAACCGAACAATAAACTGGATGTCTGCGTGTTGAGGCGCATATCGCCGTTCAACAAATGACTAAACTCGTGCGCAATGATTCCTTGTAGCTCATCTCGATTCAATCTCTCCAGCGCGCCGCGCGTCACCGCCAGTACCGCGTCGGCATGCGTCAATCCGGCGACGAAAGCATTAATCGCTTTCTCATTCGGCAACCAATACAAAGACGGCATCGGTACACGCGACACAATAGATATTTCCTCAGCGATATTGATATAACGTTTGAACATCATCTCTTGCTCGAAATCGTCGAAGTTCAACTGCGGAACAGGTTCACCACCGAGATGTTGCGCAATCGACGCGCCACCCGACCGGCGTAACTCGAAAAAACGAATAGCGCAGCCGCCTATCATGGTCATTCCTATTATTGCCGCCAAAAATAAAAAAGTGGTTTTTCCTTTTTCACCCTCCGACCATAACATAAACAGCCATACAATCGCGGCAATCAACACCAATACGCCAATCACCACAATCAGCAAACCGATAATGAATATCGCGCTGCGTCGACGCGCTTCTTTTTGGTTTCTGAAAAAATCGACACGCTGATGGTCACTCATTCGTCCGATTCCTCCAACAAAGGCGATGCATGTAAACATACCGCAATCAGAGCGATTATTTCCCATTGGTCTTCGCTTACGGCATCGCCGCACGATTGCACCAATTCTTGAAATAGTCGCCTTCTACCTTCAAACGAAAGCCGATTGAGTTGATCAAGCGCGTTTTCCATCGCTCGCGCGCGCAATGGTTCTTCTTGACCGGAATCTCCGGCGAGTGTGACGAGTGTCAAGTATTCCGGCGCGGTGCGCGGATTCCCCGAAACCAATACTTTCAATAACGCCACCGACTGCCGGCATTGCTCATAAGATAAATGTCCGGCGACTTCCGCTTGCGCCGGATGCTCTATATCGTCGAGATAACGACGCACCATATATGCCACCGCCGCTTCAAGTAACGAAATTTCCTCATTAGCTGTAACTAACGCAAACAACGTTTTTTCAAGCTGCGTTTTTTGTTGTGCTGACAAATAACGCAAACGCGCCAACCTGACACGAAGCCGAGTGAGGCGTCTATAAACCGGCTGCGCGGAAGCGACTCCGGCGAGTTTGCGTACTAACGCCGTCACGCCATATTCTCCCCAATCCGCTTCGACTCGCCGAAGTTGCTTCTCTTGAATTTCTTTATCACTATTGTCGATTAAAACGGCAAACAGCCACGCCAACTCGTCTCGCATACTTGACGTCGTATCGTTCTGTGCCAAATTTTCCGCGGCGAACTGCGTCGTAATTGCATGATCCATACGCTCCGTAAAATCGCCGTTTTGCGCTTGACTCAATTTCATGCTTTCGATTTCGGGATGAAACGACGGATCCAATCTCCGAATACGCTCCAGCAATGGAGGATGCGATGAAAATAAACGTGATATTTTGACACCGTCGTTCAAGAACAAATGGTTATAATTATCGGCATTGACCGTTTGTAATTCCGATGAAAGAAAATAGATTTTTTTCAACGCTCCTGCCAGCCCATCCTTCTGGCGCGTGAATTGCACCGCCGAAGCATCGGCCAAATATTCGCGCTGGCGCGATATTGCCGCCTGCAACAAACGACCGCCGATCTTTCCCAAATAGCCTATCGCCATTAACGCCAGACCAGTAATCAATATTAACAAGAACGCTTTGGCAGAATCGCCGCTGCTCGCCCTGGCGCGTATTCTGAAAATGGAGCGTCCGATGATATAAATAGAAAAAATACCGAAAAGCCAACAAGCCACGCGTGTATTCAAGCGCATATCGCCATTGAGCAGATGCCCGAACTCATGCGCGACGACAGCTTGCAATTCATTCCGATCGAGACATTCCAGCGCGCCCCGCGTCACGGCTAACACGGCATCCGATGGCGACAGTCCCGCGACGAAAGCATTGATCGAGCTTTCATTGGGCAACCAGTAAAGCGCCGGCGCCGGCGTTCCCGACGCTATCGACATCTCTTCAACGATATTGCGAAAACGTTGAATGTGCAATCTATCATCTTCTCCGCTGTTTCCTGCTTCTGGCAATAACTCCCCTCCTAAAGAGTGTGCCACCGCCGCGCCACCCTCACGATGTAGGATGACGACGCGAATGAGACATCCTGTGGCGATAATACACAATATAACGACCGTCAATATGGCGACATCCGAAATCTGCGTTGTTTCAAAGAAAAAGAGCCGTACCACCACATATGAAGATATAAAAGCAACCAATAGAACGACAACGACGAATAATAATAAAAAGCCGATCGTTCGCCGTTGCGCGTCTTGCTGGCTACGGAAAAAATCCATTCGGAAACACCATTCTGATCATCGTCAAAATTGAACTTTGGGCGCGTCTCTTTTTTCCGCGCCAGCTTCGAGAAACGCCGCCGAAGTAAAACCAAACAACGATGCGATAATATTATTCGGAAAAACTTGTACCAACGTATTGAAAGTCATCACCTCGTCGTTATAAGCTTGGCGGGCAAAAGCGACGCGATTTTCCGTGCTCGATAACTCTTCATTGAATTGCATGATCGTCTGATTGGCTTTGAGATCGGGGTACGCTTCGACGACCAACATCAATCGTCCCAACGACGCATTCAACGCGCTATCGGCTTCGCCGAGCTGCCTCATCAATGCGGCATCACCCGGGGACGCTGCGGCGTTTTTCAGATCGCCCGCCGCGATATTTCTCGCTTGCGTCACCTGATTCAAGGTTTCATTTTCGTGTTTCAAGTAAGCTTTGACGCTCTCGACCAGATTGGGGATCAAATCGTAGCGACGAGTCAACTGCACATCGATCTGCGAAAAAGCGTTTTTATAAGCATTGCGCGAAGCGATCAATTTGTTATAAATCAGAACGCCCAAAACAACCAAAATGATAATTACAGCAAATACGACTGTGATAGTGCCAAGCATAATGTTCTCCTCAATGAAACAAAACACAGTACCCGAATTTTCCAACGAACATTCTAACGCAAAAATTTATTGAGCCGCTGATTTTCGTACATCTTGCGCGAGAAAGTCGAATAACAAGGAAAGGATTCCTTCATTGGCAGGCAGTACCGGGGCAACGGATAAAACCGGTGGCGCAATCCAAGAAAACGCCTGATTTTCGCGCCCGCGAATTTCGCCGCGCCAATACGTCACCAAAAAGAAATTCAATTCCACATAAGCATGCGGATAATGATATTTTTCGCTGCGCCAAAATTTCGGTGGCGCAATCTCAATATCAAGTTCTTCAAGCAATTCGCGCCTCAACGTTTGCGGTAACGTTTCATCGGCTTCGCTTTTACCTCCAGGAAATTCCCAATATCCGCCGTAAACTTTTTCTTTCGGTCGTTGCGTCAGCAAAAATCGACCATCGCTCCGAATCAAAATACCGGCGGCGACTCGAACAGGAGTCATCGTTTCCCGCCACGGCGACGCATTATCATCATACTACCCACATAATCGCGCGCGAATTGCCATGCCACGCGCCCGGAGACCGCACCGCGCATCCGAGCCCATCGCAATGCGCGAAACCTGAGTTCTTCAACAGCTTTCGCCGATTTGGGCATGACCACTCCAAAATCGTTCAACCAATTCATCACCGCGTCTAAATATTCATCTTCGGAAAAAGTGTAAAATGAAACCCACAAACCGAATCTTTCGGCAAGTGATACTTTTTCGTCTTTGGCTTCATCGGGACGGATCTCGCTTTTATCGCCGTCGTAGACAAAATTTTCGTGAAAATAAGTCGGCATCAGGTGGCGGCGATTGGATGTGGCGTAAATCAATACATTGTCGGGCGGTGACATGATCGAACCATCGAGAACCGCTTTCAATTCACGATACCCCCCTTCTTGAGCATCAAATGCCAAATCGTCGCAAAAAACGATGAAGCGTTGCGGTAATCCTTCGATTCCGGAAAGAATGTCGGGCAAATCAAACAAATCGTGCTTATCGACTTCGATCAGACGCAGCCCTTGCTTGGCGTAATGTCCCAGCATCGCTTTGACCAACGAAGATTTCCCCGTACCGGGCGCGCCGGTCAATAATACATTATTCGCGGCATAACCGCCGACAAACTGCTTGGTGTTCTGATCAACGCGCGCTTTTTGTTCGTCGATGGCAACCAGATTATCCAGAGACAAGGTATGCGGTTTGGCAACTGCGTATAAAGCGCCGCGACCATTTTTCCGTTTCCAGCGCGCCGCATGAGTTATGCGCCAGTCTATCGACATCGGCTCTTGCGGCAACAACAATTCCGCTCTCGCCAGCAGTTTTTCTACGCGCGTTAAAAATATTGATAAAACGTCGTCTTTCATGGCAACAGGTCAAGTACGGTATTCGGCATTGATTGTGACGTAATCGTGCGATAGATCGCAAGTCCAAATAGTGATTTTCGCGTTTTGATGCGTTTCATGTCCAAGATCGATGCGTATATCGATTTCCTCTTCTTGCATCACGCGCTGCCCGTCTTCCTCGCGGTAAGACGAAGCGCGCCCGCCTTTATCGACGACGAGAACATCGCCCAGCCATAGCGAAACGCGACCGGCATCCAAGTCCTCCGGTGTCGCGTTTCCAATCGCGCAAATAATTCTTCCCAAATTAGGATCGGACGCAAAGAACGCCGTTTTTACCAGCGGAGAATGCGCCACCGAAAAAGCCACTTTCCGGCAAGTTTCCACATCGTGTCCCTCGACATGTATCGTGATGAATTTACTCGCGCCTTCGCCGTCGCGGATAATCGCCTGCGCCAAAGGCAACGCAACGTCGAGCAGCGCCTCCTTGAGTAAGACCAATCGCGGATCGTGCTGATTTTTGATCGGCGGAACCTTCGCTTGCCCTGTCGCCATCGCAATCAATGAATCGTTGGTCGAAGTATCGCCGTCTATTGTAATCGCGTTGAACGATACACCGACGACGTCGCGCCATAACGCCTGCCACACATCGGCGGCGATCGGCACATCGCTGGCGATAAACGACAACATCGTCGCCATGTTAGGATGAATCATGCCTGCGCCTTTGGCAATCCCCGTCACCGTGACTGGCTCGCCATCGATGATGACCTGCGTAGAAATCGCTTTGTGAACGGTATCGGTCGTCATAATTGCGCGCGCGGCACGAATCCATGATTCGCTTGACGCGTCGAGACGGCTTGCCGCTTGCGGCAACACGGCAATCAACTTCTCTACTGGCAACTGTTCCATGATCACGCCGGTCGAGCAAACCATGACTTCTTCGGGCGCGCATAGAAGAATCCGCGCGACTTCTTCACTAGTTTGCTTCGCGCGCGCGAATCCTTCCGCGCCCGTTCCGGCGTTGGCATTTCCAGCGTTGACGATAATGCCGCGCAACCCTTTACCATATTGGCGCTGCAACGTCAGATACTCTTTATCGAGAAGTACTGGCGCGGCACAAAAGCGATTTTGAGTGAACACCGCCGCGGCGATTGTCCCCTCTTCGCATTCGATCAATAAAACGTCGTCCCGCTCCCAATTCTTGATTCGAGCAGAAGCCGTACCGAGCCGGATGCCGGAAACCGTTAATATCGATTCGGCTGAAGCAGGTTGATAACGGACAGACATAACATCACTCCGCAGTCACTCATTAGACACATTTCATTGTACCGCAGAAGAAGCCGACGGCGATACCAATTCCATTCCGCATACAGACACACGTCATCCAACGGCGGATTACCTCTCGACGGAATTTCTCGAGAATATTGTTTTCCGTTCGCCGTCCGCGCTATGAATCAGGTAAGCTTGCCGTGGCAATGTTTATATTTTTTGCCCGAACCACACGGACAAGGATCGTTGCGCCCAATTTTCTCGCCGACGCGCGTAAATGGAATCGCGGGACCGCTTTCCGCGTTTTTCAGCGCTTCGTCGTAATCGGCGTGCTGATAGCGGACATTGGACACGCCGCTTTTCTTTTCTTCCATCGTTTCCACGTCTTCCGGCGCGCGTACCTGAACCGTCAACAACACGCGCACTACATCATGTTTGATTCGGTCCAACATCGACGAAAACAGCTCAAACGCTTCCCGTTTATATTCCTGCTTCGGATTCTTCTGTGCGTAACCGCGCAAACCGATTCCTTGCCGCAGATGATCGAGCGCCGCCAAGTGTTCACGCCAATGCTGATCGATCATCGTCAGCATCAAACTACGTTCGAACTGGCGTATCGGCGATTCGCCGACTTGTTCGATGTGTGATGACCATTTCTGTTGCGCCATTTCCGCCAGATGACCGCTCAAGCTTTCGGGGTCGCGCTTGGTGTCTTCTGCCATCCATGCCGAAATCTCGACCGGCATCTGAAGTTCCGATACCAACGCGGTTTCCAGTCCGGACAAATCCCATTGTTCCTCGACCGACTCCGGCGGCAAATAATGGCTGACCAACACATGCATTTCGTTGGCAATCATACCATTGATGGTTTCCGAAATATCGTCGGACTCCAAAAGTTCATTGCGCTGTGTATAAATCACGCGCCGCTGATCGTTTGCAACGTCGTCGTACTCGAGCAATTGTTTACGAATATCAAAGTTATGCGTCTCGACACGATGCTGCGCTTTTTCGATCGAGCGATTGATCATCGCGTGTTCAATTGGTTCGCCCGCCGGCATTTTTAGTCGTTGCATGATATTGCCGAGACGTTCGCCACCGAAGATACGCAGTAATGGATCTTCAAGTGACAAATAAAACCGCGATGACCCCGGATCGCCCTGACGTCCCGAACGCCCGCGCAACTGATTGTCAATCCGCCGCGACTCGTGCCGTTCCGTGCCAATGATATGGAGTCCGCCCAACGAAACAACCCGCTCATGGCGCTCTTGCCAAGCATGCTGCTCCTTCTCGATCGTTTTTTCTTTTTCGGCGTCGGTCATTTTTTCATCGTCGCGGATTTTCAGCAATAACGGCTCGATCGCGCCGCCCAATACGATATCGGTACCGCGCCCTGCCATATTGGTAGCGATGGTAATCGCTTTTTCGCGTCCCGCCTGTGCAACGATTTCCGCTTCGCGCTCGTGATGTTTGGCATTCAAAACCTGATGCGGCAATTTTTCTTTTGTCAAATATTTAGAAAGCAATTCGGAATTTTCAATCGACGTCGTGCCGACCAATATCGGCTGTCCGCGCGTGTAACAGTCACGGATATCGTCGATGACCGCTTGTGTTTTTTCCTCGAACGTGCGATAGACAAGATCGTTCATGTCTTTTCGGATCATCGGCAAATGTGTCGGAATCACGACCGTTTCGAGGTTATAAATTTGCTGAAACTCAAACGCCTCGGTATCGGCGGTACCTGTCATTCCGGAAAGCCTGCCGTACATTCTGAAATAATTCTGGAATGTGATCGACGCCAGTGTTTGATTTTCACGTTGGATCGATACCCCCTCTTTAGCTTCAACTGCCTGATGCAAGCCTTCCGACCAACGGCGTCCAGGCATCAAACGTCCCGTGAATTCATCGACGATGATGACCTCGCCATTTTGTACTACATATTGTTGATCGCGATGATACAACGCATGCGCGCGCAACGCCGCGTTGAGATGATGCATTAAAGAGATATTGCCACTATCGTAAAGACCGCTGCCTTCAGGAATAAAACCGGCGTCGGCTAATAATTGCTCAGCGCGTTCGTGTCCCTCTTCGGATAACAAGACCTGCCGCGATTTTTCATCGACCCAATAATCGCCTTCTCCTTTTTCTTCCTTCTGCGGCGACAGTTTGGGCGCAATCGCGTCCAAACGATAATACATATCAATATTGTCGTCGGCTTGCCCTGAAATGATCAGCGGCGTTCTCGCTTCGTCGATCAAAATCGAGTCCACTTCATCGACTACCGCAAAATTCAATGTCCTTTGCACACGGCTGCTCGCGGTCATTTCCATGTTGTCGCGCAAATAGTCGAAACCAAATTCGTTATTCGTACCGTAAGTCACATCGGCGGCGTACGCCACTTGTTTCTCGTCATGCGGCATTTGCGACAGATTGACACCGACCGCCAACCCGAGAAACCGATAAATGCGCCCCATCCATTCGGCGTCGCGACGCGCCAAATAATCGTTCACTGTTACCACATGCACGCCCTTGCTTGACAGCGCATTGAGATAAACCGGCAAAGTCGCCACCAGCGTTTTTCCTTCACCAGTGCGCATTTCCGCGATTTTCCCCTGATGCAACGCCATCCCGCCGATCAACTGCACATCGAAATGACGCATGTTCAGTACGCGTTTGGCGGCTTCGCGCGCGACGGCGAACGCTTCCGGCAGCAACTCGTCCAGCGTCGCGCCTTCGTTATAGCGTTTCTTGAATTCGTCGGTCTTTTCGCGCAATTCTGTATCGGAAAGCGCCGCCATCGACGGTTCCAACGCATTAATTTGTTGAACGGTTTTTTGATATTGTTTGAGCAGCCGTTGGTTCCGGCTGCCGAAAATACGGGTCAGAAAATTTTCGAACATGTTATTTCAATATACCCCAAGAAAATGAAGGGGCGAGAATCGGCTCACCCCTTGCGTTTCGATTCGCTGCCGTCTGCCAGATCGCGCTCAGCCCGCTTCCGCCATGTTGAAAAAACGAGCAGGATTTTGCGCGACGCCATTGAGCCGAACTTCAAAATGCAAATGCGGACCGGTTGACCGCCCCGTTGAACCCACCAACGCAACCGCCTGACCGCGTACCACCAAATCGCCTTCATTAACCAGAAGGTCAGAATTGTGAGCGTAACGCGTCATCAAACCATTGCCGTGGTCAATCTCAACGATTTTACCATATTGCGGATGCACTCCCGCGCGAGTCACCCTGCCGCTTGCCGCCGCGATCACTGGCGTGCCGGGGTTCGCCGAGAAATCGATTCCTTCATGAAACGCCTTCATGCCGGTAAACGGATCAACGCGATAACCGAAATCCGACGATCGCCAGCTCGTTCCCGCAACAGGCAGTTGCGTCGGCAGAAAACGGCGATTGGCGGAATTTTCAAGCAGAAGCCCATCGAAAACATGGAAATGATCGTTTTGCACGGTCAATTTCAGCGTCAATTCATCAATGAGTTCACCCAATTCCGACGCGGTAAACGCCTTCGGCATAACTTCTATACCACCCTGCCCGTTGGCTTTCGGTATTTCCTTTTCCGTCATGCCGACTGCTTTCGCCAAATGTTCCGATAGCGCGTCCAATTTCGCCGACTGCGCCTGTAATTCGCCCAAACGCACCGCCATCGCGCTCAGATGTCCTTGTAATTTCTCCTGCGCGCGCGCCGATTCTTTGCGTTGTTCGGCAAGCGCCATCGTCTGCAACCACGGTTGTTGCGTCGCCCATGCCCATTTCAGGATGCCGTAATTTATCCCCAATGAGCAAATCATGAATAAAAGTATGCCGACCAACGCCGCCAATACCATCTGCCGCCAACCGATTGTAATCGATCGCACAGCCCGCGATACGTCGTTACTTACCAAAAGAATGTTCAAAGGAGTATCCTTATTTCCGTTGTTTAACTTTGATCGAATTCACGTTCGCCCATGCCTTTGTCCGATCATCTGAAACCTTTCGATACCGCGCTGGCTCAAGAAGCGCATCTGGTTTCTTGGCTGCGACGTTATCGTTTGGAGACCATGCTTACCGATACGGTTCGCCGTCGATTGCCACGATTGGTTGCCGAGCAAACGCGCGTCACCGACTTACGTAATGGGCAATTGAAACTTTCTGTTCCTTCCGGCGCCGTAGCGACCGTCGTCAAACAACACGCGCCCGATTTAATAAAAGCCCTAGCCTCACAAGGGTATGAATTTAAATCAATTCTCGTCCATGTGCAACCGCCGCGACGCAATAAAAGCGCAAAAAATACCGAGATTAAGCGTATGCCGCCGCCACGCGCGCTCCTTTGCGAACTAGAAAGGAAAGTTTCGTCAGAACGATTGAAGCAAGCCATCCGAAAACTAATGAAAAGATGTTAACTATTCTTGCTTTATATATATTTATCGGGGATTTGCGGGAGCGGTCTTAACATCCGCTCGAATGATATTTACCCGAAGTGTATTTTTCCTTTTGCATGACGCAAATATTGACATCGGGTAAGCCTTATTTTTGATTATGATGCCAAAAATACGCAAGAGAATGGCGAATCGGTCTGCTGACCACCGAGATTTACCAATACTATAAGACCAAGATCAACCGCTCGAAAACGAAAAACAACAACATAATGAGAAAAAACACGACCGAAAAGATCAACACCCGTTTGCAAAACATGAGATAACGGCGGTTGCCAGTGATCAGATAGGCAGCAATTCCCAACGCCAAAACGGCAATCGCGAAGAAAAACAGTAACCGCGCAATCACCATGCGCTGCGCCACTCAAGCGTGGCTAAGACGCCATTGCTGGTACGCCTTGGGCGCTTCTTCAGCACGGAAACTGACGATTTCATAAGCTTTCTTGTTTTCCAACAGCGCGCGCGCCAGCGCGTTGTTCAGCGCGTGACCGGATTTATACGCCGTATATTGTCCGATTACCGGATGTCCTAAAAGATATAAATCACCAATGGCGTCCAATATTTTATGTCTAACCGGTTCATTTTCATAGCGCAAACCACCGCTGTTCAAAACACTGGTTTCATCCAAGACGACCGCATTATGCAGGCTACCGCCCATCGCCAGACCTGCCGAACGCATCGCCTCCAAGTCTTGCATGAAACCAAAGGTACGCGCGCGCGCGATGTCTTTGATATAAGCGTTTTCGCCAAAATCGAGAACGATACGGCTGTTTTCGTGTCCTAACGCGGGATGCATGAAATCGATCGTAAAATCGAGAAGAAAACCATCGTAAGGCGTAAAGCGCGCCCATTTGTCGCCGTCGGAAACTTCGACAACGCTCAATACTCGTATGAATTTCTTGAGCGCATATTGCTCGACGATCCCCGCCGACTGTAATAGATAAATAAACGGTCCCGCGCTGCCGTCCATGATCGGGATTTCCGGTCCCGCCACATCGATATAAGCGTTATCAATACCCAAACCCGCCAATGCTGACATCAAATGTTCGACTGTGGAAATGCTCGCATCGCCTTTGCGCAAAAGCGTCGAAAGCCGCGTGTCGCCAACCTGATGCGCGATTGCCGGTACGGACGGCGAACCGGGTAAGTCCGAACGGCGAAACACGATACCGGTATCAATGGGCGCAGGATGTAATGTCAATTCGACACGCGCGCCAGTATGAAGTCCTGAGCCTTTGGTGGTAATCGTGTTTTCAAGGGTTCTTTGTTTGTACATGAAGAAAACGGCGTCCAAATATCCAGTCAAGCGCTAAAATCACGCGGTTTCAAATATTATCACAACACCTCGACGCTACCTTTTTTCGTTTCGTCACGCGAAACAACGAAAACGTCATAATCCCGCTTCTGACAATGACGATAAAAAAACAGAGGAACATAATGGCGGACGAACTTTCCCGCTACGCCTCTTTTCGTTTCATGGTCATCACTTCGCCCGGAACATATTGTCAGCTTTAGCCTGAAGCCAATTTCCAATATCCTGATCTTCAGTCGGCTTGTTTACGTAAAAACGCCGGAATATCCATATCCATTCCTTGACTTCCGGACGACGTATTGGCACTGACGCGCCGACGCGCGACTGTCGGCTGATCGTAGTCGATAGAGTTTTCCGTTATCGGTCCGCCGTCGGTGCCGGTACGTTCAAGCACGGTTTCGACAACTTCCAACTTGGGCGTCCGCTGTCTCACCGCTTCGCCCAATCCGGTCGCCACGATGGTCACGCGCAGCGTATCGCCGATGTTTTCGTCAATCGCCGTTCCGGCAATGACTATCGCGTCCGGCGCAGTGAATTCTTTTACTGTCGCCATCACCGTATGGTATTCAGACAACTTAAGACCATTGTTTGCGGTGACATTCACCAGTACGCCACGCGCGCCGATTAAGTTCACGTCTTCCAAAAGCGGGCTTTTCACCGCCGCTTCCGCCGCTTCGCGAGCGCGATCCACGCCGCTCGCCGAAGCCGAACCCATCATCGCCATGCCGACTTCGCTCATCACCGTGCGCACATCGGCAAAGTCCACATTGACCATGCCCGGACTGCTGATGACCTCGGCGATTCCCGATACCGCGCCATACAACACGTCGTTCGCCGCAGCAAACGCGTCAAGCACCGATACGTCTTCGCCCAAGACTTGTATTAGCTTATCGTTCGGCACGATAATCAGCGAATCAACTTTGTGCGACAGTTCCTCGATGCCTTCCTGCGCCACTTTCTGGCGGCGTCCTTCGAAGGAGAACGGACGAGTAACCACCGCCACCGTTAGAATACCCATCGATTTAGCGATATCGGCGACCACTGGCGCCGCTCCCGTTCCCGTGCCGCCACCCATACCGGCAGTCACAAACAACATGTCCGCGCCGCGTATTAGTTCCGCGAGGCGGTCACGATCAGCCATCGCGGCGTTGCGACCGATGTCGGGGCGCGCTCCCGCGCCCAACCCGCGCGTCAATGTCGTGCCAAGTTGAATCTGCAATGGCGCGCTCGATCGTTTCAATGCCTGCATATCGGTGTTGGCGCAAATAAATTCGACACCCGCCAATCCACGATCGATCATATGTTCCACAGCGTTGCCGCCGCAGCCGCCGATGCCGATCACTTTGATCACCGCGCCATCCATGATTTGTTCTATCAATTCAAAACTTGCATTCATGCCGATCTCCTGTCTGGTATTGCTCATTGTTTTCTCTGTATTAGTATCGTGTTGCCACGGATAGGGAAATTCAAATTGTTTGTTATTCATCTCGTTTCTCCATCAAGGTGTATTGTAATACCTAAAAGTTAGTTTTAAACCATTGTTTCATTCTTTGTAAGCCGCCGAATAGCCCATGTGTCTGATTTCGCGCAGCTTGGAGCCGCGACCAATGTTCACCGCCCTCGTGGAGAAGACCCATCGCTGCCGCAAAACGCGGATTTTTCACGATTTCCGACAATGGTCCCTCGTACATCGGCACGCCAACACGTACCGGACAATGAAAAACTTCTTCGCCGAGTTCCACCATTCCCGCCAATTGTGCCGTGCCACCAGTCAACACGATGCCTGAGGACACCAGTTCTTCGTAACCTGAGCGCCGCAGTTCGGATTGAATCAGCGAATACAATTCCTCGATGCGCGGTTCGATAACTTCCGCCAACGTATGGCGCGACAATTTTCTCGGCAGGCGTCCCGATACGCCCGGAACTTCGACAAAATCGTTTTGGTTCGCAAGCTGCCGCAACGCGCATCCGTGCAACACTTTCAAATCCTCTGCTTCTTTGGTCGGCGTACGCAGTGTCATCGCAATATCGTTGGTCACTTGATCACCGGCAATCGGGATCACCGCCGTATGGCGAATCGCGCCGCCGGTGAAAATGGCGATGTCGGTCGTGCCGCCGCCGATATCGACCAGACACACACCCAGCTCTTTTTCGTCGTCGTTCAACACCGCCGTCGCTGCCACCAGAGGTTGTAAATAAATTTCGCGTACTTCCAGCCCGCTGCGGCGAACGCATTTGACGATGTTTTCAACCGCCGATACCGCGCCGGTGACGACATGCACTTTCACCTCCAAGCGTACGCCACTCATCCCCAAAGGATCATGTACGTCGTCCTGATCGTCCACGCGAAATTCCTGAGGAAGAACGTGAATGATCTGATGGTCGCTGGTAATCGGGACGGCGCGCGCCGTTTCCATTGCTCGGTCGACATCGGCTTGTGATACCTCGTTTTTTTCCTTGATCGCTACCATCCCTCTAGAGTTCGCGCTGCGGATATGGCTTCCGGAAACACCGGTATAGACTTCGGCAATCTGGCAGTTTGCCATCAGTTCCGCTTCCTCGACCGCGCGTTGAATCGACGACATCGTCGCCTCGATATTGACCACCGCGCCTTTCTTCAATCCGCGCGACGGCTGCATACCAAAACCAAGCACTCGCAACTCCTGCCCAGACGATATTTCGGCAACGATCGCCATTGTCTTTGAAGTACCAATATCAAGACCAACGATTAGATCTTGCTGTTCTTTTGCCATGGCGTTTTCTTTTCCTTTCCTTTCCTGCAATCCGTAAATCCGTATTTTGTCGATTCAAGCCTAACTCCGCGATAGCGATTGGGTATTCTCATGTACGCGCACCGTCAGTCCGTTCCGGTAACGAAGATCAATATAGTCCGTCACGATCCCGCTGCGCGCCAACGCGCCCATAGTGCGCCGATATACGGTAGCAAACCGTGTGATCCTTTCGTCCATATCTTCCTTACCGAGTTCAACCCATTGCGTGCCATAATCACCGGTGATTTCGATGTGCCAGCTATTGCGCGGCGAATGATGCACCGCGCGCAAATCAATGCGCAATGGCGCCAATAAAACGCTCCACCGCTCAAACCCCTCGACTACTGTCAATGCTTCCGCGTCTATACCACTTAGTTGCGGCAGATCGCCGTCGTAAGGCGCGACAAACACTTCGCCCGCGCGCGAAACCAATGCCGATTCGTTCCAAAACGCGAAAGGCTCATATTCTTCGATAGTGACGATTAACTTGTCAGGCCACTGCCGATGTAATCCCGCCATTCTCACCCAAGGCACTTGCCGCAGCGCATGTTGCACGCTCTCGAAATCCATCGTGAAAAATGTCCCTTTCAATTCGCGCCGCACCACTACCGCAACATGCGCCGCGTCAGCACGATGGATATTATTGATTTGTACGCTATGAAAGATAAAAATAGGTCGTCGCGCCAACCAATGACCCGTCGCCCAGAGTAACGCCGACACCGAAACAATTACCAGCGTCAACGAAATCGCGTTCATCGTTCTCGGGTCATGCCACATGCGCGCCTTCCAAAATCATCAAACAAAGCCGTTCAAAAGTAATCCCCGCCGCTCGCGCCGCCATCGGTACAAGACTATGCGCCGTCATCCCGGGTACGGTATTGATTTCCAAAAATGACCAAGTCCCATCTTCGCGTAAAATCACATCCAAACGCCCCCAAGTCCGGCAACCGATGATATTGAAAGCCCATAATGCATCTTCGCGGATTTTTTCTTCCAGGTCAGTCTCGATTCCCGACGGGCAGAAATAACAAGTATCATCGGAAAAATATTTATGTTCAAAATCATAATTACCTTCCGGCGCGGCGATCCGTACCAAAGGCAAAGCAACATCGTCAAGAATCGTCGCCGTCAATTCCTCTCCGGCAATGAATTCTTCTGCCAAAATCAACTCGTCGTATTTGGCGACCTCGCTGAAGGTTTCGATGATTTTCGATATGTCAGCATGCCCGATTTTGGCAATACCGATACTCGATCCCTCATGTGCCGCTTTTAACATGAATGGTAACCCCAAAGTTTCGATCACCATCGACCAATCGCTATAACGATCCACAATCAAATAACGCGGCGTCGGAATTCCCGATGTTCGCCAAATCATCTTGGTTCGCCATTTATCCATTGCCAACGCCGACGCCATCACGCCGCTGCCCGTATAAGGAATTTTCAACGTCTCCAGCGCGCCTTGAATTACACCATCCTCGCCGCCACGTCCGTGCAACATCAGAAACGCGCGCTCAAATCCTTCGTCTCTCAGTGTCCAAATATTACGTTCCGCCGGATCAAACATATGCGCGTCGATATTTTGCGAACGCAACGCTTCCAATACATTGCCACCGGACATCAGTGACACTTCGCGTTCCGCCGACGCGCCACCCATCAATACCGCGACTTTACCCCATTGGCTCATGACGCCTCCCCAATGATTTTTATTTCTGGCGTCAATTCGATTCCCGTCGCCTCCCGCACGTGTTTCTGGATCAGCCCGATGAGCGTTTCGATATCCTTGGCGCTCGCCGCGCCGCTCTTATTTACGATAAAATTGGCGTGTTTTTCGGAAATCTGCGCACCACCAATAGTTGTCCCCTTCAGACCGCACATTTCAATCAATCGTCCGGCGTAATCATTCGGCGGATTTCGAAAAACACTGCCCGCGTTCGGCACGTTCTGCGGCTGTGTTTCGGCGCGTTTCGCCAAAAGACGTTTGATCTCCGCGAGGTTTTCGCTAATATCGCGTTTTTTGTCGCGTTTGAAAATCAGTTTCGCGCCAACAAATATTTCAAATTGTGTTTCGCCACTTTCGGGGCGTAACACCACTCTCCGATAATCAATCATGTATTCTTCTGGTATACGAGAAATGAATACGCCGTCACGCCGCAAGACATTAACGTTCAGTACATGTCGCCAAATCTCGTCGCCGTAACAGCCGGAATTCATCGCCAACGCGCCGCCGACCGTTCCGGGAATCCCCACAAGAAACGCCGCGTCGATATAATGATGTTGCGCCGCGAAACGTGCCAGTTTCGGCGTCGATAATCCGCCAGGCGCATAGATCGCGCCCTCTTGATCAATATTGGGTTCTTCTTGAATATCCTGCAATAAGACTACCGCGCCGCGCACACCGCGATCACGAATCAATACGTTGCTGCCCAAACCGATCAACGTCAACGGTATCGTCTCGGGAAGCATGCGTAAGAAGCGCGTCAAATCATCGATATCGAGAGGAAAAAACGCAATATCCGCGGAACCGCCGACACGCCAGCGCGTATAACGCGCCAACGGCAAATCATGAACGATCCGTCCACGTAATTGATCGAGCATCGGCAAATCTATCGTTCTCTTTTTAGTGACGATCACTGTAATACTCCTTCTGCCAATTGTGGCGCCAACGCGCCGATATTGCCTGCGCCCATCGTCAACACAACATCTCCGTCGCGTAACAACGATTTGAGTTGCGCTGGAATATCTACGACATTCTCGACGAAAACCGGATCGGCGACGCCCGCAACACGGACGGCGCGTGTCAGTGCGCGCCCGTCAGCCGCCACAATCGGTGTTTCCCCCGCAGCATATACATCAGTCAATATCAGCAAATCGGCTTGTGACAATGAGACGACGAAATCCTCAAAAAGATCGCGCGTTCTCGTGTAGCGATGCGGCTGAAAGACCAATACAAGCCGCCGTTCGGGAAAAGCGGCGCGGATCGCTTCGATCGTGACTTTGATCTCCGTCGGATGGTGACCGTAATCGTCGATCAATAAAATATTACCTTTTGCCAACGGTATCGTGCCATAACGTTGGAAACGTCGTCCGACACCTTTGAATTGAGCCAACGCGTTGGCAATCGCCTCGTCCGAAACATTGAGCTCTCGACCAATCGCCACCGCCGCCAGTGCGTTTTGCACGCTGTGTCGTCCGGGCAACGTCAACTTGATCGGCAAATCGGTGAACCCCTGTTGCCGTACCGTAAAATACATCATATCCCGTTCCTGACGCATTGCAACCGCGCGTATATCGGCGTCTTCAGCGAATCCGTAACGCACCACAGGGCGCCCTATCTGCGGCAAAATTTCACGTACATGATCATCATCGATACAAGCAACCACAATACCGTAAAATGGTAAACGTTGAAGAAACTCAATAAAAGCTTTCTTGACTTGCGAAAAATCTTGCTGATACGTTTCCATATGGTCGGCATCAATATTGGTCACTACGGAAATTACCGGCGACAAATGCAAAAACGACGCGTCGGATTCATCGGCTTCCGCTACCAGAAATTCGCCACTGCCCAGCCGCGCATTCGCGTCCGCCAGAAGCAAGCGTCCGCCGATGACAAACGTCGGGTCGAGTCCACCTTCGGCGAGTACCGACGCGATCAAGCTGGTCGTCGTGGTTTTCCCATGCGTTCCGGCAACCGCAATACCTTTCTTGAGACGCATCAACTCAGCCAACATAATTGCTCGAGCCACTATCGGTATCCCCGCTTCTTGCGCCGCCACAATTTCGGGATTGTCCTCGGCAATCGCCGTGGAAACAACTACTGCATCCACGCCCGATATATTATGCGCGGCATGTTCGTTATAAATATTGACGCCGAGCGCGCGCAATCGTTTTGTCGCCGCGTTTTCGTTGATATCCGAGCCGGTCACTTCATAGCCGAGATTGACAAGCACCTCAGCGATTCCGCTCATGCCCGAACCGCCAACACCGACAAAATGTAAACGTTTAACCTTATGCCTCATTGAGCGTCCCCTTCGACAACCGTTTCCGGCGAAAAGCACTTCCGAGACCCATACAAACTTTCATCGCATCTTCTGCCGCGTTTTCTCTGCGCAATGCGTAAGCCGCGTTTGCCATCGCCAACGCTCGCTCTCTGGTCATTCCCATCAACCATTTCGCCAATACATCAGCAGTCAAATCTTTCTGGCTGATTTTGTCGGCGGCTTGTATGCGAGTCAATGCTTCAGCATTGGCGCTTTGCTCGTCGGCGATCGCACTTGCCAAAGGAACGATCAACGCGCCGACGCCAACTGCCGTCAATTCGGCTATCGTCATCGCTCCGCCGCGACAAATCACAATATCAGCTTCTGAATAAGCGCGTCCCATCTCATCGATAAACGGTACACAAACGGCGTCTATCTGATGTTCGGCGTATATCTTCTGTACAGCGTCGAGATGATTTTTGCCTACCTGATGAACGACGCGCGGGCGTTTATCTTCCGGCAACGATTTCAATGCGGCGGGAACTATTTTATTGATCGCCTGCGCGCCGAGACTACCGCCAACGACCAATAATTGTAGAGTACCTGCGCGTTTCAAAAACCGATCATCGGGTGGCGGTTGCCGTAACATTTCTTCTCGTACTGGATTGCCGCTCCAAATTACATCGTGTCCTTTTCCTTCGCGGAAAACACCTCGAAAACCGACAAGGACCTTATCGGCGCCATAACGTAATATTCTGTTTGCCAATCCAGGTACGGCATTGGCTTCATGAATCACCAAAGGGACATTTTTTGCTACTGCGGCAAACGCACCAGGAAACGACGCGAAACCGCCGAACCCAATAACGACATCGGGACGCCGCCGTTTAATGATATTCATGCTTTGCCAAAGCGCGCGCAATAATTCAAACGATCCAAATATCATCGTGCGCAGACCTTTACCACGGATACCATCAAACGATATTGATTCGAATTCGATATTTTCATTCGGTACGATACGCGCTTCCATTCCATTTTCTGTTCCCAACCAAAAAACTTGCCATCCCGCCGCTTGAAGTTTGTGCGCAACGGCAACGCCTGGATAAATATGTCCGCCCGTGCCACCGGTCGTAATCATGATGATTCCTTTTGAATCGCGTTCCGCGCTCATAGCTTATGCCCATTCAAAAGTCGCCGGTTTTCAAAGTCAATCCGCAACAGTACCGCCATGATCACGCAATTCACGACGATACCGCTTCCACCAAATGAGAGGAAAGGCAATGTCAATCCTTTGGTAGGTAAAATCCCCATATTTACGCCCATATTGATGAACGCTTGTACGCCGATCCAAATACCAATCCCGTAAGCGGTCAGCGCCGAAAAGGGTTGCCGTAAACGCGCTGCCTGCGCGCCAATCATCCAAGTACGTAACAACAACCACATGAAAAGTATTATTACGATCAAAACACCGACAAGACCTAATTCTTCAGCGACGACCGCCAAGATAAAGTCAGTATGCGCTTCGGGAAGATATAATAATTTTTCGACGCTATCGCCCAGACCAACACCCCAGAATTCACCACGACCGAATGCCATTAATGAATGCGTCAATTGGTATCCTTTCCCCAATGGGTCATCCCAAGGCTGTAAAAATGCCGTCAATCTTTCCAAACGATAAGACGCCGAAACGAGGAGTGCGCCGAGTGCAACAGGTAATAATAGTAGTAACCCCAAAATAATACGCCAATCCAAACCGCCGACGAATAAGACCCCCAACCCGATTGCGACGATCACCACGAATGCGCCGAAATCCGGTTCCATCAAAAGTAATGCGCCGACGAAAACGATGACGGAAAACAGCGGCAGAAAGCCACGCAATAACGTTTCTCCCATCGGTTGTCCTGCCGGTAGAAATTGCGCTTTACGTACCGCATAACTCGCCGCATAAAAAATGACCGCCAGCTTCATCAGTTCCGAAGGTTGTAAATTGAAAACGATCAACGACAACCAACGGCGCGATCCATTGACCGATTTGCCGACACTCGGAACCAATACCAATAATAATAGTATCAGGCAACCGATAAACAACCATGGCGCAAACTGCTGCCACCGTTGCATCGGAAGTTGAAAAGCAACCAGAGCCAATATTGATGCAATCGAAAGATAAATTACATGGCGCATCAAAAAATAAGTGGAGCGGTATCCGGTATAAGCGCCCGCTTCCGCCGTAGCCATCGACGCCGAATACACCATAACTAAACCGATCGCCAATAATATCAATACCGTCCATAACAGCGACGTATCAAACATCAGCGTTTCCCGTTTTTTCTTTTTGAGCGGAAAAATGCTGCTTTCGCCGAACCGTTGCGTCGGTGAGGATTGAATTCTGCTCATCGCATTTCTCCGGCACCGATCAATTCGGTAAATGCTATGCCACGCGCCAAGTAATCCGCGAACTGGTCTAAACTTGCACATGCCGGAGACAATAAAACGATATCACCTGATCGCGCCATCGTTTTTGCACATCGTACTGCTTGATCGAGTGTTCCGCAATTTTCAATCGTTACTTTACTATCGCTTGCCATCAGCGCCTTTTCGATTAGAGGAGCATCGCGTCCAATCAGCAAAACTGCGCGGCAATGTTGCGCCACCGCTTCAGCGAGCGGTACAAACGACTGTTTCTTGCCATCGCCGCCAGCGATCAGAATCGTTGGCATAGTCAACCCTTCAAGCGCGGCCAATGTCGCGGCGACCGTCGTCGCTTTCGAATCGTTGATATAACGTACCCCGCCTATTTCGCCAACAATTTCCATACGATGTGGCAATCCTCGAAAATTGCGTAGCGCGCTCAACACGTGATCGTCGATACCGTCGATACCGACGACACAAGCGGTCAATGCCAATGCCGCCAAAGCATTCAGCGCGTTATGTCGTCCCATCAGAGAAAGAGTATCGGAAGCCATCAATGTCCGTTCGTTACACTGTAGCCACAATGCGCCTTCATGATTCCGCAACGACCAAAACGGGCGAAGATCGGT
>JAISYH010000048.1 GCA_031270015.1 Burkholderiales bacterium | reverse complement strand
TATTCGACGCGGCGGTGTTCAATGTGGCGACTACCATCCCGGTCAGCCCGGAAATTGATATCACCAGAAGCCTGACCATCAATGGGTTGTTGGACGGCAACGGCGGTCCTTTGATTACGTTCGACGGCAATGACGCCAATCGCATCCTGAGGGTCTCCGGCTCTGTCTCTGTTCTTACCGTTTCGGGGTTGGCTTTTCAGAGGGGTCGTTTGGGAAGCTCCTCCGGCTCCTCCGGCGGCGCGATTCGTGCCGAAGTCATCGGCACCACCGTCATTGTTCGCAACAGCACATTCAAGAATAATCAGGTCGGCGGCTACGGCGGCGCGATTTTTGCTTACGGCGGTACCGCCTATGTCAGCGACAGCGCATTTGAAAGCAATCATGCCGACTGGGACGGCGGCGCGATTTATGCCGGTACCGCCAATATCAGCAACAGCACATTCGAAGGCAATCAAGCCGGCGTCAGAGGCGGCGCGATTTATGTCGGTACCACCAATATCAGCAACAGCACATTTGAAGGCAATCATGCCGACGGCGACGGCGGCGCGATTTACGCCTGGACGACGCTTGAAGCCAGTCACCTGACACTGTTCGACAATGACGCGAAACAAAATGGCGCGGCGATTTATGTATACAATAATGGTAATGGCATTATCAACGACAGTCTCATCCTTTCCAGCGTCGCCTTGGTTGACGCGCCGACATTGTGCGCGGTTGGTGGCGCGGGCAGCATCGGCGGCAGCTACAACATCGAATGGGTGAATGGCGCGGATACGACAAGCTGTAGCAACACCAATAATGTTTCCGGCGGCAGCGGCGCGATTGGCGCTATTGTCGAAACGACGCTTGCCGACAACGGCGGACCGACGCCGACGCTGGCATTACCGGCGGGCAGCCCGGCAATCGGCGCGGCGGATCCAGGCGGCGCGACCTCACAGATGCTCGTCATCGACTTTTCGTCAACGCCGGTGACGGCAACATGGGAGGACGCCACGCTCGATCAGCGCGGCGTCACTCGCGCTACAACAGCGGCGGAACGTTCACTGGGCGCGTTTGAATATAAAGCGCCACCAGTGCCGACAACCAATGCCGCTCCCATTCCCGTTCTGCCCATGCCGCTCGCGCTGCTGCTGGCGCTGGGATTGGCGGGAATCGGGTTCAGAAGATTGAAAGCCGCTGGGCGTTGATTTTCTGAAAGTCGCTAGGAGCTGATATTTTCGGAAAGTGATATCTCGTGTAATACCTTCAGGAAGTAACTCGACAAAAAGTAGCTCAAAAAAACAACCCGACGAAAAGTAACTCAAAAAAGTAACTCACGAAAAGGCGGAATCTTCCGCCTTTTCGTTTTTCGATTTTGGCGGCGCAGTATCCGCGCCGATATTGTCCACGTCCACGGATGAGGGCGCGACCGCCCGGATGTCTTTGAAGGATTACTCCTTGCTTTTGCGTCTTTCGCGCTTTTCGCGGTTAACGCGAGTGCCCGGATGTCTTTGAGGGATTACTCCTTGCTTTTACATCTTTCGCGCTTTTCGCGGTTAGCGCGAGTGTCCGGGTATCTTTGAAGGATTATTCCTTGCTTTCGCGCCTTTCGCGGTTAGCGCGAGCGACAGGGTGTCTTTGAGGGATTACTCCTTGATTTGTTTCAATCTATGCGCCCATCGCGTTATTTTGCGTTTGCTCTGAAAAGTCCAAACGTAAATTCGGATATGACGTCGCGTTCTCATATAGGCAGGAAAGCGAAAACTCAAGTATTTTCTTCTCTCGCTAGTTACCGTCGCATCGTTCCCGCCACCATTTCAAATCCATAAAGCCGGCAATCAAGCGCGCCGTTGAAAAGCGGAATGCGGCGTTCTGGTTTCAGTCCCAATCCTTTCGGTAATTCTTTATCCGCGCTGAGAAACCATGCGCGCCAACCAGCAAAGCCGTGTTTAAGCGCGCTGCCGATTTGTGGATATAGCTCGGCGAGCAAACGGGCGTCGTCCATCCGCACACCGTAAGGAGGATTGGTTAGCCAGATACCGTTTTCTGCCGGCGCTGTTTGCGCAACGGCATCTTGTGTCTCAAAGTGAATCCAATCGCTTACTTGCGCCGACGCCGCGCACACTCGCGCCCGCGCAATCGCCGAAGCAGAATAATCGCTCGCGAAAATCGAAGGTATCGCGGGAGACGGGCGAATCGCGTCGCGGGCTTTTTGTTTCAAGCGTTGCCAAGTCGGTCCATCGTACTGTTTGAGCTTTTGGAAGCCAAATGAGCGCGTGATTCCGGGCGCGATATTGGCAGCGATCAGCGCAGCTTCAATGGCGATGGTACCGCTACCGCAAAAAGGGTCGAGTAGCGGTATTTCTGGTCGCCAACCGGCGAGCGTCAACAAGCCGGCGGCGAGGTTTTCGCGCAATGGCGCATGTTCGCTATTTTTACGGTAGCCGCGTTTGAACAAGGCTTCGCCCGAGGTGTCGAGATACAGCGATACTTCGCGGTCGGTCAGATGAGCGGCGACGCGCACATCAGGCGCGTGTTTATCAACCGAAGGACGGGACATGCCTTGTTCGCGGAAACGGTCGCAGATTGCGTCTTTGATACGCAGCGTCGCGAATGACAAACTGGTCAGCGGCGAACGGATCGCGGTCAGATCAACGCGCAAGGTACGGGTTTCGTTGAAATATTGCGCCCAGTCGATGCTGTGCGCCAATGCGTAAATATCGTGTTCGTTGCGATATGTTTCGGTGGCAACGCGCCACATGATGCGGCTTGCCAATCTTGATTCTAGATTGCAACGGTAAACGAGCGACCAGTCGCCGCGAAAGGCAACGCCGCCGGCGGTTTCAGTGGGCGTCATCGCGCCGAGCTGTTGTATTTCTTGGACTAGCGCGTTTTCCAGTCCGCGTGGGCACGGCGCAAAAAAATAATGAGTCATGGCGGTTTGGTGTGTTCTTATCGGGAAAAAGTCGGCGATTGCGCAAACGAAGTGTTGATTATATCAGCGGTTGAAGATAGAACGAGTGAACATGATGAAAATAGAAAAAAGTGCATGGTGATACAAATCATAATATTAGTTATTGATCTTTCGAGGCTTGGCGGACAGATATAAAATCGAAAAGACCTTGTCATCACATCAGTTTTTACCGCTTCGTTTCAAACGCTAAAAATATGACCAAATCAAGATAGTAATGACGGAGAAATGTTTATTTTATAATTGCAGGGTTAGTTATACATTTTTTGCATGATTTATGCGAAAAATGCCTAAAAAGGATTGCCAGCAACGCTGGATACCAGTATTTTCTAGGCTCAACGTGGTGCGAGCGCATTCCGCATTGGTGCGTCGAATTCCATCAAGGGGCAAGAGCGCCGGTTTTGTATCCAATTTATGCGGATGCAATAACAGTTTACAGTTTGGGGATAAAGCGGGCGGTCGGATACAGATTTGTTGATGTCCAGATTCGCGTGTCTCGGTTTTTTATTTTTTATAAAGGAAACACAGATCATGAGTCAGAGTTTGAACGAATTTCTTTCCTACGTTAAAGCGAAAGATTCCGAACAAGAGGAGTTTCATCAGGCAGTTACGGAAGTAATGGGTAGCCTTTGGCCCTTCATCGAAAAAAATCCAGAGTATCAGGAAAATGCTTTATTGCAGCGGATTGTCGAACCGGAACGTATTATTACATTCCGTGTTCCATGGCTGGACGATAAAGGGAAAGTTCATGTCAATCGCGGTTACCGCGTAGAGATGAGCAGCGCTATCGGTCCTTACAAAGGGGGGTTGCGTTTCCATCCGACGGTAAAACTCGGAACGCTCAAGTTCTTGGCGTTTGAGCAGGTGTTTAAAAATTCGCTGACGACGTTACCTATGGGCGGCGGTAAAGGTGGTTCGGATTTTGATCCCAAAGGCAAGAGCGATAACGAAGTGATGCGTTTTTGCCAATCGTTTATGAGCGAATTATTCCGTCACATCGGACCCGATACCGATGTTCCCGCCGGCGATATTGGCGTTGGCGGTCGTGAAGTCGGTTTCTTGTTCGGGCAATATAAGAAACTACGTAATGAATTTACCGGAGTGTTGACCGGTAAGGGCTTGTCGTTCGGCGGCAGCTTGATCCGTCCCGAAGCGACCGGCTATGGGTTGGTGTATTTCGTCAATGAAATGTTGGCAGCCGCCAATGATTCGTTGAAAGGCAAGCGCGTTACGATTTCTGGTTCAGGCAATGTCGCGCAATACGCGGCGGAGAAATGTTTGCACAACCAAGCCATTGTGATTTCGTTATCTGATTCACAAGGCACGATCGAGTTTCCGAAAGGGCTGGATGAGGAAATGTTGGCAAAAGCCATGCACTTCAAGAATGTCGAACGCGGGCGCCTTTCCGCTTTTGCCGAGAAGCACAAATTACAATATCACGCCGGTAAAACGCCTTGGCATCTGATATGCGATGTGGCGCTGCCATGCGCGACGCAAAACGAGCTCGACGAAGAGGACGCCAAAACGTTGGTTAAAAATGGTTGTAAATGCGTGGCGGAAGGCGCGAATATGCCGTCCACGATCGAAGCGACTGAAATATTCCTTAAATCGGGCGTCTTGTTTGGTCCGGGCAAAGCGGCAAACGCCGGCGGCGTGGCTGTTTCTGGTCTGGAGATGAGTCAGAACAGCAAACGTCTGGCGGACACCCGCGAAACGGTGGACGCGCAATTGCTCGGAATCATGAAAGCGATTCACAAATCGTGCGTGCAATACGGCAAAACAGACAAAGGTGACATCAATTACGTCGATGGCGCGAACATTGCCGGTTTCGTGAAGGTCGCCGACGCGATGATTCAGCAAGGTATCGTGTAATTGGAAGAAGAAAGCCGATGAAACGAAAAGGCGGAAAATTCCGCCTTTTCGTTTTTAGGAATCGTTATTTTTGAAACTGGAAGCATTTTGATCATTATCGGCTGCTTACAAAACCGTCGATTTATGATTTTACCGTTTGCTTTTGATATTTGCCCTAATCTCTGAATCCTCCGCGATATAATGCAAAGCTATCTGTTTTTGCGGCGGGAATATTGTGGACGACTTCAGGAATAATTTGCGGGATTGGTTTGTGAACGCCGTGCGCGCGTTCGCGCCCGAAATTTCTGACGATTTGCTGTCCAACATCGTCGTCGAACGTCCGAAGCAGGCGGCACACGGTGATTATGCGTGCAACGCGGCGATGGTGTTAGCGCGCGCGCTCAAAAAGAATCCACGTGAGTTGGCGCGGCAAATCCAAAACATGTTGCCGCCTTGTGACGTGGTGATGTGTACGGAGATTGCGGGCGCGGGATTCCTCAATGTGTTTTTGACGGCGGCAGCGCGTGGCGCGGTCGTTGCCAACGTATTGCGTGACGGCGAACACTTTGGTCGCGCCAAGAAGTCAAACGGCATACGGGTGATCGTTGAATTCGTTTCTGCCAATCCGACTGGTCCGTTGCATGTCGGGCATGGGCGGCAGGCGGCACTGGGCGACGCAATAGCCAATTTGCTCGTCGCGCAAGGTTTTGATGTGACCAGAGAATTTTATTATAACGACGCCGGACAGCAGATTCATAATTTGGCGATTTCGGTACAAGCGCGCGCGCGCGCGTTACTCGGCTTGGTCGTAGATTTTCCCGAAAACGGTTATCACGGCGAATATATCCACGAAATCGCGCAGAATTATCTCGACGCACGGGGCGACGCAGACGATCTCGAAGCGATTCGCGTGTTCGCCATCGCCGCGTTACGTAAAGAGCAGGATGCCGACTTGCAAGCATTTGGCGTTCATTTCGATCATTACTATCTGGAAAGTTCGCTCTATACCGACGGGCGCGTGGCAAAAACCGTCGACGCGTTGATTGCTTCCGGCAAAACCTACGAACAAGATGGCGCGCTCTGGTTACGCGCTACCGAATACGGAGACGACAAAGACCGCGTGATGCGTAAGGCGGATGGCGATTATACCTATTTCGTTCCCGATGTTGCTTATCATGTGACCAAATGGGAACGCGGTTTCGTTCGCGCGATCAATGTTCAAGGCTCGGATCATCATGGGACGGTGGCGCGCGTGCGCGCCGGTTTGCAGGCGTTGGTTATGGGGATTCCGCAAAGCTATCCCGAATATGTGCTGCACAAAATGGTGACCGTCATGCGCGGTCACGACGAAGTGAAAATTTCCAAACGCGCGGGCAGTTATGTGACAATGCGCGATTTGATCGACGAAGTCGGTTGCGACGCGGTTCGCTTTTTCCTGTCGATGCGTAAGGCTGACAGCGAATTTGTCTTTGATATTGATTTGGCGCGTTCGCAAGCGGAGGAGAATCCTGTATATTACGTTCAGTATGCGCACGCGCGGGTGATGTCGGTGCTGCGGCAAGCGAATACGACGCGCGAAGTGATTGTTGCCGGACTGGCGCAAGCGGATTTGACACTGCTGACTCGTCCGCATGAAGAGGCGTTGTTGCGGCGATTGGCGGATTTCCCGTACGAAATGCGAAACGCCGCCAAAGAGTTGGCGCCGCATCAGATCACGACGTATCTGCGTGATCTTGCCGGTGATTTTCACGGCTATTACACGGCGGAACGCTTCCTTGTCGATGATAGCGCGTTGCGTTGCGCGCGCCTTTGTTTGGTTGCCGCTGTCGGGCAGACATTGCGTAATGCGTTGGCGGTACTAGGAATTACAGCGCCGGAAAAAATGTAATCAGAGTGAGAGTTTTATGGCGAAAAGTAAACAACCGTTTCGTTGGGGTATTTTGGTATCAGGATTGTTCGTCGGTATTGTTGCCGGATTGCTGATGGCGATCATGGTCGCTTGGCAATTGGGCGGTGACTCGGTTATGGAGGTGATCGAAGGCAAGAAAAAAACGATCACCGCGCAATCTGGCCGCGCCAAACCTACGGAAGAAACCGAAAAAACCAATTATGAGTTTTACACGATTCTTCCTGAAGGCGGCGGCACTTCGCCGCGTGACACGACACTGCCGCCGCCGAAAACGCCAACGGGAACGGCGCATACGGGAACGGCGCATACGGGACCGACGGCAATCGCGACGCTTCCCGATCGGAAAATCACGCCTGCGCCGACGACACCGACGGCAGCATCCGCGTCGGGCACATCGAAAACCAAAGAAATCTATTGGTTACAAATTGGATCGTTTACCCGAGCGGAAGACGCGGAAAGCCGTCGCGCGGAATTGGCGCTGTCAGGCTGGGAGGCGACGATACAAAAGGGCGAAGCGCCTGGGCGAGGGACGATGTACCGTGTGCGCGTCGGTCCTTACGATAATCCCGAGCACGCCGGAAGAATGCGCGCGGAATTGTCGCGGCGTTTTGAAGTCGCAGTCGTCAAGCAATAAAAATGGCGTGATTATCCGTTGCAATTTGGCGACTCTTCCTTCTTTTCGACGGTCTAAATTCCGTTATGATCTAGTTTTATTAGCTTTTGGGAGTTTTTCATGAAACTATCTTCTCGTTTTCATCGCGCTTTTTCGCTGTTGGCTGTAGCGGTGGTCGCGTTGTCTTTTGCTTTGCCCGCGTTCGCGTTGACCGAAGGTAAGGAATATCGACGCATTCCACAGAGACAAGTCGAAGCGCCCGCAGGAAAGGTTGAAGTGCTTTATTTCTTTTCTTATGGTTGTAGCCACTGCGCACAGATGACGCCGTTAGTGAACGAATGGAAAAAGAATCTGTCCGAAGATGTTGTCTTTAAGAAAGCGCCGGTTATTTGGGGAAACGACACATGGAAAGGGCTAAGTCGGGCGTATTTTACCATCGACCTGCTTGGGAAAGGCGAACTTGACAACAAAGCGTTCGCGGCGTTGCAGCAACAGAGCCTCAAACTTTATGTCGAGAAAGATTTTCTTGACTGGTTGAGCAATAACGGCGTCGATCGTAAAAAAGCCGAAGACATGTATAAGTCGTTTGCCGTCAGCAACAAAATCGCGCAGAGCGAACGTCTCGAAAAAGATTATAAGGTACAATCGGTACCGCACATTTACGTGAATGGTAATATCGAAGTCGTGACCGAGAATATCGCTTCATCCAGTGATTTCTTGAAGGTGCTCAATGAAGTCATCGAAGTTGCCAGAAAAGACAATCAATCAAAAAAATAAAATAGATTCAGTTTTATGAATATTTTCATTACCGGCGCCTCTTCCGGATTGGGAGAGGCGCTTGCGTTGTTATACGCCGAGCGTGGCGCGGTTTTAGGATTGTTGGCGCGCCGTCGCGACAAACTCGAAACGCTCGCGTATAACCTTGCGGAAAAAACCACCGTGCGGATTTATCAGGGCGATGTCTGTGACCGCGACGCGGTACAGTACGCGGCAGACGATTTCATGGCGAGCTTCGGCGTCCCCGATATTGTGATTGCCAATGCAGGTGTTTCTTATGGGACGGTGACTGGCGGCAGTGGCGATGGTGATTTACCCGTTTTTCGCGAGGTCATCAACACCAATTTATTGGGGATGGTGTACACGTTTCATTCTTTTGTCGATACGATGCGTCAAGCGCGCGCGGGGACGCTGGTCGGCGTCGCCAGTATCGCCGGTTATCGGGGATTGCCGGGGTCGGGCGGTTATAGCGCGTCGAAAGCGGCGGCTATCGCGTATCTTGAAAGTTTGCGCGTCGATTTGCAAGACAGCGGCGTTTCCGTCGTCACGCTTTGTCCGGGTTTCGTCGATACGCCGATGACGCGATACAATCCGTATCCAATGCCGTTTTTGATTACGGCGCAAAAAGCGGCGCAATTGATGATACGCGCAATTGACAGGAAAAAACGCTGCTATCTTTTCCCTTGGCAAATGATGCTGATCGGTAAGATGTTGCCGATGATTCCCGATAGTGTATTCGATGCTTTTTTTCGTTTTTTTCTGAAACGTGTTTCGACCAAACCACGCAAGGATTTGCCGCATGGCGATGAATGAACGATGATGTTGAAGGTATAGACAGTAATCTTTTTGACGTAATTATTTGTTAGATTTTTGAAATATCAGTGTATCAGTATGTCTATCATTCGAATAAATTTCAAAATACGATGCGTTTGCATATAAAAGTATAAGAATGTTTCGCTAAGCTATTAGCGCATAGCAAAAGTTATTGATCATCAACGAAGTTGGCACGATGATTGCGAGATAGGGTGATAATGCGGTTCGTATGCTTTGAAAATAAGTTTTGCGTGACAAAAATGCCGCAGACGCCGACTTTTGGCGATAATATGGGTTGTGCTTTCTAACGTTCCTTCGAGGTTTTTATGATTCAAATTGGTATTGTCGGCGGAACCGGTTATACCGGCGTTGAACTGCTCCGATTGTTGGCACAACATCCCAAAGTACAGATTCGGACGATTACCTCGCGGCAAGAATCAGGCAATCGGGTTTCTAATATTTTTCCAAATTTGCGCACACACGCCGCATTGTCTGCGCTTTCTTTTTGCGCGCCGGAAGATGCGCCGCTTGCCGAATGCGATGTCGTTTTCTTTGCGACGCCGCATGGCGTGGCGATGAAAGAAACCCCGAAACTGGTGGAATCGGGCGTCAAGATCATTGATTTGGCGGCGGATTTTCGTTTGCGCGATCCTGCGCAATTTGAAGAGTGGTACAAAATGCCGCATGCTTGTCCCGAATTATTGGCGGAGTCCGTTTATGGATTGCCGGAATTGGCGCGGGACGAGATTGCTCAAGCGCGTATCGTCGGCAATCCGGGGTGTTATCCGACGGCGGTGCAACTGGGTTTCTTCCCTTTGTTGAAAGCGGGCGTGGTCGACGTGTCAATGCTGATTGCCGATTGCAAATCCGGCGTATCTGGCGCGGGACGCAAGGGTGAGCTTTCGCTGATTCACCCTGAAATCAGCGACAATTTCTCGGCATACGGAGTCGGCGGACATCGGCATCATCCCGAAATCGAGCAAGGCTTGTCCGCAATGGCGGGAAAAGCTGTCGGGCTGACATTTACGCCGCATCTCGTCCCGATGATACGCGGCATTTTCGCAACGCTTTATGCGAAGCTCACTGATGATCGCGCTGATGTGCAGGCGATTTTTGAAAACTGCTATGCCAAAGAACCTTTCGTCGATGTATTGCCTGAGGGGCGGCTGCCGGAGACGCGCTCGGTGCGCGCGTCTAATACGATACGTTTATCGGTGATGCGTCGTGGCGCGGTGGTCACGGTGTTGGTGGTCGAGGACAATCTGGTGAAAGGCGCCGCCGGGCAGGCGGTGCAAAATATGAATTTGATGTTTGGGTTTGAGGAAACGACCGGTTTAACAGCGCTGCCGATCGTTCCGTGATGGTTGTTTTGATTTGATGAAAAGAAAGAGGTTTCCATGTTTTCGGTAAGCGGCAAACACGATCTGAAAATTCGTCGCCACTGGCCCCTGTCCGTGCGTGTCGCTGCTGTGTTGTTTCCATTGATCGCTATCGGGTTATTATTTTGGAAGGGTTTCAATAATTCCGTCGATACGCCGCCCATCGAAGTCGGTCCGCCGCCTGAAGTCGTGGCTTATCAGGAACAGATTTCCGAGTTGCGTAAACGTAACGCGATGCTGGAAAGCGAATTGTCGATGCAACAAGGGTTGGGCGCTGAGTCGCGCGAGCAAACCCGATTGCTGACTGAAGAAAATGCGCAGTTGAAAGAAGAACTTGCTTATTTGCAGAAACTCGTCGCCGACGCAACGGCGGAAGCCGGCGTACGGGTTCAGGATGTACGCATTCAACCTGTCGTCGGGCAAAAGAACGAATGGCGCTATCGGATCCTTTTGGTACAAGGCGGCAATCCGAAAGACGATTTTGAAGGTGAGCTTCGCGTCGTTGCATATGTTGCGGGCGACGGGGAAAAGGCGCCGATTTTACCGATTACCGACAGAAATGGCGGCGCGCTTGAACCCTATAAACTGAAATTCAAGTATTATGAGCGCATTGAAAACGTTTTTCGGACTTCGGATGACCAAGCGATTGATCATGTAGATATCCAAGTTTATAAAAACGGAACGCTGGAATCCCTTGTAACCCGATCTGTGTCTATACGTTAATTATGTTCAACAGCAAAAAAGCAACTCCGCAAAGCCGCATCGATTGTCTCATCAGCGCCGATACCGTAGTCGAGGGCAACATTATTTTCAACGGTGGTTTGCGCGTCGATGGCGTGGTGCTCGGCAATATTTCGGTCAATGAAGGTAAGAACGGAACGTTGATTCTCAGCGAGCATGCGCGTGTGGAAGGGCTGGTGACGGTTTCGCACGCGGTCATCAACGGCGAAATTCGCGGCGCGATCATTGCCAATGAATATCTCCAATTGGAAGCCAGCGCTCGCATCGATGGAGACATCACTTACCAAATGCTGGGGATGCATCACGGCGCGGCGGTAAGCGGTAAACTGAATCATCTGGTCGATCAGAACGGTCAAAAAAACCATCAGAACGACGAATTTGCGGACGAATAACCAACCGCCGTTAAGACGGTTACATTTGCTTGTTGCATGGCGAACGCGCGGTTATACAATAACCAGTTGGCACTGTTGAACGTTTTTATAGGAGTATAAAATCATGTCTGTTTCTACCGCTTCCGTAATTCAAGACGCTCCGTTGATCTTTACCGATACAGCGGTTGCGAAAGTCAAAGAACTGATCGAGGAAGAAGGAAACCCCGATCTCAAATTGCGTGTTTTCATCAGCGGCGGAGGTTGTTCCGGTTTTGAATATGGCTTCACTTTCGCCGAAGAGGTCAACGAAGATGATACGACCATTGAAAAAAACGGCATTACGTTGCTCATCGACCCGATGAGTTTTCAATATTTGGTGGGCGCGGAAATCGATTATAAGAACGATCTTTCTGGCGCGCGATTCGTGATCAAGAATCCGAACGCGGTGACGACTTGCGGTTGCGGATCGTCGTTCTCGGTATGAGCGATTATTATTCTTTGAGTAAGCACGATGTGCGATGCCACATTTTTTGATTGTTAAAGGAAATAAACGATGAGAACAAGTGCGCGTAATCAATTTTCAGGGAAGATCGCCTCTGTGACACGTGGCGCGGTCAATGATGAAGTTGTGATCAAAACCGACGGTGGGCAGGAAATCGTCGCGATGATTACGCACACCAGTGCGGAGAGATTGGCATTATCCGCCGGAAAAGCAGCGTTTGCGTTGATCAAATCATCGTCCATCATTTTGGCGACGGAATTAGGCGATGGTCACCTTTCCGTGCGTAATCGTCTCGATGGCAAAATCGAGGCGTTGAACAAAGGTGCGGTGAACACCGAAGTCGTCGTCGCATTGCCTTCGGGCGACAGTTTGGCGGCGATCATCACCAACTGCAGCGCGGAAGCGCTGAAATTGGCGGTGGACGCGCCAGTGACTGCGTTATTCAAGGCGTCGAGCGTGATCGTCGGCGTCGCGGGCTGATATTGATCATACTTTGGAACGAGGTATTCCTTGGCAAAAGTTATTTTTTGGTCGCTGTTTTTTAGGCAGAAACGTATAATCTGCACAATAATTGATTTCTTATAGTTTTCCATGAAACGTATTCTGACTATTCAATCACATGTCGTCTATGGACACGCAGGTAATAGCGCTGCCGTTTTTCCGATGAGTCGACTAGGCGCGGAAGTGTGGCCACTGAATACCGTGCAATTTTCCAACCATACACAATACCCACAATTTTTCGGTAGCGTTTTGCCTGCTGAGCAAATCGGCGAGATCGTGACCGGTTTGGAAAAAATCGACAAACTCAAAATATGCGATGCCGTATTGAGCGGCTATCTGGGTTCGCCCACGCAAGGCAACGCGATTCTTGAGACGTTGAAAAAAGTAAAAGCAGCGAACCCGAAGGCGCTTTACTTTTGCGACCCGGTGATGGGGCATCCCGAAAAAGGTTGTATCGTCGCGCCTGGCGTTGCCGAATTTCTCCGTGAGCGCGCGTTGGCGATGGCGGATATTATTGCGCCAAACATCCTCGAGCTTGCGATGTTGAATGGCTTTGCCGATCCCGTTTCAAGTCTCGACGACGCGGTGAACGCGGCACGTCGGTTATTAGAGTATGGACCGAAAGTCGTGCTGGTCAAGCATCTCGCTCGCGCTGGACGTGATCCGAGAAAATTTGAAATGCTTTTGCTGGATCGACATGAAGTCTGGCATATCAGCCGTCCGCTTTTCGGTTTTGTCAGGCAACCTGTAGGCGTCGGTGATTTGACCAGTGGTTTGCTTTTGGTGAACCTGTTGCACGGCAAATCGCTCAAGGACGCGCTGGAGCACACGACTTCGGCGGTCTATGAAGTCTTACGGGTGACATATGATGCGAACGCCTACGAATTGCAGCTTGTCGCGGCGCAAGACTTCATCGTGACACCAACGACTATATTTGAAGCGCAACGTATAAGCGCATGAGTACGATCGTCGCCATTTTCAGTATCGCTGGCGCGTTGGCGATGGGTACGATCAGCCCGGGTCCGAGTTTCGTTCTGGTAGCGCGCAAAGCGGTGTTTGCCACACGCAAAGAAACGCTATTATTGGTTTTCGGCTTGGCAACGGGCGCTTTCTTTTTCGCCATGATCGCTTTGCTTGGATTACATGCCGTGCTGAATGCCGTTCCGGTCGCATACCTCCTTCTTAAAATATTCGGCGGCTTATATTTGGTTTATCTTGGTTTGAGTATATGGCGTAGCGCGCGCAAGTCGTTGCCCATCACCAATGATCCCGACGCCGCTAATCAAGCGCGTGGCGGCGGACGCGCCTATATGCTCGGACTGGCGACGCAACTCAGCAATCCGAAAACGGCGGTCTGGTTTGCCGGCGCTTTTGCTGCGCTGATGCCGGCGGAACCAACGCTGGCTTTTTACCTCGTTGTGCCACCGCTTGCTTTCATGATCGATGCGATATGGTACACGATAGTCACCTTCGCGCTTTCATCGAGTTTTCCACGCACAACCTATTTGCGCCACAAAGCGAAACTCGACTACATTTGCGGCGGAATCATGATGCTGCTCGGCGCAAAACTGATCTCTATGGCTCAAGAAGAATAAAGCGCTTCATCAAATTCCCATCCGCGCGGGAAAGGGGAGGAATGAAAAGCGCGTGAATGGAAAAGTGGTTAGCAGTGTAGTTTTAAGTGTTTCTCGCGCCTCATGTTCAAGAACGAGAATTTACCGCGCAAAGCTAAACAACTTTTCTCCGGTTTCGGTAAGCGTCGTCAAGCGGGTGGTGCGACTGAAAAGATCGTGTCCGATATTTTCTTCCAAACGTTTGATATGTTGACTGATTGTCGATTGCGCTATATGCAAATGTTTTGCGGCTTGCGTAAAACTGTGAAATTCAGCAACAGAAACAAAGGAACGCAATAACTCAATATCCAACATATTGTTTTTAAAGTATGAACGATTAGATTGCTATGATGAAATTAGGGAGAATTTAGTCTCATATTGTGCCGGATGCGATATTCGGCTGTTTTGCGTACTGTCAAATATTGAGGAAAAGGTATTGAGAGAATATGAATAATGAAATATTGTGGCATTTAGGCAAAATCGATACCTATGCGTTTTTTCTATAAGTCTGAATAAGGGAAACGAGTGATGATGCGTAAACTCGATCGCTAACGAGGAATTGACATCATCGGAAACGGATAACCGTGGCGCTTATGACGCTCTGGAACGGCAGGAAATGCGCCTTGATAAATGATGTAATAATGAAGACGTATACATATCTATCATCAAAAAACGACTGCCAGTCTAACAGTCGTTTTTTGATGGACAATGGAGTGATGGCTATTTCAAGATATAGCGGATATCGGCACGTTTGAGCGCGGCACTGCCACCTGCGCTACTGTCAATAGGGATGTCGATTGGACCGTCGTTGATCAACTCCCCATCATACCCAGACACCGTTACACCGAAACTGGTTTCTTCATCTTTTCTATATCTGACAAAACCCGCATCCGCGATTCCACGGGATATAGTGATATAGGGAGGTGGGCTGTTTTTGTCGAGTAACCGGCTATTTGCCCATGCTGCCTCGCGGACAAAAAGTTTGCCGGTGAATCCAGATGTTCTTTCGCACATTTGTTGAACATTAACGAAATTGCCCGTGCCTGCGGTATATTTATTTGCCGCATAAACCACGAAACCAAACAATGCTTCAGGCTGGACATTGATGTGGTAACCTGCGTCCATATCCATATACCATCCGTATTGAGGCAACGGGTCTAACTCCGGTTTGGCGTCGTTCTCTTTCACCTCCACCATATCGGTGCGACGAATATCTGTATTTGTCCCCACATGCTCCACATTGCCGTCTCGGAACACATAAAACGTATTGTCGGGACTAGAGGATATCAGATCATTCGTATGACGGAAACCGCCCGTTCCAATCGCCGCCCAGCGTATGGTATTTTCTTCGCCCATCAGCATGAGTACAGGCTCGGTCGTCACATATTGCGGATCTCCCTTCTTGTCTTTTAACACGCCCAGCTTTTCAGGTACCCAATTATTGGGATCCTCGTCTTCAAGATTGAAACGCCAGAAATTTCCGTGTTCATCAGCGCCATAAACCGCAGTGGTCATTTGGAATCGGTAATCCTCGACATAACCAGCGATATACGCCAAGTTGCTGGGATTGCTTTCATTGCCTTCATCTACTTCGATTCTGTGAAGTTCGTCGCCATTTTCGAGATCGACGAAGAAAAGATAAGCTTTCCCGTTGCCTTTGTCTTTTGCGGAACCAGTGCCTTTGCCGTTGTTGTAGCCGGATGGGAGAATCGCCACCCACTTATAATCGCCGTCCGACTTTCTCCACGCTTTAGTCATCGTGATGATCGGTTTGCCATAGGTATAGCCCATGTGGTCATCGGTAAACTCCCACAGGAGTTTTGTTTTTCCAGAACCGACCGCGCCTTCGGTAACCTCAAACGCATAATATGAGGTGCCACCTTTGCCCAAGCCACCGATCAATATCGTGCGCCAGCCATTTTCCAATTTGGCATCGAAAACTCTGGGTGTGGCGTCCACATAAAAATAATGTTTGAACGGAATGTCCTCATTGCTGACTTGATAAATTAAATTGATGATTCCGCCTTTCGCTCTTGGGCGAAATAAGTCGGAGGGGATGTATGCCCATTTTTCATTCAAATTGTCATCGAACGCGTGCAGCATCCCGTCGTTCGCGCCCACATACACCATAACTTTGCGGTTTTTCTTAGTTTCATAAAATTCCTTATAACTCGGATCGGGATCGTCCAGCCTGTTATCGTCGGGATTATCAGGATCACCATAATCGCCATAATCACAGCGAAGAGTATTGTTACCGCCAATCGTTGCATCTTCCCAGCACGCCGGTTTGGCTACGATCACCGGCTTGGCGTTCACGATATCGCCTAGCGGACTGACTCGTTCGCGGAATTTTCCTAAAGAAACACCTTCATTGCTTCTATCGCCGCGCAGATAGGCGATTACCGCGTCCAACCATGTATTGAGCGTACCACCCGAAAGCGCTAAAGGATTTAACGTATCGAGTTGGGTGGGCGCAAGATTTAGTCGGAGGAAATCGACGCTGTTGTGCGTATCGCTGTTGACCGTAAAGATCTCGCGTTCGTTATATGGGCGCGCTGTCAATTTTTCCGCCGCTGATTTTTGTGCCGTCTGCGTTATAGAAATTAGTTCGCCCCCGGTTTCATCGACATGGAAACCCGCGCCGGTATCTCTGATGCCTTTTTTCGTGATATCACCGCCCCAGCCTGGCAAAAATGATGGAGCAAACGTGTAATGATCGTTTGTGACCAGATTCCTGCCGGTAATCGCCACGCCGGAACGCGCGCCGCCGAGGTTCAGGATTTCATTCAAAATCGACCGCAATCCGGATTTAAATTCGGCTGGAGAGTCTGCCGCCACAAAACGTCCGAAGCCGTTTACGCTGGCATGCCATAAATCATCGACTTTCGTATAATGGTCGGTGCCTGTAACAATCGTGGGCCAGTTGAGATTCCCATTGGTGATTTTCGCTAACGTCTCTTCTTGATTAGCGGACGGTAACGTGCCTTTGACGCCAAAACCCATCCCGATAAAATTCAAATGTTGCCAAGTCGCCGGATCGCGGAGCGTCGTTTCGACATCGTTCGGTTTTGCCGGTTGTAGATCCTTCATCCAGTAATAAAGCGCGACATCCGCCAATAGATTGGATTGATTGCTCGCGTTGCCACCGATTGGCGGAGGCCAAAGGTTTCCTTGACTGAGATGATGACCATAAACCGTTACCCCATTTTCGGGAAGGGCGTTTAACAAGGTATGGTCTTGGTCGCCAATGGTCACCGCTGGGTCGTTGTAGGCGCCGTCGTTCCATAAGCCATCGGTAAAGAGAATATTGTAATTCCTTTGACACGACGCGCGGATATACTGTCCGCTCGCATTGGCTTGGAAAAGTTGTCCTACCTTATTGGAGGCTTTCACCAAAGGCGTTCCGCCCCACGTCCAAGGGAAATCCAGCAAACGCTTAAGGAAATCGTTACGATGCGCGCCCGTGAATGAATCAGGATTCAATGTCGATGCCGGTGTGTTCCAATTCGCTCCTGTCGGGACCACATGCCCCGCCAATTTGTTAATCGTCGCAAAACCGATATAAGGTGTCGTACCACAGATTGTTTCCGATGGGTCGCAAATGCTATCGAACGCTAGAGATGCCGCAGTTTTAGTCGCCGCTAAACGATTCCGATAATACGCTGCCCAATTCGCGTAATTGGTCAACTCTTCGTTGCGCGAGCGCGTTTTCGTTTCGGTGATACCCGTCACCGGATTGTGATATTGATGCGTAAACGTAAGCGGATTATTGTTGGGGTTCGCATAGTCGAGGATGATTAGTTCAAATTTATGAATGCTTCCATCGGCAGGTTCATATTTTGGCGTCGGATGCGTATTATCACGTTCTTCGATACAGTCGTTGGACGCATCGCACCAACGGACCTTGGTTTTGTAATAATGTGGTGGCAAACGGTATGATCCGTTATTAATATAGTTGCTCAACGAGTTGCCGCCGGACGGTGTTCCAATGCCGTATAACGACATAATATTTTCGTAGGTACTTTTCTGATATTCATAATGGTCTTTGAGATTTACTTTATACGGGCGTCCATGCCAATTTCCCGCCCAGCCACCGCCGCTCCATTCCACATTCTCAAAATCAGTAATATTGTTGTAGCCTATCGGTGGCTCGTAATCGATTAGCGGATTGTACGCGAGCTTATTAAATGCCGCTGCCAACAACGGTGGTTGACCATATTGGAAAAATACTCTATTACGTAGCGCAGACGAATCCGTATTGACGATTGGATCGGTAGTTCCGTCGTCGAATCTAAAAACTTTGCATTTTCTCGGTAATGGGTTCTCAAGACACGCATTGCCTATATCGTCGATATTTTCCGGCGTGAAATACCAAGTCATACTTGATGAATCGTCCGCCGTCATCATGATGGTCGGCGGCACATGGCTCTCTGCCGCAAGCGGTCCGTCCGCTAGTTGAGTATTTTGCGCTAATCCTGTATTCGGTAACGGTACAAAGACCGCCAACAACAAAACACCGCGTATAACTCGTGTAAATGTCAAAGTGTTCATGATCGACCTCCGGTTAAGTAATCACAAAGGCTTGTGTAAAAGAAACGGTATTCTTCGGACCGTCTACGCGAGCGGTAATTCGGTAGGTTGCTTGCGTTGAGGAAGATGCGCTCCAACCCATTCCCGGCAAGATATTCGTTGTATTCGAAGCTGCTCCTAAGCGATCAGTGCTTCCCAAACTTCCGATACAGGAGAATGTCGTTACAGGACCAACGTTGTTGCATAGACGCTCAACGATAACGGAGGTCGTATTGCCAGTTTGAGTATTTTGAAAGAAACAGATACCTGTTGCGCTGGTCGGCGGTCGTATCGATAACAGACCTGGAATTCCTTCGGGACTTTCAGTGGCAGTATTGATCGTAGCGTAATAACAATTAAAAGCAGCACTATCGTTATACAATGATGCCCTTGTTGCCGGATCGGGATCGTTACTGATCTGTGTCAACTTTCGCGCAAGCTGTTCGATGGACTGTACGCTGTAAGCGTTGCCTGATGAGCGGAACGATAAATTACCGACGGCGAGCACGGAGGTGTCTATTGTTCGCATGAGTCCGACAGACACCAGGATCATTGCCATCAGCACCAATAATGTGATAATCAGCACGATTCCGCGTTGCGCCGTTTTTGGGTTGAGACCTTTTTTCATTGTTTTCCCTCTTCTATGTGAGAGCATTGGTAGGGTTCCATATAACGTTCTTCAACGGAATCGTCGTTTCGTATTTTCGATAACGGAATGTAGTGCCCGCCGGTCCATCTCCCGTACTGTGTGTGAAAATAATCGGTGGCGGACACGTTGCGCCTTGCGGCGTACAGTCGCCGAACAAAGTCAGGGTTTGCGTGGTCATCGGAGAAGGGGCTTGTTTTTCCGGTTCTTCCATACGCACGACGATACCCACGCGTATGGCTTTGATGCGTTTGATGATGTTGCCTTCGTCACCCAATAATGCTGTATTGCCTTCGGTTCTCATCAAATTCACCGGGTCCCATGTAAAACTACCGGTGGTACCATCGGCGTCGTTCGTCGCGTTGACCCATCTATCGACCACGTTGTTTCCGTCGGCGTCGATTCCGTATTGCGCGGCAAATACGCGCACATCCGAAACTATTGACGTTGACGACGCCAATGTCCATACGCCTGTATTAGTTACCTGGTATTCGTCCATTTGTAGCGCGTTTTGGGGATTCACAAAAAAGTGATAACGTACTACCATGCCTACATTCACTATGGCAGTCGGAGTGAAAGCGCCGACGCCTTGAAGTGTGACTTGCAAATTATTGGGCGGCGTCAATACGCTTGTCGTCACGAGAAATGGGGCGCAAGTATTAGTAGTAGCGTTCACAGCCACGAGCGTATCACCGTTTGCAAAGTTGATCGGCAATGCAAAAGTATTGCCGTTACCGACATTGAGCGTAGCCGGTACGCCGTTGGTAATCGCCATAATGTAACGAGACGAGGCGCCAGAAAAGAGATACAGCTCATCGTGGCGGTTGCCGCCGACTGTCGCCGAGTCGATCACTATAGGGAATGGATATAATGAAAGACTGCCGTTCGTACTGGATGGCAAACGCAAGATTCCGTCCCAATTGGCGGGAGAACTCGTCGGCAGCGCAGCGTCTTGGCACCTCAATAATTGCCTGAAGGGACTACTGCCTGAAGGCGGGTCATACATCATCGCCGCTCCGGCGTTGCTTACCGTTTGTTCCAGTAAAAACATCGAATACAAACTGGAAACCTGTGCTTCATTGACCGAAGTCGTGACACGGCGCACGCGGTTGTGTTGTTCATATACGGTATAAACCGCGTATATTAATAACAAGCCGATCAAAAGACCTACCAAAATCTCGACGATGGTGAAACCTTTTGGTTTTCTGTGAAAGGCATGAGTTTTCATGATCGTGTCTCTTGCTTAAGTTTTAAGGAATTGGTGGCAACGGAATACCATTGGTCGGTTGAAAACCGATCTCTGTAACATGCGTATAATCGTGCGTGATAGCGGGATTATTTTTATCGACCCATTGAATTTGAATCGTTACGATGACGCCATCTACCACCATCGTTCCGCCTGCCAATAACGGAGTAACCAGAACATTGGGAGTAATAGTTACTGTTGGCGGTTGCGCGCCCGGAATACCCTGAAAACCGTTTGCGCCGATCACTTGATCGCGGAATGTATTGTATTCTGTTCCGTCCGTTTCAAATTGTGTTTGAAGCGCTACTGCATTGTTTTGCGCTCCCCATATTTTTGCCGCATACGCATTCGCAAGCTGAACCGCTTCGGCGCGGTATTGAACATCGCCAGTCGTCGCGATGGAATGCCCTTGCAGTCCGACTAGCGCCACGATCCCCAACGCGAATAGCAATATTGAAATGAGCGCCTCCAAAAGCATGAAACCTCGCGCATGGAATATGTTTCCGTTTTGCGCATTACAGCGTTTTTTCTGAATGTGTCGCATATCTTCTCTCACGATCTACAGGATAAAACCGACAATCACTTCACTTGTGGGCAATCGTTGGCACGATAAAACATCATAGCCATATCAACGAAATATCTGCTCCTATGTCTCAGTTAGCCAGTCTAAATGTTACTCCGTTGAATTATCAAAATTCTTAGATATTTCGATCAACGGTATTTCCCATCGGACGAGCGGTGATCACAATCTAATGTTTATACGATAAAAATCGTATCAATATTGTATTTAGGAAGTGTGGTTTATATTAGATTCGTTTCATAGACATAGTTTCAACGTAATATATATTTATGATCGAAATGGTTTGTACAGGACGTTTAAATAGTATTGCGCGATATGCGATTCACAAACATGGTTTCAATGTGATGCGATCATGATGTAATACATATGCCGTAACACGTAAAGAAATAAGATTCATAGACATGGTTTCAACATAATATAAATTTACAAAAGAACATATTTGCCTGGTTGCTTATAAAGGATTTATACAGTAAATAGCAAATAGTAGAATAGCAGAACAGCAAATGATTCGTGGACATGGTTTCACATATGAATCTACGACTATGGTATTTATTATCTGATAGGCTGTCCGTTCTATCCGATAAGTGGATCGTAAATTTTCTATGCGATCAAGAAACGTCAAGCTGAATCAGATATGCGTCAATCAAAGATTCGATAAATGGGCGATTCATAGACATAGTATTCAGTGCAATATGGGGACTACAAGGTATGGAATGGAAAATGCGGCAAAGATTACTGTGGATACAGCTTTATATGGAGTGCGAAGATGCCGGGATGGTTTGCCGAAGATATGGAATATCGCGTCCTACACTACG
>JAISYH010000044.1 GCA_031270015.1 Burkholderiales bacterium | reverse complement strand
TGCCGTTGGCGTCTAGCGTCAGTTCGATGCTTTGAGTTTCGCCATTGCCGGTGATCACGCGTCCGGTTTCGCGGTGGCGTCCATCGTAGGTGATCTCGGTGACGGCGCCATTGGCGTCTTTGGTACGGATGAGCCGATTGGCGAGGTCGTAAGTCGATAATTCTCTTTGTCCGTCGGCAAAGACGGTTCCGATACGTTGACGGCGTATATTGTATTGGTATTGTTCTAGTCTGCCGTTGCCGTCTCGTCGGCCCATTAAATCATCGACGCCGTTGTAATCGAGGTACGCGATACCGGCTGCGGTGGTGATTTTTATCAAATGGTTGTGGCTATCGTATCCGTAATCGATGGCGTTGCCCCGCGGTTTGGTCTCCCGAATACGGTTGTCGGCGGAATCGTAGGCGTATTCGGTGATTTCTTGACCGTTCTCGGTTTCGACCCATTCTTTGCTCAGTCGGTTACGCATGTCGTAGTGGGATCTGGTGATTCTGCCACTTTCGTCTTCAATCCAAATGGGATTACCGGCGATGTCGTTGATAAATCGGGTTTGTCGCTTCAACGGGTCGATGCGGACGATCTTTTGATTGCGCGCGTTGTAGGCGTATTGGGTCGTGTTGTTGCGCGCGTCTTTTTCTTCGGCAAGATTGCCCGCTATGTCGTAAACCCAGGTTCTTTTGTGCGGCGTCTTGGTTTCGCTTAGCTTCCGGTTGTGGGTATCGTAGGTATAGGTCGTGTTCTGCCGTTTGCCATCGGTCTCCCGAGTCAGGTTGCCGTTGCCGTCATAAGCCCCCGCCCAGAATACGCCAATGGCGTCTTTGCTTTCGGTACGGCGATTGAGCATGTCATAGCTGTGGGTCACGACGCGCCCGACGCCATCGGTCTCGGTTTTGAGGTTGCCAACAGCGTCATGGGTCCAGCTTGCGATCAGCCCCAGATTGTCAACGCTCTTGATCTTCCGGTTCAGCGCGTCGTATTCGTGCCGCGTCACGTTACCGTTCGGCGCGGATTCGGTTTTGAGATTACCAATGGCGTCGTAGGTAAATCTATACACCGGCATCCTCGGAAGACGCGTTTGGATTTTTAGGTTCCGTTGATTATAGTCGTGTTGCGTCTCGTTGCCGTTGCCGTCTCTTTCTCGCGTGAGATTATTATTGGGATCGTAGACCCAGGCGCCAAGCGAGCCGAGCATGTCATGCTTGGCGATCAATCTGCCCAGATTGTCGTAGGTATAGAAAATAATATTGCCGTTTTCCAGCATTTCGGTTTTTAGCTTACCGTCGTTGTAATACGTATAGGAACGAACGCTTCTCCATCCCACTTCGGTTTCCGGTAACGTGACCTTCGTGCGACGGTTCAAGGCGTCGTACTCGTAATAGGTCGTATTTCCTCTGGCGTCAATTTCATGAATTACATTGCCCATTTTGTCGTAGGCAAATTGTAGAATCGGCGTGCCCGCCGCAACGCGCGGTAATGTGGTTTTGACGCGACGGTTCGCTTTGTCGTAATCGTGTGAAGTCGTATTGCCTTCCCGATCTACTTCTGTCTTGAGGTTATTGTTGAGATCGAAAGTCCACGAGCGCGTTACGCTGCCGCCGGTTCCTCGAACAACCTGCCGCGTCATTCTGTTGATCGCGTCAAACGTTTGCGTCGTCACCGTGCCATTGGGCAGCGTCTCGGTCAACATGTTGCCATTGTCATCCCATGTGCGGCTGGTGATCTGTCCAAGCGCGTCGGTTCTCTTCGTCAAACGATTCAATCCATCGTAAGCATAGCGCGTCGTGTTGTCGCGCGGATCGGTCTCGGTCAGCACGTTATCGTTTTCATCGTAGGTGTAAGTCCACACGTATTCGAGCGGGCCTTTCTTTTCAATCATTCTGCCCGCCGCGTCGTATTTCATAGTCGTGCCGCGTAATCGCCAATCAGTGACGCGAATGAGGTTACCCAATACATCGTAATTGCGCCGGCGCGTCCCATCCATCGGGTGGGTTTCCGTAACCAACCGTCCCATTTCGTCGTATTCGAATGTCCAGGTACGCCTTTCTTCATTGGTCTCGGACTTTTTATTGCCCAAGACATCCCAGGTCCATTCACGCGTGCCCGCCGCCGCGCCCAACGGATTCACCTGTCGGACAAGCTGGTCCAGATCGTTATAAGTCAATGTCGTGGTATTGCCGTACGCATCTGTTTGCGAAACCAAACGTCCTTGATCGTCATGATTGGTAGAGGTCACATTGCCTTCGGGATCGGTAATCGTTTTAGGCAATCCGTAGGTATCATACGTATACGTGGTGATGTTATTCAGCCCATCCTTCATCGTGACACGGTCGCCTTTTCCATCATAGGTATAGTTTTTTACGTTCCTCGCGGTGCCCGATCCATGCGTTTCAGAAAGCAGGTTGCCCGCATTATCGTAGGTATAGCTGTGCGCGGTGCTTTTGCCATCGGTATGTCGTGTCAAAAGGTTTTTGATATAAGGGGCTGTCGTTTGGATTCGCCAGGTATTGGACAAATTGCGTGTCGCGCCATTGCCCGATAAGCGCTCGGTCAAAATATTGCCCGCCGCGTCGTAGGTATAGTTCGTCGTCGTGCCGCGCGCGTCGGTTTTGCGCTCCATCAACACATCGTTCGCCTTCCAGACCATATTGACCGTTCCTGCCGGGCTGGTTATTTTAAGCGGCGCGCCGTATTTGTTCAGAGTGTAGGTGGTGATACGATCTTGATCGCCCCTTTCTATAACCGTGGCCACTTTTTCCAAGTCCTGCCGTTTACCATTGTAAGAAAAAGTGGTGACGCCGCCATCCGCCGAACGAATCGACTCGACGCGGTTGGTCGGCAGCGGATTATTCAATCCAGGAAGCAGTTCGTCAAAATCGACATAATCGTAATCCGTTTTCGTTCCAAGACCATTGGTAATTGCCGTAATGTAATGACGTTTCGAATAAACTTCATCGGTACTGTAATCGTACTTCTCTACCAAGCCGCCTGAACGCCCGATCTCAACCAGATTGCCAAGCTCATCGTAATCAAAAGACAAGCGCAAGTTCCCCGGTCCATTAATATGATCGATCACCTTGATGCTTTTTTCGACATCCGGCGCGAAAATCTTTTCAGTATAGGTAAAGTCAAAGCTTCGCCCCGTATCGTCTTCAACCGATATGAGACGCGCTTCACTGTTGTTCGCTTCGTAGTGAAGCGTCAGCTTATTGCCATTGGGGTCTTCAATCGACGCCAGCCGCCACTGCGCATCACGAATCGTCGAAGCGCTTTCCTGACCGGTCTCCGTATAACGGTTATTACCAATATTCGCCCAGATGATCGATGCGAGCGTTTTGGCAAAATGGTAGTGTGTTCCGTCTTTGCTGTAAAAATCAAAAGCGTCGCCGTTACTCGATTCGATAAGTGTCGCGTGATAGCCAACCCCCGGCTTCCAAACCTTTTTATCTTTGATGAATAATACAGCGCCTGTATCGCCGGTAGACACGACAATATCGCCGCAACTGTTTTGCGTAATACTCGCCGAGAAATTATGATCCCAGTTAAACCCCAATGGTCCCATCATCGAACCCGATGCGCCGGAATAGGTTGGTATGAACGTCAATTTTGGTCCGCGGCCTTTTACCGCGATACTTGGACCTTGGTGTACCAACACGCCATTATGGGTATTCACCCCTTTGATCATTACAGAACCAACGGCTAATTGATCACGAATGTCCACCCGAACAGTGAGCAATCCGGACTTTGACTCAGAGTAATGTTCATCTTCGGCATCGACTGCCGTCAAAACCAATTTGTAGCCGTTTTTACGCGGTAGTAATGACCCTTTGGGAACCGCATAGGCAAAAGTCCCCTTGCCATATGATTCATCATCGATGAGAACGATAGGCACGTTGACAAGATCGGGTTCCCGATCCAGTATCGGCGTCGCGTCACTATAAGGTTGCGCGGTTAAAGTCACTCTGGCTGAACGCGAAAGCGAAAACTTGACCAAAGCGTCTCGTTGGCAAAGACGCGCATTATTAATATCCTGATAGCTGTACAGGTCTACTCTGCGATTAAAAAATGTAATGATCTGCTCATCTTCTTGATCGAGACTGAATGATTTATCAGCGGAAATGGTTTCGGCGTGAGTGCCTCCGTTTAATACCAGTCTCGCAAACCAGCCCCGCTTGGTTGAATCGAGCCTCAAACTGTTTGCCGCCAGACTTTGTTGCTTGACACCGCCGACAGAATGGAATCCATTCAAAGCAGCATATAAGCCTTCATTATTATGAATTTCAATCGCCGCAGAGCGACCTGGATAGGTAGGCGGATCGATTGTGAAATCAAATGTAATCGGATCAGCGTTCGCCCCATTACTATTCAACCGGATCGGACTAGGAGAAATTGAATTGATCGTCGCCTTGAGTCCGTAAATAGTCCCTATATTCGGCGCGTGCGTTTCCAGGCTTCCATTCGTAAATTCGACACTACAAGTTCTGGGCGTGGTAATGATATCTGTCACGACATTATAGGCGGTAGCGCTGAATCCGACCTGATGCGCGGCAGGCGATGAGGCAGTATTGATATAGCTCGTAAACGCGCCATTGACGCTTTCCCGAACCGCTGGCGTTGCGCTGCCGCCGTTATCTACCGTGAATTGCGCGGTAGCCGTAGTGGGAAGCGTAATTATGACGTCCGAGCGATGCCTGAAATAGCATGTCTCCCCGGTTGATAGCGCCTGTACTTTAGGCCGTACATGAATCAAACGCGCGCCAATTGGTTTGGGAAACTGCCGCCCCGCGGCGACAGCCTGTAAACCCACGTCATCCGCGATAGATGAGTAACTCGTATGAAGCTGCATAGGATGCGAAAGACAATCCGGAGTGGTCGTCGTCTGGTAATTGATCACCAGAGAATTGCTCCCCTGCGTATACGTCACCGGGAAAACAGCGTTATAAACTTTGCCGACAAAAATATTGAACACCGCCTGTCCATAGGCATTACTTCTTCGAGAGGCTTGAAACTCACCGCATTCTCCATAAACCGGAAGCGTGATATTGCACTCTTCCGCCCGATTGGCTGTCAGCAACGCTTTTTCTAATGACCACGAATGCATCATCGGGCAGTTGGCTACCGGTTCATTGGCTACCGCGCTGACGTCCGCATTGGCGACCGGGTTCTCAAATGGGTCTCGTATAGAAAAAAGATTGGCGCCTACGCCATCGCCCGGGAGAATATTGGTAATCGGGAATTGATCGATCCGCTCAAATAAAACCGGAGTATCCGGCAAAGCGACCGCTTGAATCCATGAACTTTTCCACTCGCCATTGATTGAGGCAAACCAGGCGATTATTCTATGAACGCCATATCGCGTCGGATATTCATCATTGGCATTTATTTTTCCATACGTCGCCAAGCCATCGACATCAAACGTGTGTTTTCCTAACCGCCAAGATACCGTCGCAAAACCGAAAGCGTCAGTAGTCGTTTCTATTTCTTCTCCTTCTGACCCGCCCTGTCCAAGCGCTCCTTCTACGGCAATAAACACAACCGGCGCATCTGGAACGGGCTGCCCGAATACATCAAGAACGCGCACAGAAATAGATTCAGATAAGGTTTTATCGACGATACCCGCTTGTCCATTCCCCGTTATTTCCATGGAAACTCCGGAATAAGGATCACTTTTCAACGGGTGATAAGCATTTCTCAGGGTGTCCGCAACAAATGGCATCTGCCATTGATCGAGCGTCACGCCTCCCGCAAGACCGCCAGAAAGAAAATATCCACTTCCGCCCGTTTCATCATCTTCCGCATGCCAAGCCGATCCCCGCCACCCGGGAAGCGATAGCGGCGTTTCTATTATTCTTACGGTCAATCCCCGCTCTACCTGCTTGGATATTGCATCGATCACCGTTTCTTGATGTCCAAAACCCTTCAATATAGAAAGGTTCGACGCGTCAACATCAATAGTTTTCACATCAGGAAAAGTCAACGCTTTGTTTGCGGATAGCGCCTCTGTACGAAATAACATTTCGAATACGGTATGCTCAAGGCTGGAACCTTGTAATGCGGACAATCTCAACCATTGTCGTGTTGCCGCCTCTTGCTCTGATTGCATTTCCGTAGATAATACGCTTACCGGTTCCGCTGTCCGCAATAGCGCATCTATACTGACCCCACGCCAGTAACGCGATAGTTTAATCATCCCTACCGAATTATAGGTATATTCATTGTTTACCATAATCAGCGAGGGGAGTAGATTGAAATCAACAATCCCTAGCCACGTATTGAGTTGTTCTTCCGTTTTTTTCCATTCCCGCGCATAAGCAACAGCCACGCCATCCAACAAAGACGCTGCCATGGCTTCCTGAGATAAATCATCGTGATATGTTCTTTCAACTTCCGGCGCGCCGATACCAAAAACATGATAACCGCCGGCAATCATGTTTTGTTCGACAACTTCACCACCCAGCGGTGTATTGAACGTGATTTTGATATTTAACTCATCGCCAAGCTGTACGCCAATATCCGATTGTTCAATAATCTTTCCGCCTATTTTTAACGCGGGAACAACTTTGAATAGATAAGGCGGCGTTCTCTCTAAACCGCCAAAAGCATCGATGAGCCTCTGATCGTCAGCGTTGGCGGCAATATAAGACAAAGAAGTCTGTTTATTGACAATATCCCTCAAAAAAGACTGAGCGAAAAAAACCCGTTTATCACCCTTATTGATTTCGATACTTACGGTAACCCGTCTGCTTTGTGGAAGCTCGTCTCCTTCCCATTGAACAGATTGTATCGATGTCGCAATATTTTGCGGTTTTGCTTTAGGCGCAAAAACAGCTTTGCTTAGAGGAAAGAAAGATGAAATATAATATCCAAAATCTACCTTTTGCGGTTCTCTCAAATAATTTGAACGTAGTAACTCTGATTCAAAAGAATTAAATCCAAGTCCTTGCCAGAAAGAAGTTTTCTCATTCCAAAAAACATCAATATCCTCATCATTCCAACGGACCCAGGTATGATCAATTACTATTTGATCATACGCCATTGGTAAAAAAGCGATACCCGATAGGCGGAGCGCCTCTTCAACGCGCAAAACGTCAACGCCAAGCATTTCCGCCAGCAGCGTCGTTGACTGACGCATTTCTCCGTAGACATAACGGGCTTCAAAACCTGCCGCTCTCAACAGTTGGACGAGCAAGTCCGATTTGTCCTCAGCGTTCCCCGCCCTACTGTTTAATGTTCCAAGCGCGCCCTTACGGGAACCGCTGTACCACTGAGAAGAAATATCGCTGCGCACAAAATGAGTGATCGCTTGCGGATCATTGTTGAGCAGTCCGGCCTGAACTTTTATCTCTTCTGGAATAACATTTATAGGAAAGGCTTTATATGTGTTCGCTTCAATACTTGTCGCATCAACCATTTCTTTCAGAGCGCCGCGACGAACGGGTAATAATTGCTTCCCTAAAACCGGCTCTTTGATATTGGTTGCTAAAATCTTATCCAAAGCCTCCTGAATCGCCCGCTTATCGAGAGGCTGCATGACCAGAAGAGATTCAAAATGATCCAGATTAAATGATATCTCTGCTTCAATTTCTTCCTGTTTTAATCTATAGACTTCCGGGAGCTCTTCTAATATCAGATTTATTTGAAAAAAATCTTGCTCAAGTTGCCGGCGCGCCGAAGATAAAAGCTCAATCCATGTCCCTGTGTCCTGATTGTCATCATTTAATTGTTCTTCGATTTTCTTTAGCGCATCTTGCAACGAATATCCATGACTTTTTTTCTTTTTGATTTGTTCAGAAATTTCCGCATTGCCGAAAGAAGCCAACCAGATCTCAATATCTTTTTCCGCGTTTATTCCACGAGCTATCGAGGAAAGTATCTTCTTTTCTAATTCAAGCCGCTCTTCCAATCTAGCTTTTATCGCCGCTTTTTTAGCTTCCGAGACAGTCGGCTTTGACGTAGGCTCTTTTATTTTTCCAGCAAGTATCTCCTTTTGCGCTTCTCCAACGGTTTTTTCAGTTTGCGGCGCCGTTTCATTAATATAGTTTGCCGCCTGCACAAAACCAGAAAAAATAGAAACGTTGAGAAATACCAAAGAAGCCAGAAAACAAATTTTATGTTGAAGAAGTCTCATGCCAAATCTCTCAAATAGAAATGAATAAAATGTCGGAACAATTAAAAAAATCACTCATCGACAGTATGTAAAGTGAACTCTCGACAATCATGTCATAATAAACGCTGTCACACGATACCTGATATATGTATGTTACACAACTATCATTATGCCGTAGCGCTTATTATTTTTATCAAAAGATGTGAGTTACATTTTCTCAAACAGGAATTTTCCGCATCGAGGTGAAAATTCCATGGCTAAACCGCATTGACGTCCTCCCCTCCCTAAAGGAAGGGGATTCCTACCGTGGTTAGCTGCAAGCAGCTAACTCACCTCGGTGGGTTCCTGCTGCTGACGACATTACTGCATCGTTCACTTCACAGGCTAGCTGGGCACGTCCTGCCCTTAATATGTTAATCGCTCCTACTTCGTCCGCATTGGATGTAAAACCACATTCCATACACTCAAAGTGAGATTGCGACTGGCGATTGTCTTTGCTGATATGCCCGCATGCCGGGCAAGTGCGACTGGTGTTTTTCGGGTCAACCCCCACAAGATGACCACCATGCCAAAGCAGCTTATAGTCAAGCTGCCTCCTGAATTCAAACCATGACTGATCCAGAATTGAGCGGTTAAGACCTGACTTTTGTTTCACCATCTTGCCGTGACACTCACTATTGCCTTTAGCAGACTTGGACATATTACTGACCTTCAAATCTTCAACATACACTATCGCGTGGTTTTGGCTAATTTGAGTTGAGATTTTGTGAAGGTAGTCTCGTCTGGTATTGGCAATACAGGAGTGAAGTTTAGAAATCTTGCTTTTTGCCTTGAGCCAATTTCTACTGAATTTGACCTTGTGGCTCATTTGTTTTTGCAGCCTGGCTAGCTGCTGCTGGTAATGCTTGAAACTGTTTCTTGGTTCAAAATATGTCCCATCGCTCAATGTGGCAAATCTGGCTATTCCCATATCAATACCCACTTCGCCACCACAAGGAACTGGATTATCTACACCAAACTCTGTTTGCAGCGACGCATACCATTTCCCGCATTTTTGGCTGATTGTTACGTTTTTGATTGTGCCAACAACTGCACGGCTATTACGATAGCGCACCCAGCCTATTTTAGGTAAATAGAGGCGGCTATTATTCTCATCGAGCTTAAATCCTTGAGGAAACCGAAAGCTATCACGCAAGCCCTTCTTCTTGAATTTAGGAAAATCAGACTGCTTGCGAAAGAAATTGCGAAATGACGACTCCAGGTCTTTAAGAGATTGCTGCAATACCTGACTATGGCAAGACCCAAGCCATTTGAACTCCTCTTTCCATGCGGGCAACAAATTGGCTATCTTGGTGTAGCCAAATTTAAAATTGTTGTCCGCTAGGTATTGATCATTTTGCCAAGCCAGCGCCTTATTAAACACGAAACGAGCACAACCGCAAAACTGCTTCATCTTGCGGATATGCTCACCTTTGGGCATAAGTTCGTATTTAAAGGCTTTTTTAAGCTGCATACATTAATTATACTATTGGTCTATGAGCAGTCAATCAGATATACGCCACGGCAGACACTGTATTTTTAATATGCACATTCATTTGGTATTTGTCACAAAGTACCGCAGAAATGTGCTTACAAAAACCATACTTGAAGATATGCGCCCCATATTTACCAAAGTCTGCAATGACTTTGAAGCCCAGCTTATAGAGTTTGACGGCGAAGATGATCATGTGCATTTGCTGGTCAATTACCCGCCAAAGGTTGCTATATCCAACCTTGTGAATAGCCTTAAAGGAGTGTCTAGCCGTATGATCAGAAAAAAACACTATTCAACCATCAAGCACAAATTATGGGGAAGCAGCTTATGGTCGCCATCGTATTTTGCTGGCAGTTGTGGTGGCGCACCAATCACCATTATTCGGCAATATATTGAACAACAAAGAACGCCTGGATAACGGCTGTGCCGTTACGCCTTATATCTCCGCCCTGAAGGACGGGGTTTTACGGCGCGACAGATAAATTACGACAATTGATTAAAGTAAAACCTGATTCGGGGAGCATCTATCAAGAAGCCTACGCCCTTTTCTTTCTCGATCTGATCTAAAGACTTTGGCGTAGTCGATTTATCTCACGCCGCAGTTTTATCGTTCTCTTTGAATTTGCCGAAGCTCATGATTTTTTCGTTGCGCAGCGCGAGCCGTTTGGATACGGATATCGCATTGAGTTTTTTCAGCGCATCGGTAAGGATATCTTTCAAGGTCATCATCATTTCTTCGTGGTTGCGATGCGCCCCCCCCAAAGGTTCGGGGACGATTTCGTCGATCAAATCGAGTTGTTTGAGCTTCTCAGCGGTAATCCCCAGCGTTTCGGCGGCTTCCGGCGCGAACGCGGGTGATTTCCAGAGAATCGACGCGCAACCTTCCGGCGAGATGACAGAGTAAATCGAGTATTGCAACATGAACATCAGATCACCGACCGACAATGCCAATGCGCCGCCCGAACCACCCTCACCGATCACGGTCACGATAATCGGCACGCGCAATGCCGACATTTCGTACAGATTCCGCCCGATCGCTTCGGATTGCCCGCGCTCTTCAGCGCCAATCCCTGGATAAGCGCCAGGCGTATCGACAAAAGTGAAAATCGGCAGGTCAAATTTTTCCGCCAGCTTCATCAAGCGTAACGCCTTGCGATAACCTTCAGGACGCGGCATACCAAAATTACGGTGGATTTTTTCTTTGGTATCGCGCCCCTTTTGATGCCCGATCACCATACACGGCTTGTCGTTGAAACGCGCGAAGCCGCCTACGATCGCGGCGTCATCGGCGAAAGTGCGGTCACCGTGCAATTCGTGAAAATCAGCGAACAACGCCTCGATGTAATCCAGCGTATAGGGGCGTTGCGGATGCCGCGCCACTTGCGTGATCTGCCAAGCGTTCAGTTTGCTGTAGATGTCTTCGATCAGTTGATCGCTTTTTTCTTGTAAACGGTCGATCTCCTCGGAAATATCGACAGCGGGGTCTTCATCGACACAACGCAGCTCGTCGATTTTGGCTTGAAGTTCCGCAATGGGTTGCTCGAATTCAAGGAATGTTTGTTTCATATGCCGATATTCCGTCAAAAGGAAAGATGAATCATAGCTCAAAACGAGACAAGAAGAAGCGAGATTCTTTCACCATCGATGGTTGAATGTCGCTCAATCTCTATGGCATTGTAAAAAGATTTTATGATATAATCACGGTGTTCGATTATTGCTGATCGAGGACTCAATGGAAAAAGCGAACTGTCAAACCGCGTTGAAAAATCCGGCGCAAACCCTTTCCAACATGAAAAAGTCGTTTGAAAAGATGCAAGGACGAATCAAGAATGTTCAGGATTTAAAAACCCGCATTGACAGCACCGACGACATTAAGGCGGCAGCCGATCTTACGGCGCGAATGGAAGCCGAAACGTCGGCGATTAGTAATGCGATGGGCGAACTGATGGTAATGCTTGGTATCGCCGAACAACAAGAATTGATTCGGCAAGAACAAGAAGCCCAGTTATATAAACGCTACTTTTCGACAAAAAACGTTCCTGAGCTAAAACCGATCACGTGGAGATAATCATGAAACACTTACTAAAACTTATGCTGATTCCGTTGCTGTCGGTTTCCTTGTTGGCGTGTCAGAGCGAAGAAGATAAAGTTTATGAGCGAATAAAAGCCGAAGACGCGGCGCAGAGAAGGCTACATCAGGAGAAACAAAAAGAATGGGCGGAAGAAAGGAAAAAAAAGCCTCCTCTTATGTTTATAGACAATTTAGCTGAATCGAAGGAAGAATTAGAGGCTTTGGAGAACGCCCGGAAAAAGGCATATGAAGAAGGAAGAGGGGAGGCGTTTGATAAAGAGCTTCGTGCTAGAAAAGTCGAAAAAGAAAAAGCACGCGAGGCGAAGCATCAAGCACGCCTTGAAGCTGAGAAAAAAGAATTGGTTGCCGCTGAAGAAGAGAAAAGAAAACAGAGAGCCATAGAACAAGAGGAAAAAAGAAAACAGAAAGCAATAGAACACGAGAAAAGAATGCAAATGCTAAATAACAGGTTAAAAAATGGAAAGTGATCATTAACCGGATTGAATGATCCATCATGGAAGAATTTCACCTTTTTTCGTTTGTCGGCGAGGCTTTCGACGAGGCGATCAAAGTATTCGTCACCGAATCCGTCGAAAACGTCATTACGGCGATTAAGCCGATTGCCAAGATTTTGGTGGCGTTGTACATCTCTTTTTACGGATGGATGATGATGATGGGGTTGTTCTGACTTCATTTAATGATTCCCACAGCAATGCTGCCTATACAGAACAGTAACCCGAACAACGCTTCCAGTTGCACCGTGCGTAGCATGATCGTGTTAAACATTGAACCGGATGAAGTCGTGCCTAACGCACGGTATGTCTGGATGGCGAGCGGTAATGCCAACATCGGTAACAACAGCAACGGAGAAATCGCGGTCAGCGGCAACAATAGAATGAAAGGCAAGAACACCATTGCCGCGTAAAGCCGCCGCGTATGACGTTTGCCAAGTACGACCACCAACGTGCGGCGTCCAGTGTTGCGATCATGTTCGGCATCGCGGTAATTATTGACCAACAGCACAGCGGCGGCAAGCAGACCGATGATCACTGACAACAACCACGCCGCCGCCGATGTTTGATGCGTAAACAGATAAACCGTGCCATTGACGGCGACAAGACCAAAGAAAATGAAAACAAACAATTCGCCTAATGCGGTATAGGCGATAGGACGAAAGCCCGCCATGTACAACACGGCGGCAATCATCGACGCGATGCCGATGATGAGAATAGGCAAGCCATGCCAAATCACCAGCGGCAACCCAAGCAGAATCGTCACAAGCGCGCAAAACAAAAGCGCGATGCGAATGTGACGCGCCGTCAGTAATCCTGTTTGCGTGGCGCGTGGAAAACCGATGCGCTCGCCAGTTTCGTGACCGCGCGCAGTATAACCGACATCGTTTTGTAAATTGGTAATGATTTGAATCATCACCGCGCACAACATCGCCAAGACGAGCGAAGGCAAATGAATCGCTCGTCCCGCCGAAAAAACCAGCGCGGCGGCAACGACGACCGGCACGGTAGCAACCCACAAAGTTTTCGGACGAAAGGCGATTTTCCACGCCGCCCATGAACCGGGTTTAATGGTGACAACGGAAACGGGCATATCAAGGCACGGCGAGCGGAACAAAAATCATCATACTTCGGTCGCGCAGCGTGAAGGTCAATGTCGTTCCGTCGATATGATAACTTTCAACATCGTGCAGTCCAGAGAGAAAAACGTCGGCTTTTGATTTCGGCGAACACGACATTTTGGTCATGGCGATCATTTCGAACGCAAGCTTACCCTCGTTTTCCTGGAAAGCCGTACCGCCGCGATTACAGTCGGCAAGCACGGCGACACCGCCATCGGGGCGCAGCAGCAACGTGTAACGTTCGGGGCGATCCGGCGCGATGCGTTCGTTTTGCGCGTTGATGGTGTATTGCCAACTCCAGGGGACGTTTTGCAACGGTTGTGGTGACGATTCAGGCTGAGGCGCAACGGATTCCGCCGCGGCGGGCGCGGAAATCGGGCGTTCCGAAACTTCGACGACGTCGGCAGTGTCGTGATTACAAGCCGCAAGAACGGACACTACGACGAAAATACATGAAAAAAGGATTTTTTTCATTGTGCGCACAAGAAAATCAATCGCCGACGATTATCGCATATCGGATAACATTTGACACGAAACCGGGCGTCTTTGTCTTTCTTTGTGTGGAAATGCGCTCATGAAAAATTGCGTTAGAATGATATTGTTCATATCATCTTTCAATGGAAATGAAAAAAACATTGTTCGTACTTTTGGCATTTGCGTCCATCGGCGCTTTTTTACCGCAGAAAACAATAGCGCAACAGGCTGCCCCCAACGCGCCGCAACCGGCTCCACCGCTCATTGCGGCTTCTTCCGACTTGCAGCAAGTCTTCCCCGCGCTCGTCAGATTGTTTGAGCAAAGAAACGGTGGAAAAGTTCGCGTACAGTTTGGCGCGCCCGGCGATGTTTACCAACAAATCGCCGCCGGCGCGTCAGTCGAATTGTTTCTCGCGGGTGACGAAACATGGGCGCAAAGAATCGTCGATGAAAACAGAAGCCTGAAAGCAAGCAAGCCTTACGCAGTTGCCAATCTGGCATTTTATGTACCGCCTGATTCACCGTTGAAAGCCGACGCGATGCTCAACGATATTCGCGGCGCGCTGCGTGAAAATCGTCTGCGGCATCTGGCGATTGCTGATCCGAAAGATTCGCCCTATGGTCGTCTTGCCGAACGAACATTACGCCGCAAACTCGTTCTGGACGATATGCAAGACAAACTGATGTTTGCCGATAATGTGATGGAAGTCCTGGAATTAACCAAAGACCCTGCCGTGCAAGGCGGGCTGATTTCCTACGCGCAAGCCAGAAAATCCGTATACGAGAATGGCGGGCGAGCAGTATTACTTTCCGACATGATCAGTGAGCCATTGATTCAGTATATGGTTTTGCTCAAAGGCGCAAGCAATACGGCACAAATGTTTTTCGATTTCATGCAGACACGTGAAGCGAAAAAGACGTTACTCGATTACGGATTCAAACTGCCCAACGGCGAAACAGCGGCGATGTTGGGATATTAAGGTTCGCCCAAAGAATCTTTGAGCGCGTAACTGATCTGTTCGCCGCCATATCCTGTGATATCGGTTTTGTGCACTTACAACCCATCATTTCGAATGTAATCTATCCACAAAGCCGTGACGTCAGAAAGTCGCACAGATGCTGATGGGTTGCCGGCACACTGACAACAATGTGTTATGTATAGCAATATATAACACATTGATCTTACTATGAAAACATCTTATGCCAATACGGCTAGGATGAAAATTCGTTACAATTTATATATGACTTCGATTACATTTGATGAGGTAGGTAAAATTTAATAAATTACTTTTATTTCAATATATTAAAACATTTTCTTAATGTTGTTTCTTGAAAATAATCAAACGTTGATCTTATAAAGTGTCATCGGCAACGCAGTATTTCTATCGAAAGTGGCGCTGGTGTCGATACCGATTTTGGCGATGGTTTCCGCGCTGTCCAAATGTGGATAAACCGCGTTCATCGCGCCAAGCGCGAACTCGTAGCCCGATCCTGTCGCCCAAAAACGGGTGTACTCGAACACTTCGCGCATCGAATAAACGCCGAAAATCCCTCGCGCATTAGCAATCAACGCCGTGACTTGGCTTGATTCATACGGATCATTGTCTTCTTCCTTGGGATTGAGAAAATGCTGTTCCTTGAGCTGCGGATGCAACATGCAGAAGCTCTCGAAAATCGCGTTCCTGCTCGACAAATCGAGTGTATTTTGTTTGAGCAAATTTTCAAATACCAACTGATGCGCCGCTGAGCCGCACAACGCGATATAACTGTCCTGATGGCGAAGAATTTTTTCTGGACTGTGATCGTAAGCGGCGGAAAGTTTGGTGTCGCCAAACGTGCACAGCGAATCGGCGGCAATTACGATTTCATTGTTTTTCTTGACAACGACCAATGTGGTCATGGCATAGGCTCCAAAAGAAAATAGACGCGATTATACGACAATGCTTGCTTCAAGATAGGCGCTGCCACGCGAACAATGGGACGAATTACCGCGCCTGCTGCGCGACGCCGAAGCCATCCTGTTGGATCAGTCGCCGGGACGCCCCGCGCCCGCGTTGCTCTATATCCTGCCCGGTTATCAAAGTAAAGACAAGATCGTCGTCTCGCTCGATTACAATCTGCGCGAACGTATTATTCGTGGTACGCCCAAAGAAACGATGCACACCAACAGTGTGACCACCGGCTACGTAATACGAGATCCCGGCGAACTGTATAACGATAGGTTGTTTCCGGTGTTGTCCGGGACATGGATACGGGAGCGAGCAAGAAGAAGACTAGGGACGAGAAAATGAAAACGAGCTACGGAAGGCCACCGTTCCCTTCATCGCAATCGGCGCGACTACTTACTGCTATTGCGCCAACCCTGTCAGCACCTAGGCGAAAATTTCTGACGTCGTAGCTCGTAGCATCAGGATACTCCAAGCGATTAGGAAAATCAACCATGCAAATCACAATCAAGCCGCTCACCCACGATACTGTGACGCCAACGCTACAACGGTTAGCAAGAAGAAGATTGGGGACGGGAATGGGGACGAGAAAATGAAAACGAGCTACGGGAGGCCGCTTCCCTCTCCATCGCAATCGGCGCTACTGCTTACTGCTATTGCGCCGACCCTGTCAGCACCTAAGCGAAAATTTTTCTGATGAAAATTTCTGACGTCGCAGCTCGTAGCATCAGGATACTCCAAGCGATTAGGAAAATCAACCATGCAAATCACGATCAAGCCGCTCACCCACGATACCGTGACGCCAACGCTACAACGGTTAATGCGGGTGGCCAAAAATCCGGCGCCGGTGACGCGCGCCATCGCCGACCGGATGCTGCGCGAAGTCCAAGATAACATTTTGGCGCAGGGGCGCCCGCGCTGGACGCCGCTCTCCAAAGCAACGCTCAAGAGCCGCGCCAAGCGCGGCAAGGGCAACCAGATGCTGCGTGATCGCGGCTACCTGTACACCTCCCTCTCGCGCTCGTACGGCAGCGATTACGCGCGAGTATCGAGCAACATGCCCTATGCCCGCATCCAACACGAAGGGGGCACGATTGATTTTGCCCCGCGTTCCGGCACGGTGCGGCTGCGTACCGACCGGAAGGGCAATTTGTTACGGCAAAAAGGGCACCCCAATCTCGCGCGCTTTGCCAACCGCCGCCACAAGCGGGTTGCCGTCAAACGTTGGACGGCGGCGTCCGGCTGGTCGGTGACCATTCCGGCGCCATCCGGAACATCCCACCCGAAAACAAAAAGGCGGAAAAATTCCGCCTTTTTGTTTTCGGTGAACGACGAAACGCGCTATGAAATCAACGGTTTTCCGTTCCCAAACTTTATTTATAGCTCAACGCCTTTCCAAGCGCGGCTTTCAGTTCTTCGTCACTACCCGCGACTTTCGGATGACCGTCTTTGCCATCTTTCAATTTAGGCAACAATTCGGCAACGGCGTTGGCATTAGCAGCATATTTCGCTGACGACTCTTTGAACGGCGCGCCCATTTTCTTCTTCTCGACATCATGACATATCAAGCATTTATTTTTTACGAAAGTATCGACATCCTGAGCCGAAACCGCGCCAGCGGCAAATACCGCGCCTGCCGCAACCAAAACCAAGAACTTCAATTTCATGTTTTCTCCTCTCTCTTCCTCGGTGAATGCGCTTTCGCGCCATTTAATATAAATCAAAACGCATCAAGTATATACCCTGATCCCGTCAAGGCGCTTTATGCGCAACTCCTTTGTGACAATCCGTGCAAACTTGTTCGCCGCTTTCCAGAACGCCTTTATGCATATCGGCTAAATACTCTTTGTCGGGATTGTTGACGGCATCCATGAAGTGACAATTACGACATTCCTGCGCACCATTGGCTTTCAAACGTTTCCATTCGCTTTCCGCCATTTCGAGGCGTTTGGCTTCGAATTTTTCAGGAGTGTCAATCACGCCAGTGAAATGTCCGTATACTTCTCCCAGCGCTTTCGTTTTACGAATCATCTTGGGCACGAAATCTTTCGGAATATGGCAATCCGAGCATCCCGCCCGTACGCCATAAGCATTGACGTAGTGCTTGGATGCTCTCCATTCCGGAGCCGCGTCATTTTTGTGGCACGAAGAACAAAATTCATTCGTGCTAGTCGCATGCAACGCAAACTCAGTCACGCCCAGCGCTGCCGAGCCGACGATAATGCCGATAACCAACCATAACCAAACTACTTTCTTCATCTTTTTCCTTCCTATAAGAAATCCGTGCTTTCGTTCAGCGCGTCTTAATCTTAGTTATCCAGCGCGCCGCGTCGATCTCCACGCTCCGCTCTTTCAACAAACTCTAGCATTTTATTCAAGTTTTAGGCATCCCTATTTGCGCTCAACGATATTTCTGATCTAGATCAATGTTTAATACGCGCCGAGTATCTTTCAAATGAGTGCTTGCGCGAAAATAACCACGCCGGAAATCACAGCGAATATCGCGCTGGCTTTAAGCGTCGCTTTCAGTAAATCGCCTTCTCTTCCCAATAAACCGACAGCGGCGCAAGCTACCGAGATCGATTGCGGCGAAATCATTTTACCTGCCGCGCCACCCAAACTATTGCCCGCCACCAACAACGCGTCGGAAACGCCGATCTGATCGGCAACCATCGCTTGTAACGGCGCAAAAAGCGCGTTCGAGGAAGTATCCGAACCCGTCAAGAAAACACCGAACCAGCCCAATAGCGGCGCTAACAACGGATAAACACTGCCGCTCTGCGCCAGAAAGAGCGCCAACGTCGCTGACATGCCAGAATAATTGGATAGCGTCGCAAATCCCAAAATCAATCCGATACTGAGTATCGTCCATTTCAATCCATGAAAAGTTCCGACGAAAACCTCGGCGACGCTACGCAATGGCAAGCGCAGACATATCGCCGAAAGCAACGCCGCGGCAAAGATGCCTGCGCCCATCGCGCTAAGAAGATCAAGATGGTAAATTGCCGGGTAAAGCGTATTTTCACCAACGATGGGCGCTGTCTTATAAATCACGCCGTGCAAAAACGGGACTTCGATCAATAATACTGCGTCCGCGAAAATTCCCGTTTCGCCGAAAAGCGATTGAAATGTTTTACTCCCCCACAACACCACAGCGGCGGTCAATAATATGAACGGTAGCCATGCGTACAGCACCGTGCCAAAATTGAGTTTCGGCGCGTCGATCATTTTCGGGTAAATTGGCGCGTGTTCACGTAAACGCATCACCTGCGCCGGTTGCCAATAACGAAGAAAGATCGTCAGCGCCAGCATACAAGCAATCGACGAAGTGATCGCCGGCAGTTGCGGACCGATCCAAAACGCCGTCGCCATCATCGTCCCGGCAAAACTGGCGCCGGCAACCAAGAGCGCGGGCAAAATGGCAAACGCGCCGCGCCACCCGGACAACGTCACGATGATCCATAATAATGTCAATAGTGAAAACAACGGCAACTGAATTCCGGCGACTCGCGTCAATGCCGTCAATTCGACTTGACTCACTTGCGAGGCAACGGTAATCGAGGTACCCATCGCGCCAAACGCCACCGGCGCGGTATTGGCGACCAGGCAAAGCATGGCGGCGCGAATCGGATCGAAACCCAAACCGACCAGCAGCGCGGCAGTGATCGCCACCGGCGCGCCGTATCCTGCCGCTCCTTCCAAAAACGCGCTGAACGCGAAACCGATCAAGATGAGTTGCAAACGCGCGTCGGGCGTGATCGAGGCGATGGAGGCGCGTATTACTCCGAACTGCCCGCTTTTAATCGTAAGCCGATAAAGGAATACGACGCTAAAAATGATTCCGGCGATAGGCCACAAGCCGTAGCAAAAGCCGTAAATCGCCGCCGCCAGCGCCGAAAACAACGGCATCTCGTACACGGTAACAGCCAACACCAGGCTCAACAACAACGTTCCCGCGCTCGCCGCCTGGATACGCCAGCGCAATACGATCAATGTTACGACGAAAAACAAGATGGGCAACACTGCCAACAATATCGACGCGGGGAAGAAACCGAGCGGATTATAATTTTGAAGCCAGGTCATTATCCGCTTGTGAGAGGATAGTTGTTTCGATGAATCATCGGTTCATTTTCGGAGAATTGATCTCGCTAAAGCCGTTGATCTTATATTTTTCGCTGCCAAACAAAAACCCGCGAAACGCGGGCTTTTGTTTTAGAATTCCGCGGTTATCAAGCGGCGGCGTTTTGGATATTCGACGCCTGTTTGCCTTTGGGTCCTTGTGTGACTTCAAAGCTAACGCGTTGGCCTTCCTTTAAGGTTTTGAAACCCTGCATATTAATCGCAGAAAAATGAGCAAAAAGATCTTCGCCGCCTTCATCAGGCGTAATAAAGCCGAAGCCTTTTGCGTCATTGAACCATTTGACGGTCCCTGTTGCCATAAAACTATCCTCTCAAAAAAAACATGAAAACTCGTTTGGCGAAAGTCTCGAAGGAGGCACTTTGTTTCTCTATCACACTCTGATACGGACAAACACAGATCGAAAACAGGACACAGCACACAGCAACGACAGAAATTTCTTCCAAACAGCTATCGTTTTACGCAGAAAAATCCACTTGGTCAAGGATTTCTTTGATAAAAATCTTATTCTTCACCAAAATGTTGCAATAGTTAACACAACAAAACACAATACCCATATATATTAAGTGGCTATTGTTGCAATTGGCGCGATTTCCGGTATCTTGAAAAAGGTCAAATCAATAACTCAATCTGGAATACGATGTCCGCACAGCACGAAATTTCGCCTGTCGTCAGCCAAGAGCGGGAAACACAAGAACCGCCGCTTTATAAGGTTATCCTGCTCAATGACGATTTTACGCCGCAAGACTTTGTGGTGGTCTTGTTACAAGAAGTTTTCGCGATGCCGATTGTGCAAGCTACTTCAATCATGCTACAAATTCATCATCAAGGCGCGGGCATTTGCGGCATTTATACCCGCGAAATCTCTGAAATCAAGATGTCGCAAATCCATGCAATGGCCCGTAAGTATGAGCATCCGTTACGCTGTATCATTCAGGAGGCCTGAAAATCTATCGGGTAAAGAGATGAAACAAATACGGATGCATGATTCAGAGAGATTGCTATCATGATTGCTCAAGAACTGGAAATTTCATTACACACGACCCTCGTCGAAGCGCGGCAACGCCGCTATGAATTCGTGACGGGCGAACATCTATTGCTGGCGCTTCTGGATAACCCTTCGGCATCCACCGCGTTACGTGCCTGCAATGTCAATATCGAAGAAATGCGCGCCGAACTGGCAGAGTTCATCGAATCGCATACGCCGCGCTTGCGCGAAGGTTTTGATTTCGAGACACAGCCCACGCCCAGTTTTCAACGCGTACTACAACGCGCCGTGTTGCAAGTACAATCGTCGGGGCAAAGCGAAGTCACTGGCGCACATGTATTGGTCGCCTACTTCGGAGAAAAGGATTCGCACTCGCTTTATTTCCTAAAAAAACACGGATTGACACGCCTCGAATTAGTATCTTATATCGCACACGGGCAGGAAAAACACGACGATACCTCCGCCACACGCATCGACGGCGATAGTGAGAACAACGCTAAACCAGACAGCGCGCTAACAGCTTATACGATTGATTTGACGCAACGGGTGCGCGATCAAAAAATCGATCCGCTGATCGGGCGCGAAGCCGAACTGAATCGTGTTATCCAAGTATTGTGCCGTCGTCAGAAAAGTAATCCGTTGTTGGTTGGTGAGGCGGGCGTCGGAAAAACCGCGATTGCCGAAGGTTTGGCGACGCATATCGTGGAAGGTTATGTTCCTGAAATATTGAAGGAAAGTCGCGTCTTCATGTTGGATATGGCGGCGTTGCTAGCAGGCACGAAATATCGCGGCGATTTCGAGCAACGCCTCAAAGACGTGTTGCGCGAACTGGAAACGCAACCCTCACCTATTTTGTTCATCGACGAAATTCATACTTTGATCGGCGCTGGTTCGACATCGGGCGGCTCGCTCGACGCATCCAATCTGCTCAAGCCCGCGCTATCGAATAGCAATCTACATTGTATCGGCGCGACGACTTATAAAGAATACCGTCAGATCTTCGAGAAAGACCACGCGTTATCGCGGCGATTCCAGAAAATCGATGTGCCCGAACCAACGATTTCCGAAACAATCGCCATACTCAAAGGATTGAGACCGCGCTTCGAAGCGCACCACCATATCCGTTACGCGACTGCCGCGCTCGTCGGCGCGGCAGAATTGTCAGCGCGTTATCTCAACGACCGTTTTTTGCCGGATAAAGCTATCGACGTGATTGATGAAGCGGGCGCGGCGCAAAAAATGCTGCCGAAAACTAAACAGAAAAAGCAAATCAATCGTAGTGATATCGAAGATGTTGTCGCCAAAATGGCGCGCATCCCGCCGCGTACTGTATCGTCTGACGACCGTCAGGCGCTAAAAAATCTCGACCGTGATCTCAAAAATATCGTGTTCGGTCAGGATAAAGCCATCGATGTGCTGATCGCGGCGATTCGAATGGCGCGTTCTGGCCTAGGTAATCCGCGCCGCCCGATCGGTTGTTTCCTTTTTTCAGGACCGACCGGCGTCGGTAAAACCGAAGTGGCGCGGCAACTCGCCTTTTGTATGGGCGTGGAATTGATCCGCTTCGACATGTCCGAATACATGGAGCGGCACGCAGTATCCCGGCTGATCGGCGCGCCGCCCGGTTACGTCGGTTACGAACAAGGCGGACAGCTCACCGAAGCCATCGTCAAAACACCGCATAGCGTACTGCTGCTCGATGAAATCGAAAAAGCGCATCCCGATATTTTCAACGTGCTGTTGCAGGTCATGGACAACGGCGTATTGACCGACAACAACGGGCGCAAAGCCGATTTTCGCAACGTCGTGATCATCATGACCACGAACGCCGGCGCCAGCGAATTGGCGAAACAATCCATCGGTTTTTCACAAGACAAACATGAAGGCGATGAAATGGCGGAGATCAAACGGATATTCACGCCGGAGTTTCGCAATCGTCTCGACGCCACCGTCTCGTTCAAGGCGTTGAATCGAGAAATCGTGCTGAAGATCGTCGATAAGATGCTGGTCGAACTCGAAACGCAATTATTTGAAAAGAAAGTAGAAGCGACTTTTGGATCGGATCTCAAAACATTCCTCGCCAACAAAGGTTTCGATCCGAAGATGGGCGCACGACCGATGGCGCGATTGATTCAAGATACCGTTCGCAAAGCGTTGGCGGATGAATTATTGTTCGGCAAACTGGCAAATGGCGGTAAGGTTCTGATCGACTACGATAGCAAAACGCAGCAAGTGCGGCTCGACGTTGAAGAAAACGACGTTTTTTCCGATAACAAAGAAGTGTTGACGGAGGAAGCGTCGTAAACCTTATCGGGGTACGACCGAATAGACGTTGCCGTTTTTCGACTGCCAGATGATTTGATCGCCGTCGAGTTGTGGCTGCGCGGTGGCGGCGGAACCGTCGGTCGCCATCCGCCCAAGATAATGTCCGTCCTCGCTATCGAAAACGTGCAAATAACCGTCTATGTCGATTACCGCGATATCGTATCCCAGTAACTGCGGTCCGCTCGGCCAGCGTCCCGCCAATGTTTCATTTTTCCAAACGCTCGCGCCATTCTTTTTATCGAGCGCGTGTAGCGCTCCTTTATCGTCGGACACATACAAATATTGCGCGTCAGCGACGATTCCCGAATAGCTCGGAATGTCGCGCGTCCAGACCGGCGTGCCGCGCATAATATCGAAGCAGGTAATGCGTCCCTGAAATGCGGCAGCGCAAACTTGGTTTTCTTCAACCAAAGGACGGCTGGTCACATCGGAAATGCGCTCCAGTTCGGTCGCGCCTTTCGGCGTGGACGCCGCGACATCCCATGCAATATTGCCGCTTTCCAGATCGACCGCCAAAAGACGTCCGCCTGCCGTGCCGAAAAACAACGCGCCGCGACTGGTCGTCGCTCCCTGGTGATTGCGGACGATCAGCGACGGTACGCTGCGTTGAAACATCCATTTGGCGCTGCCATCGGAAGCCGATAAGGCATGCACGCGATTATCGGCGGTGAACACGACCACCAGCCCGCTGGAAACCGCTGGCGGCGCGACAATTTCACTGGAAACGCGCGCGCGCCAACGTTCGCTGCCCTCGTCGCCAAAAGCGACGACTTCGCCCATCGTCGTGCCAACCACAACCAGCGAATAATCCGCGCCCGGTCCTGCCGAAAGCGGCGCGCTGACCTCTCGCGTCCATTGAACATTGCCATTTTCGCCGTTCAATCGTTGCACCCTGCCCGATTTCGACGCGACATATACGGCGTCGGCGACGACCGCCGGGACAAAACCGGGACCGGCGTTGCCAGAAGAAGCGCGCCATTCGATCATCGCTGGAGCATTGGGCGTGCTGACCGCCAATTTGGGCGGCTTTTTGTTGCTCGACGAACAAGCCGCCAAAGTGAAAATACAGCAAAATAACGCGAAAATGATAAAACGCATCATGGATTTTTCTTCTCTATGGAAATATCGGCAGAAACGGCGGCGATCGGATCGATCGGACCGCCTAAGCCGTCGAGTTTGATTTGTACGATATTATGATAGGCGCTGCCACTTTCCCGCGCGCTCAACTTTAACAACGCTTTCTGATAGGCCTCGCGCGCCTCGTCGGTACGTCCCGCGCCGAACAGCGCATCGCCACGCAAGTCGGCGTAAAGCGCTTCATATGCGGGTTTGTGTTTGGCGTCGAGCAAGCGCAGCGCATCTTCATATTTTTGTTGGTCGATCAGCAGTTCCGCCAAACGATAACGCGCAATTTGTTTGAGATCGTCTTCGGAAGCGCGGTCGATGACCCATTGCAATTGCGTTTGCGCTTCGTCTTTTTTATCGGCGCTCCATAGCGCTTCAGCGTATAACAGCGCGGCGCGCGGCGCGTAACCGGTGCTGCCGTAATTGTCCGCCAACTGCGCCATCGCTTCCTTCGCGCGCGTAGCGTCTTCACTGTCAATCGCTTCGCTCAGCGCGAAATAAAGCGTGGACGCCGCGTCACTACGTTGCGCGTTCCACATACGCCATCCTTGTACGGAAAGAATCACCAAAAGGATGCCCATGATGATCACGAGCAGATAACCGCCCCATTGATTCCACCATACTTTGAGGTCTTCGATCTGCTCACGTTCTTGATGATCATATACAGCCATATTTGTGTTTCCTCGAGAATTCAAAAAATTCTAAAGCTTCATATTTTATACGAGAAGGCGGCTTGTGCGGGTTTTCCGCCGATCAAACGCCATGCGCTTTCAACCAACGTCCCAATTCGGCGGCGGACACCCGTTCTTGTTCGCCGGTATGTTGCGTTTTATCCGTGTCGCGCAGCCATTTGACAGTAATTGTTCGACTGTGCGCCTCGTCATCACCCAAAATCAAAGCGATACGCGCGCCACTGGCATCCGCTTTTTTCATTTGCGATTTGAAATTACCGCCGCCCGCGTTTAAGGTCAGCGCATAGCCTTCGTTGCGCAGCGTTTCGGCGACGCGCCAGGCGAACGCAACGACTTCGTCGCCCTGAAAAACCAGATAAATCGCTGGCGCATCAGAACACTCCGTTTTACGTTCTTGTAACAGCAGAATCAGCCGCTCAATTCCCGCCGCAAAGCCGCACGCCGGCGTCGACTTACCACCCAATAGCTCAAAAAGCCCGTCATAACGACCGCCGCCGGCAACCGTTCCCTGCGCGCCGAGCCGGTCGGTCACCCATTCAAACACCGTGCGATTGTAATAATCCAAGCCGCGTACCAGCCGAGTATCAATCTCGAAATCGATCCCTGCTTGCCGCAACAGCGCCTGCAATGCCTCGAAGTGCGTGCGCGCGTCGGGATTGATGTGGTCCAACATGCGCGGCGCGTTCTCAATCAAGGTTTGCATCGCCGGATTTTTGGAGTCGAGGATACGCAATGGATTGCGATGCAGTCGCCGCCGTGAATCGTCGTCCAGTTGTTCGGGATACCGCGAAAAATACGTGATCAGCGTTTCTCGGTAAGCACGTCGGTCGTTCTGATCGCCGATGGTATTGATTTTCAGGCGCACGGCATCGGTAAGACCAAGCTCCTTCCACAAACGCGCCAGAAGAACAATCTGCTCGGCATCGACATCAGGACCAGCAAAATCAAGTGCCTCGACATCCAACTGATAAAACTGGCGATAACGTCCTTTTTGCGGTCGCTCGTGGCGAAACATCGCGCCGTGCGTCCATACCCGCTGTCCACGCTCGTACGTCAAATTATGCTCGATCGCCGCGCGCACGATACCGGCGGTCGCCTCGGGTCGCAATGTCAAACTCTCCTTCTCTTTGGAAGGACCATCCTCGAAAGTGTACATCTCCTTTTCGACCACATCGGTCGCCTCGCCGATGCCGCGCACGAATAACGCGGTATTTTCGACGATCGGCATGCGCACGAAACGATAACCGTATTGCTCAAAAATACGCCGCGCCGTATCTTCGAGATAAAGCCATAACGCGCCGTCTGCCGGCAGTATGTCGTTCATGCCACGAATCGCTTGTAGCGTTTTACTCATTCATTGTGTTCCTAATTTTTTTCGGTTTCTTCCGCGCCGTAATGCGCGCGCACATATTCGTCGACGATTGCCTGAAATTGTTCAGCGATTTTTTCTCCGCGCAATGTTACCGCTTTTTCTCCGTCGATATACACCGGCGCGGCAAGCGATTCGCCCGCGCCAGGCAACGAAATGCCTAGATTCGCCATTTTCGATTCACCAGGACCATTGACGACGCAACCCATTACCGCGACACGCAAATTTTCCACGCCGGAATAACGCGCGCGCCAAATCGGCATCGCGTCACGCAAATGAATTTGGATTTGCGCGGCAAGCCGCTGAAAAAAAGTGCTGGTCGTGCGTCCGCAACCCGGACAAGAAATCACCATCGGCGTGAACGCGCGTAACCCCATCGTTTGCAAAATTTCCTGCGCGACGATCACTTCCCGAGCGCGTGGCGCGTCGGGTTCGGGGGTAATCGACACACGTATCGTGTCACCAATGCCTTGCTGCAATAGCACCGCCAACGCGGCAGTCGAAGCAACGATGCCTTTGCTGCCGATTCCCGCTTCAGTCAAGCCAAGATGCAACGGATAATCGCTGCGTTGCGCCAGCATACGATAAACGACGATCAAGTCTTGGACTTCCGAAACTTTACACGAAAGCACGATACGATCGCTTGGCATCCCTAATTTTTCCGCCTGCGCCGCGCTTTCCAGTGCGGACTTGACCAACGCTTCGCGCGTGATTTCGGTCAGCGGCAGCGGCTTATCGCGCCGCTGATTGGCGTCGAGTAAACGCGCCAGTACTTCTCCATCGAGCGAGCCCCAGTTGACGCCGATACGTATCGGTTTATCAAAGCGCAACGCTATTTCGATCAGTTGCGCGAAATGATCATCGCGTTTTTCTCCTTGCCCGACATTGCCCGGATTGATCCGCAATTTGGCAATCGCTTCGGCGCAAGCGGGTTCGGCGGCGAGCAATTTATGCCCGTTGTAATGGAAATCGCCAATCAACGGAACGGCGTAACCTTGCCGATCCAGTCGCTCGCGGATACGCGGCACTGCGGCAGCGGCGGCAGGCGTGTTGACTGTCACGCGCACCAGTTCTGAACCGGCATCGGCTAACGCACAAACCTGTTGCGCCGTCGCGTCGATATCCGCCGTATCGGTATTAGTCATCGATTGCACGACAATCGGCGCATCGCCACCGATACGCACCAGCGCATTTTGATGACGCACTACGACTTGTCGCGTCAGATGGCGCGACGGCAGATGATAGGATGGCGGCGCGGTGGTCATCGTGAGCAGACAGTCGAAATCTACTCTAATATCATGTGGACGACTTTGTCGCCATTGTAAGCTTTAAGGTCGACTGGCTGACCGCGAAAAGTCAAACGGATCGCGGGTGCTTTCCCTAATACCAACGACAGCGGCGGCTTTCCGAGCAGCGTTTTTTGCGTACCGCTTCTCGCCAATTCCATATACAGCGCTTTGCCATCGGCATCGCGCACTTCGACCCAAGAATCGCCATCGAAAATGAAAACGAGTTCGGCGTCGTCGGATGCCGGCGTAGCGTCCGGCGCATTTCCGGAAGACATGATTTCCGGTACCGTTTCGCCCAGCAATATCACCGTCGGTTGCGGCAACGTTTGCGTCGCGTCTTGATCGTGTATCGGCGGCGCGATAATGAGTTTCTCCTGCTCTGCCGCTGCTTCCTGCGGTTCCTGCAAACTTTGCAACCACAATTCGATTTGCGGCTTGAAGAAAAGGAGGAGGAAAAACAATCCCAAAATCACCAACGCGATCAGCCAGCGCCAAATTTTACGTTGCGCGCGCGGAAAGTCGCCGTCGGAAGGCAAACTTGGCATCGCCGACAGCGGTCGTTTGACGCTGATCGCCGCCGGGCTGATTTCCGCATGACGCTCTGGCGGCAACGCCGCCAATACGGCATCGGAATCAATATTGAGCAATCGCGCGTAATTACGCACGAAACCGCGCACGAAAGTCAATACCGGTAATTCTTCGTAAAGGTCATTCTCCAGCGCGGCGATTTGTCGGGGCGCAAGCTTGAGCGCCACGGCGACGGAATCGACGGTCAATCCCGCCGCTTCGCGCGCCTGCCGCAACATCATGCCCGCTGATATCGGCTCGGCTTTTTGTTTATTCGGAAATACCGGCACGACTTCCAATAAGTCGGACATATCGTCCAGCGCTTTATCGCTCAATTTTTCATCGTCGGGCGCAGTATCGCCAGCTTCATTATCGACCGTTGCCGCGCCCGATGCCACGACGGCAGATTCTTGCTCCGGCGGTACGGCGGGAGAATCGTCTCGTACTTCTTGCATGTTTATTTCCTGCGTTTCCGACTGCAACGCGAAATCTTCGGAGCCATTTTCGATATCGGCTTGTTTTCCCCGTCTTTTGCTCCCGCGTTTATTCACTGACAACTCTCCGAGCCAAGAATCTTCTGCGTCTGCCGCGCCTGCGGATAGCGGTTGCGTAATTGAAGAATATACGATTCTTCCGCCTGTCTATCATTCATGCGGCGCTCGATACAAGCGCCGAGATACAAAGCGTCTGCCGCGGGTGTCGGCGACTGCATCACCATGCGCATGAAGGAGCGGGCGCCATTGTAATCGCCTTGCCGATAGGCAATGTCGGCAAGCGTGTAGGCGGCGGGAGCGTAATTTGGCTTGATTCTCAACGCTTGCTGCAAATAACCGCGCGCCGCTTCGATATCGCCGGCACCCAACGCGCAACGTCCCGCGTTGGTATAAGATATTTCCGGTGTTTTATAAAGAGGATCGGCGGCAACACGATCGAATTCCGCCAATGATTCGCGCGGATGCCCTGATGTACACAAAAACCAGCCCCAGTTATGGCGAATTTCGGAGTTATTCGGATCGAGCCGAATCGCCTGCTCGAAATTGCCGCGCGCTTTGGCATCCTCATTCATATAAGAATAAACCAACCCGTAACCGTTATAAATCATCGCGTAATTGCTGTCGATTCCTTTCGCAAGGTCCAATTCTTCCAGCGCGATATCAAATTGCCTGCGCTCGTAATAACCAAGCGCCAATGCCGTATGCGCCTCGGCGCGGCTGCGCGGCGACACGATCGTCGGTTGCAACGAGGGTCGCGCCGATGGACCAAGCAACTGCGAATTATCGGTGGTCGTGGGAAAGCCGCCTTCCTCACTTCTTATCGGTTGTCCCGTACCGGCGCAACCGATAAGAAAAATCGTCAGAAAACTAACTGCGAAAAAACGCAACATATTGAACATGATGATTCCTTAAACCCTCAATGATGAGTAAAACCGTAAAAACACACTTCAGCCGACGAAAAAGAACATTTGTTTCTATGGATGGCAATCTTCTTCCCCGCCGCGAGAGTCATGACGGCGCATGACCTGGTTCAAACGATAACGTACACGATTTTGAACCTGTCCGGCAAGCTGTCCGCAAGCGGCGTCGATATCTTCGCCGCGCGTTTTGCGAATTGTGGCGACGATACCCGCTTGCATCAATACTTGCTGAAAAGCGCGAACGCGCTCACGAGACGACGCGCGGAATGGCGCTTCGGGAAACGGATTGAACGGAATCAGATTGAATTTACACGGCACGTCGCGCGTCAACGCCACCAATTCTTGCGCTTGCTGCAAGCTGTCGTTCACACGGTCGAGCAAAAGATACTCAAAAGTGATGAAATCGCGCGGAGCGCGCTCCAGGTAACGACGGCACGCAGCCATCAGCTCATTGAGACGGTGGCGACGATTCAGCGGTATCAATTGGTCACGCAACGTATCGTCGGGCGCGTGCAAACTGACCGCCAACGCAACCGGACAAGCCTCGCGTAACATGTCGATCATCGGCACGAGACCGGAAGTAGAGAGCGTCACGCGTCGCCTCGACAATCCGTAAGCATGATCGGACAAAAACAACTTCAACGCCGCGACCACATTTTTGAAATTGGCAAGCGGCTCGCCCATGCCCATCAATACCACATTGGTGATCGGCGCGCGTCCCGCCTCGACCCAGGGCGTCACGGTATTCTCGGCAAGCAACGTACGATTGACCCGCCAAAGCTGCCCGACGATCTCGCCGGTCGTCAGGTTGCGGCTGAATCCCTGTTGTCCCGTCGAACAAAAAGCGCAATCCATCATGCAGCCGGCTTGCGTCGAAATGCACAGCGTGCCACGATCATCCTCCGGCAAATATACTGCTTCGACAGCGTTATCGCCGCCTACATCAAACAACCATTTGCGCGCGCCGTCCGCTGCCGTATGATCGCGCAACACGCGCGGCGCGCGGATTTCCGCAATCGCCGACAGCTTTTCCCGTGTCGCGCGCGAGATGTCGCTCATCGCGTCAATGTCGTCGCAAAAACGCTGATGCAGCCAACGCAAAACCTGCCGCGCCCGAAACGGTTTTTCGCCCAATTCGATAAAAAACGCCTCCAGCGCAGCGCAATCGAAATCGAGAAGATTGATTTGTTTCGACGCCATGACCTCAAAAAACTCGCGTCCCGTGTTCAAATTCAACGGCTATAGATTGCCAACGTCGGGAAAAAGTACGCAATTTCCACAGCAGCGGTTTCCGGTGCGTCTGAACCGTGCACCGCGTTCGCGTCTATCGATTGCGCGAAATCGGCGCGTATCGTTCCCATGTCGGCTTTTTTCGGGTCGGTAGCGCCCATAAGTTCACGGTTTTTCGCAATCGCGTTCTCACCTTCTAGAACTTGTACCATCACTGGTCCCGAAATCATGAAATCCACCAAATCTTTGAAAAAGGGACGCTCACGATGCACCGCGTAAAAACCTTCCGCGCCGGCGCGGGAAAGCTGCCGCATCTGCGCCGCGATGATTTTAAGACCAGCGTTTTCAAAGCGGGAATAAATTTGTCCGATCACGTTCTGCGCGACGGCATCGGGCTTAATGATAGAAAGAGTACGTTCGATAGCCATAGAGTTACTTTCAAAAAAGTATCAAAAAAATCAATGAGGTTAGCCAATTTTTAATTATAACAGGGTTCTGATTCCAGATGACGTAAGCCAACAAGTAAACAGCGTGCCAACTTTGCGGAATTTTAATATTATGACAATTTGATGCTTTGTTCCCCTTCGTGATTCTCGAAATATTTTCGGCGTTTCGGTATTTGCTACTCAAATAGGGTTGAATAAAATCCATTTTTCTGAAACACTATTAAAAATATAAACCATCATTCGTATTTTTGTGGATTCCAGTCCCGCCACCATTCCGCTCCTCGCGCAACGCGCGCTCCATGAGCGTTTTCGTTTGATCATCGCCTTTTTGTTCATTCTCTGCGTAATGGTTTACGCTATCGTCGTGCAAGCGGCGCAAGGCGGAATCATGGTCGTCGTCGCGGCGATGGTGGGCGCGTATATGGCGATGAATATCGGCGCGAATGATGTCGCCAATAATGTCGGTCCCGCCGTCGGCGCCAAGGCAATGCCGCTTGTGGCCGCTCTCATTATCGCCTCTATTTTCGAAGCTTTGGGCGCGTTGATCGCTGGTAGCAATGTGGTGGACACCATTCGCGGCGGAATCATCATACCCGGCGCGATCTCCGATCCCGATACCTTCATTTGGTTAATGTTGGGCTCTTTATTTGCCGGCGCGGTCTGGTTGAACATCGCCACTTATGTCGGCGCGCCAGTTTCGACGACACACTCAATCGTCGGTGCGGTGTTGGGTGGCGGACTCGCTGCCAGCGGTCTGCATGCAATCAACTTTCCTGTATTGATCAATATTATCTTGAGCTGGGTTGTTTCTCCGCTGCTGGGCGGTTTGTTCGCGGCAGCTTTTCTTTACACCCTCAAATATTTGGTCGTTTACAAAGATGACAAAGCCGAAGCCGCCCGTCGTTTGCTACCGCTATTGATGTTTTTGATGGTTTGGGCGTTTACCACTTATTTGTTACTGAAAAGTCTAAGCAATATTTGGAAAATAGATTTTGTCACTGCGGTTGCCATTGGCTTTTTATTGGGTAGCGCCTTTTATCTTTGGCTACGCCGCCGTTATCTTCCGCAAAACAAAGAAATCATCAACACGAAATATGGCGTCAATCAGCTTTTTTCACTGCCGCTCATCTTTGCCGCGGCGTTGCTCAGTTTTGCGCACGGTTCTAACGACGTTTCTAACGCCATCGGTCCGCTCGCGGCGATCGTCGATACGGTACGCGACGCGCATTTGTCGAAGTCAGTAGGTATCCCGTTCTGGGTGATGGTGATCGGCGCAATCGGTATTTCTTTGGGGTTGGTGTTGTTCGGCGCGAAACTCATCCGCACGCTTGGTTCCGAAATCACCGAGCTTGATCAAATGCGCGCTTTTTGTATCGCGATGGCGGCGGCGATTACGGTAATCGTCGCAAGTCAGTTTGGTTTACCGGTCAGTTCGACACATATTGCCGTCGGCGGCATTTTCGGTGTCGGTTTTCTCCGCGAATATTTGAAAACCAATTACGCGCAAATGCTCGAAGAAATCCGCGAACATTATCCCGAAGAAGAACGAAGCACTATCAACGACTTCATGGAGCGTTTCGAAAAAGCGACCGTCAGAGAGCGCGGCATCATGTTGCGCAAACTCAAACGGCTCAAAAAAGACAAGAACGCGCCCGCCGTGCTTTCAAAAAGCGAGCGTAAGAATCTGCGCAGCGTTTATAAGGAAGAATTGATCAAACGTTCGTTGGTCATTCGCATCGCCGCCGCTTGGTTGATTACTGTTCCCGCGTCGGCTTTGCTCTCCGCGATGTTCTTTTTTATGTTGCGCGGAATGTTGCTGCCTTGACTTTACGAAGACAATACACCATCCACCAACTTTAACGTTCGCATCGCCCGCGCCGCAAGTTCATGATCGTGCGTCACGACAACGAGCGACGTTCCTGCTTCTCGATTTAGTTCGAGCATCAAATCGAATACTTGGTGCGCGGTCGCCCGATCTAAATTACCAGTTGGCTCGTCGGCAAGCACGCAGCGCGGTTTCGTGACCAGCGCACGCGCTAACGCCACCCGTTGCCGCTCACCGCCGGAAAGCTCGCCGGGTAAATGCGCGACCCGTTCGGATAAACCGACATGCGCCAGCATTTCCCGCGCTTTGCCGCGCGCTTCATTTTTTTCCTCTCGCCGAATGATCAATGGCATCATTACATTTTCCAGAGCGGAAAACTCCGGTAACAGGTGGTGAAACTGATACACGAAACCCAGCGCGCGATTACGCGCATCGCCACGTTCACTTTCCGCCATTTGGGAAAAATCGCGCCCTTCGAGAAAAACGCGCCCGCTCGTGACATTGTCCAAGCCGCCCAATAAATGCAACAACGTACTTTTCCCCGAACCGGAAGCGCCGACGATGGCAATGTGCTCTCCGGCTTGAATCCTCACATTCACGTCAAATAGCACCGGCACTTTGAGTTTACCGCTAATATAAATTTTTGCGAGATGCTCGCAAGCCAATACGGGATGGACGGAGAGATTACTCATAACGTAACGCGGTTGCCGGATTGACGCGGGCGGCTTTCCATGCCGGATAAACGGTCGCGGCAAGCGCAAAGAAGAATGCCGTAGAAGCAATCACGATAACGTCGCCACTCTGCAAGTCGGACGGCAAATCGCTGATGTAATATACAGACTTATCGAGAAACTGAATATTGAACAACCGCTCGATTGCTGGAACGACTACGTCGATATTGAGCGCCAGCGATACGCCTCCAATCACGCCAATCAACGTGCCAATCACGCCGACCAACGCGCCCTGGAAAATAAATATCGCCAATATCGAGGCCGGCGACGCGCCGAGCGTGCGCAAAATGGCGATATCGGCGCGCTTTTCGGTAACCGCCATCACCTGTGCCGAGATGATATTGAAAGTCGCCACTAAAATGATCAAAATCAATATTAGGAACATCATCCGTTTTTCGATTTGCACGGCGCGGAAAAAATTGGCGTGACTGCGCGTCCAATCGCGTACTTCCAGATCAAACGGCAATGATTGCGCGATTTCGCGTCCTACCATCGGCGCGTCGAAAAGATCGTCGAGTTTCAAACGCACACCGGAAACGCCAGCCATTCGATACAGACGTTGCGCGTCTTGAATATGCACGAACGCCAAACCGCTGTCGAATTCGTACATGCCGACATCGAACATACCGACGACTTTGAACGAGCGCAAACGCGGCACCGTTCCGGCTGGCGTGGTCGTACCTTGCGACACGATCACGATGATATTGTCGCCCATGCCAACGCCAAGCATACGCGCCTGTTCCATACCGATCACGATACCGAATTCACCTGCCCGTAAATCGGTCAAGTTACCGCTCAACATGTGTTTTTCGATATCGGCTACGGTGTTTTCCATCTCCGGCTCGATACCACGAATCAATGACCCGCGACTAACGCCTTCATATGAAAGCATCGCTTGCCCGGACACGTAAGGCGCGGCGGCGATTACCCGTGGATTGAAACGCGCGATTTGTTCGGCGGTTTCCCAAGTTTCCAATTCGGGAAAGGCGCGTATTTCGATATGCGAGGCTACCGATAAAATGCGGGTCCGCAATTCTTTTTGGAAACCGTTCATTACCGACAATACGACAATCAACGCAGAAACGCCCAACGCTATGCCCGCCGATGACAGAAAAGAAATGATCGAAACGAATACATCCCTTCCCTGCCTTTTGGCAGAAAAAGCATAACGTAAACCGACCGCGAGTTCGTAAGGGAAAGGCATCGAAATTGTGAATTTTTAGGCAATCGTCAAACGCAGCGTATTATCGCACGGCAAGCATACAGGAACACGGTTAAAATACGAATCACCATGTGCGCGCCCGTTTCCTCTTTCGTCGTTTCGCCGTTTTTGCAATTAAAACGCCGCTTTATCCCTAAAGCGGTTCTACACAAGTTAATCGAGCATGGTCTTGATCCTGTTTTGGCACGTGTCTTCGCGGCGCGTGGCGTTCAAAACGCGCAAGAACTGGGATACACGCTCGCCAACTTGCCTGATTTCTCGCGGCTCAAGGGTGCGCGTGAATTGGCGTGGCGACTATGGCAAGCCATTGAAAAAAAAGAACGCATCGTCGTTGTCGCCGATTACGATGCCGACGGCGCGACCGCTTGCGCCGTCGCCATTCGCGGATTGCGAACATTGGGCGCAACGATCGATTTCATCGTACCTGACCGTATGAAACATGGTTACGGCTTGACACCGGATATCGTAGAGCTTGCCACACAACTCGCGCCGAATCTGCTGTTGACCGTCGATAACGGTATTGCCAGCGTGGATGGCGTGCGGGAAGCGGCACGGCGTGGCATCGACGTATTGATTACCGACCACCACTTACCGGGCGCGGAATTGCCAACACCGGCGATTATTGTCAATCCCGATCAGCCCGATTGCCCGTTCCCGCTCAAACATTTGGCGGGCGTCGGCGTGATGTTCTATGTGTTGACGGCATTACGCGCGCTAATGCGTGAAAATAATGCGTCGCGGGCAAACACGCTCAATCTCGCCGCGTTGCTCGATCTCGTCGCGCTGGGAACTATCGCCGATGTCGTGCAACTTGATCACGCCAATCGCATTTTAGTCGCGCAAGGGTTGTCTCGCATTCGCTCTGGCAAAGCGCATCCCGGCATACGGGCGCTTTTTTCGGTGAGCGGCAAAGCGACCGCTTCCGCCGATGCTTTTGATCTCGGCTTCGCGGCAGCGCCGCGTTTGAACGCCGCTGGAAGGCTTGCCGACATGAGTTTGGGCATCCGCTGCTTGATCGCCGACGACCCGAAAGAAGCGCTGCGTCTAGCGACCGAACTGGATGAATTGAATCACGCTCGCCGTTCCGTCGAAGCCGATATCCAGCAAGAAGCGCTCGCGGAAATCCAAAATCTCGACGAGCAGAAATTTGTCGATCAATACACCTTGTGCGTCGCCAAACCGGAATGGCATCCGGGCGTAATCGGCATCGTCGCATCCCGCCTGAAAGAGCGTTTCCATCGTCCGACGATTGTTTTCGGCAGCGCCGATCAAGGAGAATTTTCCGATGAATTGCGTGGATCGGGACGTTCGATTGCGGGATTGCACATGCGCGACGCACTGGATAGCATCGTCAAGCGAGCGCCGCATTTAATCCATAAATTCGGCGGTCACGCAATGGCGGCAGGACTGACGATATACCGAAAAGACTTCGCCGAATTTTGCTGTTTATTTGAAGAAGTCGCGCGTGAAAATCTCTCTCAGGAGCAATTGTGTCAGATCGTCGAATCCGACGGCGAGCTTACTGACGACGACCTGACTTATACGCTGGCACAAACATTACGTAACCAAGTGTGGGGGCAAGGTTTTCCCGTTCCAGTATTTGATAATATCTTTTCGGTGACTCAACAAATCATCATCAAGGAAAAACACTCACGTCTGACTTTATCGCTGAATGGGAAAAGTTTCGACGCCATGTTGTTCGGCGATACAACGCCGTTACCATCACAAATCCACGCCGCTTATCACGTCAAAACTCGCGAATATCAAGAACTACAATCGTTGCAACTGATCATTACGCATTGGTGGCACGTTCAAAAAACGGAAGATTGAAAATAAAAAGTTATTCACTTTGTAGCGCAAAATCTTTGCGCGATTTACATTGCGCTCTGTCCCTTGCTCAACAAGGACGGGATTTATTAAAGAAAACAAAAAAGTGAAACCTCTCGTTCTTTTGTTCAGTTACACTCAAAAAATATTAGCTTTTAATGTATCCGTCCCTAGGCTCAGAACTAAACATCTAGCGATGCATACGCATATACGCTATCAATTCAGCGCTCTGATCTTCGTCGTAACTGCGGCTTGTTCCAGCGAAATTGTACGTTTCATCCATTGACCAAGGCTGCTTATTTCCGCTCACGCTGTTTGCGTACACGTCTTCACGGACATTGCCAAACCGCGCGTCAACTACCGTATCAAAATAATGATCAATGAAATCGGCTAATCCTGGCGTCATCCCGGTAATGACCATCACGTTTCGGGAACGCTCAACATAATTTCCCGAACTGCTCCCTGCTTCCGTCCATTTGACGTTCTGAAAACACACTTTCAGATCATGTGGCGAACCATTGCTATCAAGATAAACGTAACGATCTTCACGACCTTCCGCCCGTCCAGCGGGTAAACCTATACCGGCTGCCAACATCGTATCGCGCAATGTCTTATCGCATAATTCGTTTCCCGAAGCGTTCGTAGCGCAACTTCGATTGACGCAACCCGTCGGCGCGCTCACATTGTCCGCCGGCACGACGCCGACACCGGCAACATAGCTATCGTACGCCAATAACCAACCTTGAATGAATTCGCTGGCAATCCTTTGATGAACCGCATTGCGGTGAACATCCTTGCCAATGCTGATCGCGCCAAGAATCAAACCGATCACAATTAAAACGATGGAAAGTTCAATCAGCGAAAAGCCACCGTTTTTCTTAGAAATTCCGCGTCCAGATTTTATTTGTTCCAATATAAACATCGCTTTATCCCTTTTCCTGAAACCATATTTCCAATTTGCGCGCGCTATCAAGACTTGCCAAAATACAAACCTTTCGCATCATTCTCTCTGACGTGTTTCAGTAAAGTCTCCGCCAGCGGTTTAGCGGACGCTCTGAGAATTTGCGAGTAAAGATAACGTTGTTTCGCCATATTTTGGTACTCTGCCGCTTGTTCCATCGCGTTGATCGTGGGCGCAATTGCTATCAGCGCGGCGACCATTTGCGCGGCAGCGGCGACTGCGGAAGCAACATTGCCCTCGAGCGCGACATCGCCTACCGCGTTGGAAATAGACGCTGAAGCAGAAACGATGCCCGCAACCATAGCTAAAATCCCCGCGGTCGCGATTTCGTATTGCGCTTGCGCCAATTCATAAGCTTGTTCCAACACTTGCTCGTAATCGAACAAAATGCGATAAAGCATTACGGCGGCAGTCGCGGCGTTGGGCTGCGCGTGACCGATAGCCGCCATCGCTTCACCGCATTTGAGGCGATCCCACAACGTCCCCAAGCTCACGGCGCGAATACGATCATCATTGAGATTGGTTTGCGCCTGCTGCGGCGTATTGAATGCCAAAGCGGTAGTTTGCGCCCCATCGAATAAATCATTATCTCCCGACATGTCCAGCGCACCCGGCAAAGCAAGCGCATACGCGACTTGCCGCGCCGTGCCGACGGCATCCAACACGTGAACATGGTTCTTGATCTCTTCTTCGGCAGGCGGCGGATCCTCGGCAACGCGCAAGGCGTAGCAAAAATCCAGCGCGTTTGCCGCGCCCAGTGGAACGTTGAACGCCGTCACCGTCGCGGTGGAACGCGAAGCGATAGGCGTACTGGTGGTCAAATCCTGTAAAAGCGCAATGCCTATCTCGCTCGCCGCGTTTCTAAGTTCTGTTTCCGTCGTGATATTGTTGTTGAGGATCCCAACCAAAGGATAAAACCAATCTTCAGGGGCGCCTGTCAAATCTACCGTGCGTGGCAAAGCCAATATTGGGTCTGACGCGCTGGCTTCGGGATCGGGTACCGGTGTGGTCTGGCGTAATACGCCATAACGGATTTGACTAGCACGAGCGTCAGATAATCCCAAGGTTTGATAAGGCAAAGTGCCTACTTCCCCTGTTCCGTCGCAATTTTCATTGCCGTCGTTGTCCGTATCGGGACAAGGCAAACGCGTATGCGCCATAGCAAAACCAGTAAGCGCCCAATCCGCTTGTTCCAGCGCAGAGTGTGTGGCAATGGTTGCCTGCTGTTGTATTCGCGCCGCGATAAAGCGCCAACTCAGCGTAGTGAGCAACCCCAAAATAAGAACGATGACCGCCAACTCGAGTAGGGAAAAACCGCAAGCGCGCCTTTTAATCATCACGGATCGAGCGAGGTATTGGTAAAAAATATTGGTATTCAAGGATTTCATGGCAACAACCCTTTCGCGTCAAGGGCGATGGCGCGCGTCACGGTTGCTCGCGCCAATTCCAACATTTTGCGGGCAAATACTTCCGCTTCGATGCGTTTGGCTATCGCTATTTGCAAGTCGGCAATCGCTTGCTCCATATCTCCGCCTCCCCCCACCATATCGACGATTTCCGAAACAATTCCGACGACTGCGGCAACCGCGTCCACGATAGACGCCACCAGAGCGATCACCCCTAACGCGCCTTCGTCCGCAGTCACGATTGCCACGGCCGTGCCAATGGCAACGGAAGCGGCAGTAAATACGATGTTGACGATGGCAAGCGCCAATGAAGATTCGGAAGCCTCGATGCTCATAAAAGCGGTATCCAAAACAAAAGCACGGAATTGTAGTAACGCCAAAGCAACCAAATAATTGTCGTAGGCAGCGCGGGCCGCGTAGCCCGAACCGTTGGCGCGCGATAAGACGGCGGGGCAGGAAAGCCGCGCCGACAATTCGGCAAACCCTACGGCAAGCACGGCGTCGTCGTATAAGTTTGTTACCGCATAGTGTGGCATGACGAAACTCGAACCAACGGCGTTACTGCCACCCGCAATGGCATCGAAAATATCGCCGTCAGCGTCGGCATCCTGTTTGCCCGGATACGCGATGGCGTAGGCTACGGAGATGCCGCCAGCCTGTACGCTGGATACGGCTGGTGATGTTCCGATATCACGCAACGCCGCGCAAAAATCAAGCCCGTTGATATGCGCCGATGTTTCCACCGAGGCAAAATTGCTGGTATCCCGAACCAGAGCAAGTTGAAGCTCGTCAATCTCGTCCAGCTTGGACAAACTGCTCAGTTCGAGGTCATCGATTGCACCGAAATCGAAAGAGCCCTCTCCCGCCGCACCAGTATCGGGCTTATCGTAGGAATCTCGGTCATTCACGATATCTTCGACTTCCGAAACCAACGTCAACGGCCATTCCGGTTCTGCCGGTTTGGTTGGAGTGTAGGCATTGTCCAACGGGTAAGCCAAGGGCAGCATAGGAATGTGCCTTTGCGCGGCGACCGTCAGCGATTGCTTCTGATCGACGGCATTCTGATGCACACCGTAACGCAACCGTACCGGCGTGTGCACCCCTAAGGTGCGGAAGGGAAATCCTCCATTCGTCACCGTACAACCCGTACCCGAGACATAGGCTTCATTACCGTTTCCATCCGTCGCCGGACACGGCAAACGATGATTCGCCATAATGAAACCGATCACCGCTTCATCAACCAGCGCCAATTGTGTCTGCGGCGGTTGAGTTTCATCTATACTACGTAAAATAGGCGCAAATTTCCATAACGCAAAACCCAATACCCCGAGTATTACCAGCGCTACCGCCATTTCCAGTAAAGAAAAGCCGAGACAGTGAGAATATCGCCGCCTTCGTTGTTTTTCTTCAACAAACGAAGAGCATTGAAAAGTGATAAGTTGGCGTATCTGTTTCATTGCAGCACCGCCCTTCTATCGACGTGTTGTAAGATTTCTTTTGCGCTATCTACACTCCATAAAAACACTTGGCTTGAACCAGAAACGCACGATGAAAAATCCATGTTCTCTACCGCCGCGATATGCGCGTTCAATTCATTGAGCTTTGTTATCGCTATTTGATAGGCCTCGTCCGCCCTCATATACTCTAGCCACATCGCGTAGTAGTATGGGATGTCGCAATGTTGATTATCGCCATAGATACCTATAGAACATAACAACAGGAAATTTCCCTGTTCCACATAGCGGCGCTCTGTCACAATGAAATATCGCAAATCTCTCGTATAGGAACCGCTTTTATTATAAGTGAACCGACAATAGAGGTTATACATCTCTTGGCAATGCACTGTGCCAGTTCCGCTCTGCGGCTCTGTACAGTTAGTCCAGTCATTGAAAACATTTGCGTTCTGCAAGGCGTTCTCCGCATCCTGTACCGCTTGACTGGCGTTATTGGCGGCTATTTGTAAAGCCGGAATCTCGGTGTTTAATGCGTCTCTTTCCGCAATCGCTTTAGCAAGATCCGCTTGTCGCCGTTCCTCTAAACGTTGCTGGTAAGCCGCCACTTTGGCGTCGATGTTTGTGGCGCCGCTGGCAATCAGCGCTTCCCGATACTTCTGCACGAGATCGTCAATATTATTCGTATTTTGCAATTCGGCGATTCTCTTATTTAGGTCATCCCTTCTTTTCACAGCCTCATCATATGCCTGTTGTGTATTTTCTTTGTTTTGATATAAAGATAAATTCCGAAAAGGTTCGTACCGGATACGAACACCGCCGTTATTATATGAAACGCTATCAAAGCAATAATAGCGATCATCAAATTCCGTACTTGTGCACGTTACGACGGGATCACTATTGTTCAATGTCACTACAGGCGTATTATCCCGCAGACCGTTGTAACAAGCGTTGATCGCGTTCGTTAATCGGTTGTACTCTATTCTAGCGGCTTCTCTCTTACTCCATGCATTGTCTCTTTCATCCTCAAGTTCTTTCCTTTGATCTTTCAGATTTTTCAACATCTCGTCTTTATCTACCGCGTTTCCCGCCGTATTACAAAACTCGGAGATTTTATCGGAATCGCCACCCAAAGCAGATACGACATTTCCCGCGTGCACGGCTGCGGCAATCAATTCCACCATCGCCGCAATTGATAACGCTGTCGCTACACCAGACAAAGCGATCCCTATCCCATAGGCCACAGCGGCGACCCACGCACCTACGTGTGTTCCAAGACTTGCGGCAATAGCGGCAATCGCCTTAGCCAACGCGACGGTATTAGAGACAATACTGATGACAGCCGTAGCGATGCCGATACCCGTCAAAACGGCTTGTTGTGTTGCGGCAGCCACTGTAGACTCCGCGTTTTTGACGACCAAATCACGCAACGCCTTCACTTCTTGCGTCGCGTCCACCATCATCGCCACTGTGTTCACGGAAGATAACGTCGCCGTGGCGACACCATCACGCATATAGATGACGTCCAGTTGTGTTGGCATCGTGATATCTACTACGTCCGTGTCTGTTTCAGTAGCAATGTCATCCCTATAATCGTTGAGATTTTCAAAGGAGCCTCTGGCGATTGGCGCGCTGTATCCTTCAATCATGTCGTAATGCGCCGGCTGGCAACCCAACGCGGACATCAACGATGGTAGATCGCGGACGAAGACGTAATCATTGTAGTTATAGCTGTGTTCTCGATCCGGTGGCTCCATTTGCGCGACTGTGTTGGCGTTAACGCCATCGAAACGATCGTTGTTTCCTGAAGCGTCGCCAAGCCCCGGTGCGGCGATACCATAGGCGACATTAACCACTGTACCGTCTCGCAGATAATGTGCGTAGTTGGCGTCGGCATCGACAAGCGTCTCGCTATAAGCAAGCCGCGTCGTTTCACACATATCCAATCCGTTGCGAGCATCGAGATTTTCGCGTCCGGTATAACGTCCCGTATGCGCGCCAGTGTCCTCGATATCAGTACCATCTTTGGTTGCGGTATTATTCCAGTTGACGGGCGCGTAAGCGTTATACGGCAACGTCCGCGATGAAACGACCTGATTTGCCGCGAGATCGCGGTGCGTGTAGGAATTGCCATCTGCCGTCGTAGTGTTGCGATAAACCATATAGCGCATGGGCAGCGTACCGGGAGCAGCCATGCTAATATCCAAATTGAGCGTTTGCGCTGGAAGAAACCCTTTGGCAAGACTGCAATCCTCACCGCCTGTAGGAGTCATCGCCGGACAAGGCAGGCGATGATGGATGGACGAAAAACCAATGATCGCCTTATCTGCCCAAATCAATGCTTCCTTTTGAGCGCTAGCGACATCGCTTGGAATTTGAGCGCGGAAATAAGCGACCCCCGCCATCAGAGCGCCGCCCAGTAATAAAAGCAGCAGCGCGATTGTGAGCAGGCTGACTCCTTTTTGTTGTTTGTTATTGATCATCAGGTTTCGTCTGTCGGAAAACATGATAACTCCTCAAGCTCCGGGTATTGCCATAGATTGTTGAATCAGGTCATAAACTGGGAGCAATAAAACGACAACGATAAAGATAAATAAGAATCCGGCTAAAATGATCACTGCGGGTTTGATAATCTCGGACAATGACGAAATCAAATGATCGAGACGACGACGATACTCGGCAGCCAGATGCTCTAATTGCTCGTCTAATGTCCCGGTGTCTTCGCCTACCGCGATCATCCGTAACGCCAATGGCGGAAAACGCTCGGTCGTTCGCATGGCGACACTCAATCTTTCCCCACGCTCAATCACGCTGCGAATGCCGCCGAGGCTTTCTTTATAATATTCATCGTTGGTAGCGCGCTCAAGAATCTTCAGGCTCTGCGCCATATCAAGTCCGGCACGAATCAACAACGCCAGATGTTCAGTCAAAAACGCCATACCGGAAGTACGCAGCAGTACACCGCTGATCGGTAACCGATGCCCTACGCTGTAGAGCCTGACCCGCGCTCTTTTGCTGTATTTGAAAACCAACCAAGGAACGATAAATATCGCAAGAAAAATGAGGAGACTTAACGTGATGTTTGCCGACAACCATTCCGAAAACCGGATGACGGACAGTGTCAACGGTGGCATTTTGGCATGCAGTTGCCTGAAAAGTTCTGAAAGATTGGGAATCACATAATAGAGCCAAAAAGCGGCGGCGCCGATAATGGCGGAAAAAACAAATATTGGATAAATCAACGCCCGTTTTGCGTTACGCCTCATCGAACTGATACGCTCGAGATGACTAGACGCCTCCATGAACATCCGATCAAGCGTCCCGCTTTCATTGCCGATATCCACCAGATTGCAGACGATCTCAGGGAAAAGATCGGGATGCCGAGCAAAAACTTGACTGACCGTCGCGCCGCCTTCCAACTCTTCGTACAATAACGTCGCTACTGAGGCGGTTCCCGAAGATGTGCCAAAACGGACTTCCGCGGCGATGGTTCGTAAACCGTCGATGATAGGAATACCGCTACGCAACATCAGAGATAAATCGCGCAAAAGCCCGCTCAAGTCTTCTGTGTTAATCGTAGGCGAAAACAGGTCGCCCAGAAAACGTAAGATATTATTCAGCCAACCCGGAAAACGATAAAGCGCCAATACGACTGCTTTGTGTCGACGCTCCAACCAAAGCTGCGCAGAAAAATCCCGCTCGACCATAAACCAAGAAATTCCGGTTTTTGTTCTGCCGTCCGCAAGCAGTAACCGATAATAGTAGAGACGTGTATTCATCACGTCACTCCTTCACCGACGATACGCCTGATTTCCGCAAGCGTCGTTTGTCCATGGCGGACACGCCATTTCGCCTGCTCGATCAATGCGACGAATCCATTGTCAATCGCTTTACTGCGAAGGGCTTCTCGTCCGGCGTTATCCGCGATGCTATTAGCCAACGACTGATCGATTTCGAGAATCTCATACACCGGCAACCGTCCAAGATAACCGCTGAACCCGCAAACTTCACAACCCGTTCCGCGATATGTTTTTATTTCACCGCCGCCAAGCCATTTTTTTTCCACATCGCTCAACGTGTCTTCAACACTACAATGTGGACAGTTTCGCCGCACCAGACGCTGACTGATGACCGCGACGAGGTTGTCAGCGATCATTTGTACGTCAAGTCCAAGTGGTCTCAATCGCGGAACGACACCAAAAGCGCTGGAAACGTGCAATGTCGATAATACGAGATGCCCGGTCGCCGCCGCTTCGACAGCGGCAAGCGCCGTCTCTTTATCACGAATTTCACCAATCAAAATAACGTCGGGATCGTGCCGAAGGAAAAAGCGGAGCGCGTTACTGAAATCATAACCGGCTCGCCGATTGACTTCCGTTTGTGCCGCGCCGGGAACTCTGTATTCAATCGGGTCTTCCACTGTCAATACATTGCTTTCTACGAGTGATTGTATTTGGAGCGCGGCATGCATGGTCGTGCTTTTCCCCGATCCTGTTGGACCGGTAATCAAAATCATGCCTGATGGTTTTGCAAAAATAAGTTCCAGTGTGGCGACGTCGTTTTCCAAAAATCCAAGTTGTTCCAAACCGGACAACTCGCCGCGTTCGGGCAATAAACGCAAAACGACACGCTCGCCGAATTCACTGCATAAAATGGAAACGCGGACGGCGAACGGCAGATCAAGAATCGTAGTATGAAAGCTGCCGTCCTGAGGGCGACGTTGCTCAGAAATATCCATTTCCGCCATAAGTTTGATGTAAATGACCAGCCGCATCAAGGAAAAAGGCAACGCCATAATCGGGCGCAGCACACCATCGATACGGAAGAAAAGGTGCAAACTGGACGACGAGGGCGATAAATGAATATCTGTCGCTCTTTCATGCACGGCCTTATGCAAGAGAAAATCGAGAAACTTGTCGGGACTGTACACATGATCGACATCGTCCGCCAATCGGCGCACTTCCCGCTCAAGCAACGACTCTATTGAATGCTGCGTGAAATAAAAAACTTCGCGGATATACTGCATGACCCGCGCAAATTCTCCTTGCAAAAACCGGCACGCCAACCCCGTCCGATGCATCACCAATTCGGCGACATGCGCCTCGTCGCTATCGCCCAGTAAAACCTCCAATGCGTCGTCGGTTCGACGAATCGGCAAAAAGCCATTAAGCAAACAAAGCTCTCGATTGAAATGCCGAAAAGTATCTGGATCGGGAACGGGGAATTCTTCCCGCGTAATAAAAGGAATATTTTTTTCCGCCGCCAGTTCTTTGGCAACGTAATACTCCTGTACCAACCCGTGTTTAACCAGAAGTGTGCCAAAACGCAGCTTTTCAACACTTTGCTTTTGCAACGCATATTGAAATTGCCGCGGCGTCAACAAACCGTGATCCAGCAAACGCTCGCCAAGACGAACCGAAGCGCTGGACGCCTGATTGATCAGATGATCGGTAAATGCTCTACTGTTCATTATCGTTTTGCCGTCTGCCATTATCGAAAGGTGAATGTATCCATAAACTCACTGAGTTCGTACCAAGCCAAAAGCCTGCCGCACGATATTCAGTTGCTCGGAATATGGAATACGGTTCGCCAGATCGTTGAGGATTTTCTTGGCTTCATCGACCCGCCCAGAACGCGCTTCGAGAATCGCCAGATTGATACCCGCGTTTTCATCGTTGGCAACCCGATCCAAAAGCTGACGATATAGCTTTCTCGCCTCCGCCTCTTGGTTCGCCGATAACGCATACCAAGCCCGCATTCTCAATAACGTCAAACTTTGTTCGGGCAAAAACTGCTTCATTATCCTGAGTTGAGATTCCGCCTCGATGAGATTATTGTTCCGTATGGCTTCATTGAATCGATACACAAAATCCATAATCAACACTTCATAATTTGTCGATGGTCTGACAGTCGTACCATCGTGTACAGACAGAATATCTCCCGAAAGAAGCTCCGCGGGAACTGCGCTAATATTAATCGGCGTCGGCGCCGCGACTTCCTCCTGAGATTTTTTTTCTTCGGTTGAACTCTGTGCCGTTACCATCGGCGAAACCGGCGTATTCTCAGCGGCATTCACCACACCGACGGCAAACATGTTTGAAGCAAACAATAATACAAAACTTAATCGTCCGTCGATTTTGCGATTCATATCATCCTCACTCTCAAGACAACCACCAGCTCACGACTCTTGTGCGCTTTGTTTTCTTCACTAAATACGTTTCCTACGACAGGAATATCCGACAATCCTGGCAATCCGTTTTTATCCGACAATTTGTTTTGGTCGATCAAACCGCCGATTAATACCATATCGCCATCACCCAAATTGAGCGTCGTGGTTAATCCTTTGTAGTTGATCATCGGCAGCGTGACAAAATTACCGCCACCTGTCTCGACCATCTGCAAACTTTCTGGAACGACTTCAGTCTGCATCGGATGAACCAACAATTCGATTCGCCCATTTTCGTGAATATATGGAATCACACCGACCACTACGCCCGAAAAGAGCGCATCGGTTTCAACACTTGCCGTCGTGGTCGAGGCGCCGCCTCCGGGAACGCTGATGGTCGAGCTGGTTTTAGAGACATAACGAATATTGGTTCCCACACTCAATAGCGCCGGTGTTCCATTTCGCACACGAATGCTCGGGTTCGACAAAATACGCAGAGTCCCGAATGAACTTAATGCTTTCAAAGTCGCCGAAAATCGATCGTCGCCATAAGTCAAACCAAGCCCACGGGTCCCGCTCGGCTGCCCGATAAGCTGGGCGGGAATATTAATGACGCGATCCGCCAGTGTCCCTGCGGGAAACGCCGCAAGATTTTCCTGTAATTGCAATGGATTGCTTCCATAAATACCAGCGACGTTATTACGTAATAATGTCCAATCTACGCCAAATTGATAGCCATCATTCAACTGTACGTCGATTAATTGCGCTTCGACTTGGACTTGGCGGCGCAGCACGTTTTTATTCAGTTCGACCAAACGACCAATAGAACATATCTGCGAAGGACGCGCTTTAACATATAACGCTCCGGTCAAGCGATTCAGGTTATAAAAAACGGGAACTTCCGGCGGCAATTCTTTTCGAACGACGTTGCCTTCGGTGTCCAATACCTGCGCGATTTTAGGTATGAGTTGTGATTGCTGAGTATCTACACGACCCTCGGCTATACCCAAAATCCGTTTGACCGCCCGCTCCAACTCTTCGTATGGGTCGATCTGTTTTGACGTATTGCCCTTGACGCTGAAATCGGCGCGCAAAGCATCATTAGCATTTCCCGTAGTTCCCGAACCGCTGGAAGTGTTACTGCCAAAAACATCGCCTCCCGCAGAGAGATCAATCGACAAATTCGTGTTCAAGAAGCCCGCGTTGAATATTCTTTCTTCGAGCATGTTGATCACCAGCGCACCATTACGAATATCACCATGCAGATCGAAGGCTTCCATAATATGGTTATACACTTCCCGAGCGGTCACATTGCGCAGATAAAGGCTCGTTTTATTTTTCTGTTGAAGCACCAGTGGATCAACGATCAAATTCATATCAAGTTGATCGGCTAATGTCCATAAAAGTTTTCCGATATCCGTATCGTACATATTGACGGTAACGATTTTATTTTCCAGCGGGTCGTATCGGGGAGGAATGGGTTTTGTGGCAATCTCGAAAGTAACGATATGCTCCAGTTTTTCTTTCAACGCATCATGATTCGCCGTCAATTTTTCCGATTCGCCAACAATCGCTTCGTTCATTCCCGTGACAGGAATAGGCTCACTCGTCTTCAGCGCTTCAAAACTGCGATAAGTACCGCAGCCGTTCAGTAAGAAAACTACGGCAAGACATCCCAGTAACGATTTGAACGGCACTTTAGATATATGGCGCGCTCCAACGTATAAAAAGTTTTTTCTCATGTTATTCCCTCGATTGACTTAAAATTCAATTGATATGTTTCGTTAACCATCCGATGAGCGCGTTGGGTGATTCGACAACGACAATATCATCGTAATTCCATGTTAAAGGTTGTATAGGCGAAGCAATACATTTCGCTGTGTTCGAATTGACCCCATCTAATAATCCATTTTCGTTATCGCGGTTTATGTTCGGTATGATTAAAACAAACGCCGGATATGCCGCGACGCTCGCGTCGCAATTCGACGAACCGTCTGCGTTGACACCCGCTATATAAATATGCGCGTTTCCGCTTACCGTGGCAGGAATTTTCGACAATGCATTAATCGCATCACCCAAATCTTTGAAATCCGGCTCCCCCTCTCCATCGCCGGTGCGTTCTTCCAGAACCGTAATATCGTCCGGCGACGCCGCACGATAAACGCCGTAATACGTTCTGTTTTCTTCCTTGGGGGGCAAACCGATTGCATAATAAGGCGCAAATCCCATTTCATCATATAGTGAACAACCACCACTTGGATCGCGGTCTTCATAACCATCTTCGTCAAAGTCAGGACAGGGTAACCGTTTATTGGCTAATACATAATAGCGTAGCGCCTCGCGCACGACTTCGGCTTCCGCTTTTGCTTGCTGATGCTGACGAACATCATCGGCGCCGGAAAAAGTGAAATGAGCAAGGAGACTCAACACCCCGATCGCCGTCAAGACGAAAGCCAGTTCAAGGAGGCTGAATCCATGATGCTGCCGCGAGCCAACGCCCGAAACCATTTCATAGTCCCTTCTGATCCTTCGACAAATCCTCGGCAGGCGGTATCGGTGTATTGTCCGCCGCGCCACCTGCCATAATATTAGTTTTTAATTCACTTTGCAGCGCTTGAATTTTCCTCGTGATGTCAAGGACTCGATTTTGATCCGGTGAAGGTTTTTTGCTTTCTTCCTCTAACTCTTTAGCCAAACCTTGCACCTCTTGAGCGACTCGTAAATTTTGCCGAAGGATGTTGAGATCGACACCTCCAACGACCGATGCCCCTTGAATGGCAATGAGTTCGCCAAGAAGCCGATCAAGTTCTTCAATATCAGGAGTCTTGTCACCTGAAGAAAGATTTTTGAATTTGGTTTGCAACTCTTTTAGTTTTGCTACTTTGTCTTCACGCATTTGGCGTTCAGCGCGCATCGTCTCCATATCCTTGCTGATCGGCGCTTTCTGTAAGTAACGATCGAGTTCGGACGACGGCGGAGATGTTTGCCGTGACATCGGTGTCTGTAACGCCGCGGCGGGTATCTCTTTTTGTACTATCAGCTGCGCCTTATCTTCTTCAATCGAAGTTACCGATACTGCCTGTCTTTCGTACATGATGAACAAAATCGCAACCAAAGCGATAACAAGAATGCTCAAAACAACGATAATCATTGTCTGAAGTTTGACCATGATCGCCATCATCGTCCCCTCATTTTTGATAATGACTTGGGAACATTCAACTTGTATTCTTTTTTATCCTTTTCCACGATCATGGCGTCACTCCCAATCGCGACGACTTGCGATCCATCGTTCAATATTTCCCCCTCTTGAACAAAATCGCCATTGACGATGGCGCGTCGAATGTCGGGAGATATATAAATGAAGGAAACCTCATGTGAGTCCTGCACCGAAATAGTCGATTTACCCGCGGTCGGCTCCTTGTCCGCTGTATTTTCATTTGATGAAAAGCCGTTTGCCGTAATCGGTACGCCATATCCGCTGCCAATATAATTCTGTTGCGCGATTTCTTTGGATAAAACCGAGGCTAGATTAGCGACATCGGTATTGGAACGCGCCGTTTGTCCGCCAGATCCATCGGCAGGCATGGGAAAAACTTTTTCATCCTTCATGATAGCAAGGCGAGTCGTCTCTAAGCGGCTTCGTCCATTCCTGTCGTTTGCGGATAATAAATCGATCGAATCGTCGGATAAAGAAAGTCCCGCCGCTTTTCGCATCTGTTCAAGTTGCCGCAACGCCATTTCGGCCTTTTGTAATTCCACCGCCGTACTGGACATGCTCCGTCCGGCGAAAGAGGGCAATGGAGAGTATTGTGATTCTTGTCTGAACAAAAAAGCCGCAACGGCAAAAACGGACGCAATGCTCGCCAACAACACCAAGATACTAATATTTTTCATATTCCAGCCCTTTCATCATCCGATATAGGCTGCAAGCGGTACGCAAAGGAACCGCTACGTTTCGTACCGCTTCCGAATAATGGGTCAACCGCTTGCGGCGCAAAACCTAATTTTTTTAATTGTTCGACAAAAGTTGCCAAAGGTTTGTCGTTACCGCCGCTTTGCTCAACCCAACCTTCGACAATGATGTTATTATCTTCCGGTCGTATCTGAACACGTAGTATCTTGACATCGTTTTCCGCCGCAATTCGCAGGTTCCGCAAAAACCCGTAAGGGTCAATATCCGCTTGCGCCTTAGTCGCCAAATCGATGAAATCACGTGTCGCATAAAACCGCTTGTTCTGCTGCGCGACGACTGCTTTTCCTTGTAGGCTTTGAGTAATTTTTTGTGCCCCGGAAACATTTTGCGCGGATCGAGCCGACACGATATTAGCTTGCAATAGTGACACGACACCCCAGAGGAAAAGTCCAGAGGCAACCACACCGGTACAAAGTCCAATGCGCGTAAGGTTCTTTTCGGCAAAATAACCTACTTTTTCCGTTAATGGATTGACTGCAAGCCGCTCCGAAAAGTGGGATTGCAATACCGCCAATGAAGCGTAGGCGCTTTCGCCCCCTCTTTTGATATACCTTTCCATCGCGGCAACGGATACGTTGATACCTGCGATTTCCTTAAAAATTTTTGCCAGCGCAATATCTTCTTCAGCGGAGTCAGCGTTACCGAGCGAATACCAGCTCCATCTCAATAATTGCCCAATTCCTTCCGACTGATGTCTTCCAGAACGTTCCGCCAACGTCCGAGCGGCAATACGTAGATCGTCCTCACTGTCGCTCAATGCCAATACCGAAAAATAATCCATTGATTTTCGTCGACGCAAAAGGAACGAAAATCTTCTTCCAGAACGGAAAATAACGCCTTCGTTTTCCTGTGATAATAAATCGTACATTAATGCCGTTTTGGGAATCAGCAAGCAATGTTCTCTTTGAGCTTGCGCCCAAGACTGCATGTTTTGCCAAAGATTCATCGGTACGGCCGTATATAATACCTGATAGCCGCTATCCGTCTGTCTCCCATGATGAACAAGAATCTTGACCTCTTCGTCGATCAAACCATCATCGCGTAAGCGCCGACCAATCAACGATTCGGCGTAGCTGGTTTTGCTGTTGATCATAGAAACACCACTGATTGCGCCGTCGAAATCACTCAATACAAAGACCGGCGAATCTATTCGTGGATAATCCAATAACGGAGAGATATATCTACCTTCGAACAAACTCCATTTCCCGTCAACATGAAGAATCGTGCTTTTCATCTTTATCTCTCCGTGCGAAATAGAGCCGTTCCACGAACCGTCAGCAATAGCGGCATATTGGGTCGATCAGAAATATTGAACAGCCCCTCATCGTCACGCATCACCGAAATATCGAATTCCTCGACGCTGAAAAGACGTTTTTTGGTACGCGCTATCGATAAAAGAAGATCATTTGCTTCACCCCGCGACGCTTGCGCTTGTTTCAAATTGATCCGACGCTCCGCCCAATAATCTGGCGACAAACTATGCGATGTTGACAACTGTAATAATCGTTGCGCTTTTTCATTAAGTAACGCAACATTTTGAGCTTCTTCCTCCATCCATACCGCTTCTTGATACATTCCCTGGCTGACCGTGGCTTCTATTTGGCTCTGTCGTAAATAATGCCGAGAAAAAACGAGAAAGGATGTTGCCGCGAGAAGCAACAACAGCATACCTATCGCAAATAACAGTCTCTTTTTCCTTTGCGCCCGATATTGATCTGAAAAAGTCTTCGCTTTCATTGTTCCATGATCCATTGTGCCGTCAGAAGAACAACGCGATCTTCATCACGATTGTTGCCTCGTCCATCCGCCGTTTGATAAACGGCATCGTCTTGAGCATAGGTATTATTGGCGCTCCATTCCCGCCCCGGTCGCTGGCTTGAAAGCTCTTGTGTATTCAATCGGTCATCCTGCTGCCGAAATCGTCCTTCCAATGCGTCCGCTTTACCGTCGATCAATTGATCTAAATAGCGCGCCAAATCCGGAGTCAACCCGCGCAAAACCATAACATTGCCCGCACCGCTGATCGTGGATGGTTGATTCCACTGAAAGCAAATCTGCAATTCCGTGGCGTTGCCATTACTGTCCGTGTAGACGTAACGGTCTTCCAAACCTTCCGAACGTCCTGGCGGCATACGAATGCCGACTTGCTGCATCAAATCGCGCAAATCTTGATTGGACTGATCACTGTCTCCCGCTCCAACAGAATTTTTAGGATAACCTTGTCCATGACAGATTTTGAGACCCGTATTGACATAGTTTTCCGGCAATCCGGCAACAGCGCCGAAAACATTGCCGCGACCATCCGAACCGCCCCCGATGACCGCTTCTTTCCCGTTCACCATATAAGTTGGCGCAATTTGACTGTCGCCAAGCACCACACCCGTGCGCTGATAATATTCGTCGTAACTCTTTTTCCAGTCATAAACGAATTTATTGGCAATCTTGTGATATTCCGCGTTGCGCTGCACATCTTTACCGATGCTCAAGGCGCCAACGATCAAACCGATAATGACCAAAACGAAAGCCATTTCGAGCAACGTGAAACCACTCTGCGTCAATGATTTGAGCGCAGAAAGTTTTCGATGAGCCTTCATGCTGATATGCTCCTATTGATTCATTTTGTAAATCGCAACGACCGTCTGTACTTGATCCTCGTCCCGTTCACGTCCCATCGTAGTCGCGGCGCTACTACTCGAACCATATTCATAGGTATTATTGGCTTCCCATTCGATACCTGCCACGTTTGCCGTACTATTTTCGACGTTCTGCATCCGAAACACGCCTTCACGAGCATCCGGTTTGCCGTCGATCATTTGATCGAGCGAACGCGCCAAATCTGGCGTCAATCCGGTGATGACCATTACGTTGCCCGCACCTTCGGGCATTTCTGGATTGTTCCATTGAAAACAGACCTGTATCTCCTGTGGGTTGCCATTACTATCGAGATACACATAACGATCTTCGCGTCCTTCGGCGCGCCCTGGCGGCATACGAACGCCCGCTCTCTGCATCAGATTACGCAGGTCGAACTCAGTGCCCGTTTGCATATCTCTCTCCATATATGGACCCTGAGCGCCGTGGCAGATGGCAAGGGGCGCGGTAACTGCTACCATATTGCCACCGGATACGACCGCATCTGCGGCGGCATTGATGTTGTAATTATAGCCATTCACCATATAACGTGGTTCCTGCTGCATATCACCGAGCGGATAACCTGTGCGTTGCACATAAGCGTTATAACTAACCGCCCACTGGTCAACAAATTTCTGTTTGATCTTGGCGTATTCGGCATTCCGCTGAACATCCTTGCCTATGGAAACCGCGCCTAGAATCAATCCGATGATGACCAAAACCACCGCCATCTCAACCAACGTGAAACCGCTGCTGTTTCTCCGCGGTTTGTTTTCAAAAAAAGATTTCATAATCAGCTCCAGATACATAAGTTAATAAACACAACGAACATTTCTAAACAGGCGAGGCACAATGAGAAGTTGCGCCGATTGAGTGAAAGATGTCGCCGCTACTGATCGCATCGATAGCGTTAATGGAATTTTTATAGTGGGGATTTTCCGCCGTCGGCGGCGATCACGCGTATGTAAGACATATATCGGCATAAACGCCGATAACCATGTTATTTTGCGATTTTTTGCTTCCTGGTGCGGAAACGGAGATATTTTTTGATGACGTTTTGACTTACTGACTGTTGCGATAAACAGCGAAGGGGAGAATACAGCCGAATGCAGTCTGAACTGCATTGTCATACCCCCCCCCCCCCGATTATGCTTTTATCATGACCAAAGCTACCCGTCATCATTATAATTGCTTGTTTTTTGATCATACTGGCTGTCATTGATATTCCTTCATTGCTCTACATCCTTCATCATTCTCTACGTAGAACAACATAACCACAATGTGAGTAATTCAAATATACCATTTTTATGTATGGTAAACGACGTGTCTCTATATTAAACAATGTGTCGCCTTAATGCAACAGCTTTTTAAGTATTATTCCTGGAGAATATTTAGCTCCCGACGATCTTCAGTTTCCTGAACCCGATTCCCGCCAATCCCAGCGCCAGCAGCAGCGCGAGCGGCGCGGGCAAAACAGGAATGGGAGCGGCATTCACCGGCGGCGGCGGTGGCGCTTTGTATTCAAACGCGCCCAGTGAACGTTCTGCCGCTGCCGCAGCGCGAGCGACGCCGCGTTGGTCGAGCGTGGCGTCCTCCCATGTTGCGGTCATCGGCGGTGGCGAAAAGTTGATGACGAGCATCCGCGAGGTCGCGCCACCTGGATCTACCGCACCAATCGCCGGGCTGCCCGCCGGTAATGCCAGCGTTGGCGTCGGTCCGCCGTTGTCGGCAAGCGCGGTTGCGACAATAGCGCCAATACCGCCGCTGCCGCCGGGAACGTTGTTCACCCCACCGCAGCTTGTCGTATCCGTGCCATTCACCCATTCGATGTTGTAGCTGCCGGAGATACTGCTATTGCTACCCATCTCGCACAACGTTGACGCGCCAACGAGAGCGACACTGGAAAGGATGAGGCTATTGTGAATGCTGCCGCTGCTATTATCATCCATGAAGATCGCCGCGCCATTTTGTCCCGCGCTATTATCGAACAGCGTCAGGTGGCTGGCTTCAAGCGTCTCTCCGACGACAATTGCGCCGCCGCTGTTGTCCGCATGGTTGCCGATAAATGTGCTGTTGCTGAGATTGGCGGTGTTGTAGGCACGAATCGCGCCGCCGTAGCTATTCGTCCCGTACGCCCGATTGTTGGTAAATGTGCTGTTACTGATATTGGCGGTATCCAGGGTAAGAACCGCGCCGCCAGTGCTACCCGCTTGATTATCAATAAATACGCTATTGCTGATATTAACGGTGTCGGCAGTAAAAATCGCGCCGCCGCCGCTGCTGACGCTTGCCCGATTGCCAATAAATACGCTATTGCTGACACTAGCGATTCTGGCGATGATCGCGCCGCCAAAACCCGCTTGATTGCCAGTAAATACGCTGTTGTTGATGTTAACAACGTAACCATTGATCGCGCCGCCACAGCAACCCATGTTCCTACCGTTTTGAAAAATCAACCCCGAGATGTCAAGGGAAACAGTGCCGGCGACACCGAAGATGGTGGTGGCACTATTGCCATCAAGCGTGATTAAAGGATCACCGCTACCATCCAGCAACCCATTGACGGTAAGGCTTCTGGTAATGGTAATTTCCGGGCTGACCGTGATGGTGGTCGCCGCGCTGAACACTGTCGTGTCGAATGTGATCGTGTCGTTGCTGCCGTAAGCATCGGGCGAGACGACGGCGGCACAGTTGTTTTGATTGCTGCCGGCGTTGACGGAACTTACCGCCCCGCGCAGGGTACATTTGCCGCTATCGGTGAGCGTACCAGCAGAACTGTTCACCGTGATTGTCGCCGCCTGCGCGGT
>JAISYH010000057.1 GCA_031270015.1 Burkholderiales bacterium | reverse complement strand
TTTCCGACCTTCTACGCCTGACGACCATAGCCTGCCGGTCCCACGCCTTCCCATCCCGAACAGGACCGTGAAACGACAGTACGCCGATGATAGTACGCTTTCTCGCGTGCGAAAGTAGGGCATTGTCAGGCACCCCACACCAAAACGCCCCAGCAAGTACGCCGGGGCGTTTTTTATTGGCGGCAAACAATCATCGAAATTGAATCGCATGAATCATGATTAAATCGTGATGAGTCATAAGACCAGCCCAGCCCCGATGTTCAGTGCCAATCTTACTTCCGCTCCTGACGATACAGCAAACAAAACGTCAATACCAAAAATAGCACCGACGGCGTAAACGCAGAAATCAGCGGTGACCAGTGATTGAGTACGCCAAGATAAGAAAATAAACGACCGACAAGGAAATTAGTCCGTACTTTTCCTGAACACAAGGCATCGCCGAAACGAAAAACTCGCCTATGGTACAATCGAAAAACGGTTCAATGGACGTGGAATTGAACTGTCTGATCGTCGCTTGAACTTCCGTATGTAAAACGGGTGATTACTCTGTTGACGTGATGTGTTCAGCAAGTTTTTACCAAAGTTGATCAAGAGCGCTTAGGTCGAAAGGCGCCGGTTATCTTTACTTCATTTTTTGAAGTTTGACTTCAGGAGGTCGAGTATGAAAAAAATTAGGACGGGGCTTTTTGGGTTTGGCAAAGCCGGAAAATTCGTGGCGAGCGAATTATTAGAGAACGAACTCTTTGATTTGGCGTGGGTCGTCAAAAGAAGCCAAATGCGCCGCATTCAGTACGCGAGCCAAGCGTTTCATTTGGACGAAGATCGCGCGGCGATTTACCGCGAGCAAGATTTGTCGCCAGAGTTCTTTGCAAAAAATGAAGTCGATCTCATCATTGATTTTTCCGGTGTCAATGGTTACAAGGGTTATGCCCCTGCGGCGGCGCAAGGCGTCAAAATCGTGTCGGCGATTTCAAGTTATAGCGGCAAGGCGCTTGCGGCATTGAGAGCGTATTCGGCAAAAACCGCTGTGTTGTATTCGCCGAATATTACTTTGGGCATCAATTTTCTGATGATCGCTTCCGTGTTATTGCAAAAGATCGCGCCGCATGCGGACATCGAAATCATCGAAGAACATTTCCGTGAAAAAGAGGATACTTCCGGCACGGCGCTGAAAATCGCCAAAGCGTTGGGACTTGACACCGAAAAACGGGTGAACTCGATTCGCGTCGGCGGAATCGTCGGAAAACATGAGGTGATTTTCGGTTTGAAAAATCAAACGATCCGTCTTGTGCATGAAAGCATCAGCAAAGCTGCTTTTGGACAAGGCGCGATTTTTGCCGCCAAGTGGTTGATGGATAAACCGAACGGTTTTTATACGATGGAAGAAGCCATTATCGGTTTGATTCGGGAAAACATGCCAGTAGGACGGGATGTCAGCAGTAAAAGCAAATAACTAATGGTTGGTTATACTGCTACCGGCGCCTTGATCGCCGGATGATGTTGATAGTTTGCGATGGCGAAATCTTCATATTCATAATCAAACAATGTCGGTGGACGGCGTTTGATGATTAGCGCTGGCGACGGGTACGGCGTTCTTGAAAGTTGCTCGTCGGCTTGCGCGAAATGGTTGCGATAAAGATGGCAATCGCCACCGGTCCAAATGAATTCGCCAACATCAAGATCGGTTTGCTGCGCGACCATGTGTGTCAGTAAAGAATACGACGCGATATTAAAAGGCACGCCGAGAAACAAATCAGCGCTACGTTGGTAAAGCTGGCAAGAGAGCTTTTGATCGGCGACATAAAACTGAAAGAATGCGTGACACGGCGGCAGGCGCATGTGTGGAATTTCGCCGACGTTCCACGCGGAAACGATCAGCCGTCTGGAATCGGGGTTTTTGCGGATGTTCTCGATCAGTTGCGCCATTTGGTCGATTTTATTGCCATCGGCAGTGCCCCAAGCGCGCCACTGCGCGCCATATACGGGACCCAATTCGCCGTCTTGATCCGCCCATTCGTCCCAGATGGTGACGCCATGTTCTTGCAGCCAGCGCGCATTGTGATCGCCGCGCAAAAACCACAGCAATTCGTAAATGATCGACTTGAGATGCAATTTTTTTGTCGTCAGCAGCGGAAAGCCAGCGCCGAGATTGAAGCGCATTTGCGCGCCGAATAGTGAGACCGTACCAGTGCCGGTACGGTCGTCTTTGGCTGTACCGGTTTCGCGCACACGGCGGAGTAAGTCAAGATAGGGAATCATAAGAATTTTCCATCAGGAATGCTTATTTTACCGTGTTCGCTTGACGGGCGCGGCGCAAACTTTCATCATGTCATTCATTGCTTTTCATTTTTGCGACGTGAATTCTCAAAGTCATCAATTCCGATTATTGCGCGAGCGGCGATTCGCGCCATTTTTCTGGACGCAGTTTCTCGGCGCCGGCAACGACAACATTTTCAAAAACGCGCTGGCGTTGCTCGTGACGTTCCATGTCGGCAGCGTTGCTCATTGGGATACGCTCACGCTGATCAACATCGCTTCGGCGATTTTCATTTTACCCTTTGTGCTGTTTTCGGCAACCGCCGGACAAATTGCTGACAAATACGAAAAATCGCGGTTGATCCGATTGCTAAAAATCATGGAAATCCTCGTCATGATATTGGGACTGGTTGGGTTTTGGTTGAAAAGCGTGCCACTTCTTTTTGTCGCGCTCTTTTTGATGGGGCTGCAATCGACGTTGTTTGGTCCGGTCAAATACGCGATTCTGCCACAGCATTTGCGTACCGAGGAACTGGTCGGGGGTAACGGCTTGGTGGAGAGCGCGACATTCATCGCCATTTTGCTTGGAACTATCGCAGGCGGATTATTGATTGCTGTCGATCGCAATGGTCCGGTGATTGCCGGAACTACCTGTATTTTTATTGCCACGATAGGATATTTGGTCAGTCGCGGAATTCCGTTGACGCCGGCGGCTTCGCCCGATCTGCGCATTTCGTGGAATCCTTTTATCGAGACCTGGCGTAATCTCTGCGCGGCGAAACGGGTGCGCGCGGTGTGGCTTTCGATGTTCGGTATCTCATGGTTCTGGTTTTTTGGCGCAACATTTCTTGCGCAGTTTCCTGAATATACGCGGACGCTGCTCGGCGGTAACGAACACGTTGCGACGCTATTGCTGGCGCTGTTTTCCATTGGGTTGGCAGTTGGCGCGTTGTCGTGCGAACGACTTTCCGGCAAACGAGTCGAACCGGCGTTGATTTTCCTCGGTTCTTTGGGTTTAGCGATATTTGCGTTTGATCTCGGATGGGTGTCACGGACGTTACATACCGAAACTGTCGGCGACGTAATGAATTTTTTCGGAAACTCCGCGCATTGGCGTGTCGCCTGTGATCTTATCATGATAGGCATTTTCGGCGGTTTTTATACTGTGCCACTTTATGTTCTCTTGCAAACGCGCTCGGACGCCAAATATCGTTCTCGAATCATCGCCGCCAATAATATTTTAAACTCAATATTGATGATCCTTTCCGCGATTTTTGCGATTTCGTTGTTTTCGTTTGGCGCAACGATTCCGCAACTGTTTATGATCGTTGCCGTATTGACGGCTGGGATTACCGTCATCGCTTTTTGGGCTGTTGCGCCATTCGTATTGCGCTATCTCGGAAAGTTTCTGATAGGTCTTTTTTACCGTTTGCGGAAAGTTGACCTACACCATTTTCCTGAAAATGGTCCGTATGTGATTATTTGTAATCATGTCAGTTACGTCGATGTCGTCTTTTTGACGGCTTGCGTGCCGCAGCCGGTTCGATTCATGATGGATTATCAAATTTATCGTACGCCAATATTGAATTGGCTGTTCAGAATCAATCGCGCCATTCCTATAGCGTCTCGCCGCGAGAACGACTCGCTGAAAGAAAAAGCATTCGACGAAGCGATGCAGACGTTGCGTGAAGGCGGCATCATCGCCATTTTTCCAGAGGGGCGTTTATCGTCCGATGGCAGCATCGGGAAATTTTATCCGGGCATTACCCGCATACTCAGAGAAACGGCGGTCCCCGTCGTACCGATGGCGCTGTCGGGATTATGGGGCAGTTTTTTTTCGCGGGCGCATCATGGGAAAGCAATGCGAAAATTTCGCGGCATTTTTTCTCGTATTACCATTATCGCTGGAGAACCAATATCACAGGAGAAAGTCACGTTGCCCATGTTGCGGGAACGGGTCATCGCGCTTTATCATGTTATAGATGATACAACCAAGATAAAATCCTCATAGCTCAGTTATGCTCATGGCAAAAATTGGAAAAGTCTTCGGGATCGTCGTTTTGATTGTCGTTTTTCTTATCGCGGCGGTCATTTTTTTATTACCTCGCTTTATCGACCCAAACGACTATAAAGATCAAATTAGCGCGCTTGTCAAAGAAAAAGCCAATATCGTTTTACGGCTCGACGGGCCTATCGACTGGCGTTTTTTTCCTCGTTTTGGATTGACGCTACGTCAAGCATCTGTCTCTGGCGTAGAAACACCCGATACGCCATTGGCAAAAGTCGATACCATCAGTTTGACGATACGTATCTTACCGTTGTTTCGCAAAGAAATACACGTGCGCGAAATAATGATAGACGGACTGACGCTGACGCCGAAAAGATACGCGGATGGCAGTACCAATTGGCAGAATATCGGAGTATCCGGTGACACGTTATCTTTCGATGATGCGCCGACGTCGCAAAATGAAAGCGCGTCGCTTGGGATCGATATCGAGCGGATTGAGATTCGTAATGCGTATTTTGATGGCGGCGAGATAGGTTGGAGAGGAAAGTTTTCGCTGGAAACGACGCTGACGACTTCTTTCGTTGCGCAACAATACGTTTTTGACGCGCTGAGGATTCATGGCGAGGTTTCGAACATGGCAATGGACAACAAAATATTACCATTTTCGGTGACTGGAAAAATAAAGATAGATCAAGCGGCGCAAGATTTGACGTGGTTACCGCTCAATATTGATGTGGGTACGCTCAAAGCCGAAGGCGATATTTTATTGCGTGATTGGAATACGATCCCCGTGTATCACGGAAAATTATCAATCACGCAAAGCGATTTACGGAAATGGATGGAAGAATTGGCTATTTCGTTACCCGCAACGGAAAATCCAAGCGCGTTGACGCGGTTTTCATTGAATACCGATATTTCCGGTGTGGCAAAAGCGATTCGTTTTGATAATTTTACGACGACACTCGATAAAACGACTTTGGAAGGATCCATCGTCCTCGAGATCGGCGAAAAGCCTTTGATTGCGGTGGATTTATCTGGTGATCGCATCGATATCGATCATTACTTGCCGTCGAAAAAATCCAGCGATCAAAAGGCAAACGAAAAAGAATTTCCAGAAGACATCTGGAGCGACAAGCCAATATTGCCTTTAGAGTTTTTCCGCTCGATAGATTTTTCGCTAAACGCCAAGCTAGACCAGCTTACCGTCGTGAAGGTGCCAATAGAAAAGTTAGAAATAAAAGTTGAAAATAAAGATGGCGTCGTGAGGTTGAGCAGTTTTCATGGCGCGCTTTTCAACGGGACGGTTTCGGCTGATGCCGTGCTGGATGTTCGTTCCGAGACGCCAAAAATATTCGTGCGCCGCGCTGTTGACGGCATACAGTTGGATGAATTGATCAAAGCAATTCGCAATGATAATCAAAGCGCCGCTCCAATCAAAGGAAAAATCAAATCCGGCTCCGCCAGTTTTCAGACTTCCGGCAATAGCCTCAAAGAATGGGTCAATGCGTTGAACGGAGATGCGGATTTTAGTATCGATGATGGTGTTTTGCCGGACGCCAATCTGGAAATGAAATTGTGTACGGCGATTGCGTTGCTCAACCGGAAACCCTTGACCAAGGAATACGATATCCGTGACACCGCGTTTCGACGAATGAGCGGGTCGCTGCATATAAGAAACGGTGTCGCGCACAATCCTGATTTGACGATCAGCCTTCCCGGACTCAATATCAAAGGGCGTGGCGACATTGATATTCGTGATCTGATATTGGATTATCGTGTGGGTATCATCATAGAAGGCGACCAAACGGCGATGCCCGATCCGGCTTGTGTAGTCAATCCTCGTTACGTCGGGATCGAGATACCTTTGATTTGTCACGGCACGCTTTTGTCCGGCGCAAAAACATGCGGCATCGACAAAGAAAGTATTGCCGATATCGCGTTTAAACTGGTTGGCGATAAACTCAGCGATAAAGCGTTTGATAAAATCGAAGACAAACTTAATGGTAAAGTATCACCCGAACTCAGGGAAGCGGTGAAGAGGTTATTGAAACGTTGATGATTATTGATCGAGTGCGGAAGGCGTTTCTTCTTTACGATTAAAGTCTTGCAAGCGAAAACCCATAAACCAGAGCGAAGTGAAATACACGATACCGCCCGCGATCATGATACCGGTCAAGCGCAACACTTTTTCCCATAGGGGCGCGTGCAACCATATTTCGGCGAAGCCAGAAAGAAAATATAAAGCAATCCCTAATAGACTCAATGCGATAAATGTTTTTCCGATGAATGGCAACCATCCGCTACACGGAACATAAACGCCTTTGCGATAGAGTCGATAAAACAATAACGATGCGTTACAGCAGGCGCCCAAGCTGATTGCCAGGGTCAATCCGGCGTGCCCGATGTAAAACATCAACGTGATCGCGAAGATTTGCGTCACGATGATCGAGACGATGGCGATACGCACCGGCGTTTTGATGTCTTGCCGCGCATAAAACCCGGGCGCCAAAATTTTGACCAAGATCAGCGCCGGCAGTCCGACACTGTAACCGAGTAACGCGGCGCGCGTTTGCCAAACATCGTCGGCGGAAAATTGCCCGTATTGATATAAGGTTGCGACCATCGGCACTGCCAGTAAAGCCAAGGCTATCGCTGCCGGAAGCGCCAGCAGCAACGCCAAGCGCAGTCCCCAATCGAGTAGTGATGAATAGCGTTCAGGGTCGGCGTCGCTGTGATGACGCGCCAAAACGGGCAACAGAACCGTTCCCAATGCTACGCCCAACAACGCGCTTGGAAATTCCATCAGCCGGTCGGCGTAAGTAATCCAAGAAATTCGCCCGTCGCCGAGCCATGCCGCCAGTTGCGTATTGATCAAAATCGAAATTTGCGCTGCAGAAACGCCGACCAGCGCGGGTAACATCAGCTTCAAAATCCGTCGTACGCCGCTGTCGCGTAAATCGAGACGCGGGCGCGCCAACATGCCAATTTTGTACAGAGGATATAATTGTAATAATAGCTGCGCGACGCCGCCAATCGCGACGCCCCAAGCCAAAGCCAATACGGGAGGATCGACATACGGTGACAAAAAAAGCGTCGCGCCGATGATCGAAAGATTGAGCAAAACAGGCGTGACCGCAGGAATCGCAAACCGCCGATAGACATTCAATACCGAACCGGCGAGCGAAACCAACGAAATAAAAAAGATGTACGGAAATACAATGCGAATCAGCACCGTCGTCAACTCGACCTTGCCGGAGGTTTTGGCGAATCCGCTGGCGAGCAAATATACCAGCCAGGGCGCCGCGAGCAAGCCGGTTACTGTGACGACCAACAACACCAACGCCAATAACGCGCTGGTTCGTCCGACCAATTGCCGCGTCGCCTCGTGTCCGCGCTGTCGTTGATATTCCGCCAATACCGGAACGAACGCCTGACTGAATGCGCCTTCGGCAAACAAACGGCGCAATAAATTCGGCAGGCGAAATGCCGCTTCGAACGCGTCCACTTGCGCGCCCGCGCCGAAGAACGCGGCTTTCAGCACCTCACGCGCGAGTCCTGTCACCCGCGACAACAATGTCATTGCGCTTACCGTGCTGATCGCTTTCAATAAATTCATACGTTTTCCTTTTGCGGGAAGAATAACGCGGAATAGAGAAAACGTGCCGCGCAGTCAGGATTTTTCTTGACTTTGCCCGTTTTTAAATATTCTTATGGAATTCTCTCATATTTCGCTGTTTCCGCATTCCTCTTGCGGATAAAGTCCAATTGCATTGCTTGACTCACGAATTTCGCGTAGAATAACTCCCCTTTCAACAGCTCAACCTTTCAGGAATCAAACGAAATGGCAAATTCGGCGCAAGCACGCAAACGCGCACGTCAGGCAATCGCGACGCGAGACAGCAACGCGAGCCTCAAATCGGCATTGCGTACCTCCATCAAAAAAGTGAAGAAAGCGATCGCGGCGGGTGATAAAGAAGCGGCGATGAAACAATATCAAGAATCGCAAGCGACGATAGATCGTATCGCCGACAAAAAAATTGTGCATAAAAACACGGCGGCGCGCACCAAATCGCGTTTGTCGCAAGCGATTAAAGTGATGGCTGTCTGAGCCTTCTTCTTTTATTCTTAAAAAAGCGCCTTGCGGCGCTTTTTTAATTCAATGGCGGAATACGTAACACCTGACCCGGATAAATTTTATCGGGATCGCTCAACATCGGTTTATTGGCTTCAAAAATCTGGGGATATTTGCCGCCCTTGCCTTTGCCGTAATATTGCTCGGCGATTTTCCACAGCGTGTCGCCCTTCTTCACCGTGTGCATTTGCGCTTCCGGTTCGGCTTTTTTCACGGTCATATTGTCGATCACTTTTTCGATTCCTGCTGTGTTGCCGCAACATAAAATGATTTTTTCTCGGGTTTCTTGATCGGCGGCTTCGCCAGAAACCGTTACGGTCGCTTTTGCCGTATCGACGTCGATTTTCAGATTATCCGCCTTGAGTCCCATACTGATGACGTAGTTCAGAATGGACGTGACCGCCAGCAAATTTGCCGATTTGATGGACTCTTCTGTATTCACGGCAGGCGCAGGTGTTGCTGGTTTGGTTGCTGCTTGCGCTGATTTTCCGCTCAACAATTTTTCACCAGCTTCTTTGATAAAACTGAAAATTCCCATATTTGTCTCCATTTGCGTGGTTTAGATCAACATGACTATCTTGCGCGTTAATGAGAAAAATCGCAAGCAATAAAATGAGGTTTTGTATTGTCTTGGAGAACGGGTATTTTCTGAAGAAGAACGGTTTTTAAGCAAGGGGAAAAATCAAATACTTTTGGAAATATCCGCGATCTGACTTTTTCAGCTTGTCATCTTTCTTTTCTTGGCTTACGAAAATTTTATGGTTTTCACAAGTTAAAGAAAAAGAATAAATTGACGCCGATATAGAACGGAGAAAAGGAAGATAACGGGAATCCTATCAATTCAATCATTCCGCAAACCGAAAAGATTGAATTGTGGCGGAAAGAGATGGCGGCTGTTTTTTTATTGGTTTACGGTTCCTTCGTCAAAATAATCATTTGCGGTTCGTCTCCCTTTTTTCATTTTCGTCTTTGTAAAGCTTATACGTCACGGAATCGATCAACGCCAGCCAGCTAGCTTCGATAATGTTGTAAGAAACGCCGACGGTTACCCACTTATTATTTCGGTCGGCGGATTCGATGATCACGCGCACCAGCGAGCCTGTTCCTTGATGATCTTTGGTGGCGGCGAGCACGCGCACCTTGAAATCGACGAGACGCATTTCTTTCAGGTTTGGATAAAAACCGTATAAGGCTTTACGCAACGCGTTGTCCAGCGCATTGACTGGACCTTCGCCAAACGCGGCGGTGTGCTCCATCACGCCCTCAACTTCTAGAGTGACGGAGGCTTCAGATTGTAATATGGCTTCCGTCTGTGTTCCGTCTTTGGGAATGCGTTTGGATTCCAATACGTTGAATTGAATCAAGTTGAAAAAATCACGTACGCCGCCTCTGCCGAGTTTGCGCAGCAACAGCAATTCCACCGACGCTTCAGCGGCGGCGTAATCGTAGCCTAAACTGGCTTTTTCTTTCAAGTCAGCCAATAGTCCTTTGACCACGGGTTCATCTTTATCCAGATGAAAACCGAAGCGTTTCGCCATCGATAAAATATTGCTGCGACCGGCTAATTCGGTGAGCAAAATACGTTGTTCATTGCCAACTTCGGACGGATCGACATGCTCATAAAGCGCGGAATTTCGATTAACGGCGCTGACATGAATACCGCCTTTGTGGGCAAAAGCCGAACGTCCGACAAAAGGTTGACGACTAAAAGGCACGATATTGGCGATTTCCGAGACATAGGTAGAAACACCTCGTAATAGCTTGAGGTTGCCTGCGGGCAGGCAGCGGTATTTCTTTTTACTCTTGAGTTCCAGAATCGGGATGATCGAACAAAGATTGGCGTTACCCGTACGCTCGCCGACGCCGTTGATCGTACCTTGCACGAGCGTCGCGCCCGCGTCTACCGCCGCGATCGAAGTCGCCACCGCCAATTCGCAATCGTTGTGCGTGTGAATGCCGATTTTCGCCGTAGGCAGAGTTTCACAGACTTGCTGAACGGCGTTACTGATGTCCTTCGGCAGCGTACCGCCGTTGGTGTCGCACAACACCAGACAATCGGCGCCGGCGAGCAACGCCCGCCGCAACACTTCCATCGTGAAAGCGGGGCTGTGTGTCATACCGTCGAAAAAATGCTCGGCGTCGAAAAAAACTTCCCGTTGTTGCGATTTGAGATAAGCCACGGTATCCGTGACGATCTGCAAATAGCGTTCCGGCGTCACCCGTAACGCTTCATGGACATGTGTTTCCCAGCTTTTACCGACAACGGTGATAGTTTTCGTTTTCGCGGCGAGCAGCGCGTTCAAATTCTTATCGTTTTCAGCGTTGTTGCCAGTATGGTGCGTCGAACCGAAAGCGGCGATAGTCGCGTGTTTGAGTTTATGGGCGGCAATTTCCTCGAAAAACGCGGTATCCACCGGAGTGGCGCCAGGCCATCCGCCTTCGATATAAGAAACGCCCAATTCGTCCAGCTTGAGCGCGACTTTGATCTTGTCACCCAGGGAAAAATTAACATCCTCAGACTGATTGCCATCGCGCAGAGTAGTATCGTAAATAGTGATATTTTGCATATTGCCGTTGCGAGTAAGAGTATCGAACAAGACACGCCGCCAAGCAGGAGATACGACGCGCGGAATTTCCTCAAGTTTAACGTGTTTTTTAAGAAAAAAGTTTGGTTGGTGAATTTTAGAGAAAACCGTGCGGTACATCGTGGCTATTCAGATAGCGCCATTGTGGCGTTTAAGCACATCATCTTCGCGTCCGGTGACTACCGTTTGCCCGCGCATGCTTGACAGCCTTTGCGCATCCCACCAAACTGTAACTTATTCCTGACTTTTAAAACCAAATCCATGTTCATACCGCTCAAAAATACCGTTAATAGAGCCGAAACGTTCAAATCGCTGGCAGATTACATGAACGCCGTCGGCGTTGCTGCCCGCCAAGCGGCAACCCAGGTCGCGCGCGCCGACACTGCCGTTAAAAACAAAGCGCTAATGGCGATTGCCGACGCGATTGCGCGCAGCGAAAACGTGTTGCTCGAAGCCAATGCGCTCGATGTGCGCGCCGCGCAGAAAAAGAACGCGGATGCTGCCTTCATCGACCGTCTGACGCTCAAACCGATAATGATCGCAACGATGGCGGAAGGATTGCGGCAAATCGCTGCGTTATCCGATCCGATTGGCGCGATCTCTGATCTTGCGTTGCGCCCTTCAGGAATACAGGTCGGCAAGATGCGTGTGCCGCTTGGCGTGATCGGCATCATCTACGAAGCTCGCCCGAACGTCACTGCCGACGCGGCGGGACTATGTTTGAAAGCGGGAAACGCAGTGGTGTTGCGTGGCGGTTCGGAAGCGTTGAACAGCAATCACGCGATTGTCGCGTGCGTGCACGAAGGGTTGCGCGTCGCCGGACTGCCCGAAGACGCGGCGCAAGTCGTCGATACGGCAGACCGCGAAGCGGTCGGTTTGCTGATTCGTGACGAAGCGCACATCGACGTAATCGTGCCACGCGGCGGTAAAACGTTGATCGAGCGAATCAGCGCCGAAGCCAAAGTTCCGGTAATCAAACATCTCGACGGCGTTTGCCATGTCTACATTGATGATGACGCAGACCTTGAAAAAGCGATTCGTATCGCCGATAACGCCAAGACGCAACGCTACGGCACATGCAACACGATGGAAACGTTACTCGTGCATCAAAACATCGCGCCGACGGTGCTGCCACCGCTCGCCAAAATTTATCAAAGCAAAGGGGTTGAATTGCGTGGCTGCGCGCGCGCGCGCATGATTGTGCCGACGATGAACGAAGCGAAAGAAGACGATTGGCGCGCTGAATATTTAGCGCCGATTCTCGCCGTGCGCGTCGTCGATTCGCTCGATCAGGCGATAGAACATATCGCCCATTATGGGTCACAACACACCGACGCCATCGTTAGCGAAAACTATACAGCGGCGCAACGCTTTTTACGCGAAGTCGATTCTAGCTCGGTGATGGTTAACGCCTCCACGCGCTTTGCCGATGGCTTTGAATATGGGCTGGGCGCGGAAATTGGCATTTCGACTAACAAACTACATGCGCGCGGTCCGGTCGGACTGGAAGGATTGACGACACAAAAATGGATCGTATTGGGCAGCGGACAAATACGCGGCTGAGGGCAGAAAACAGAGAATGGGGACAAAACGGCGCGTGTTCCGCAGGGACGAAGAAATATATATAACTGGTGGTGTGGTTGTAGTATAAGCAAAACCTTCGGTCGGTAAAACCTAAACCATCCAAACTCCGCAAAAGCAAATCATAAAAGGTTAAGGGTTGGAAACTTTTCATCTTTACGTCTTGGCTCTGCCGAGCTTCTGCCAACTTTCATCTGTCTTTTGGTAATGAAAACGATATTCTTCGAAAAGAATCCGTCATACAATTAAAAAATCACTGCGTAACAACGTAATATGTAATACGATACTTATACGCTTTATAAGTCGTTTTGGTTACGACGATGTATCCAAAACGTATTAGTTTATTTTTTGTGTGAGAGAAAAGAGGTTAATATGAAAAAGTCAGCGGCAAGCGGTAACGCCAAGCTCGATTCTACATTGGCGGGTGGCGCCATGAGAAAAGCATACTGGGGGGGGGGGGGGGGTAGAGGTTTTGGTGCTTCATAGCGGTGGGTGGCTTAAAGTATTACGCGCCATGATCAATAAACAAAAACATCAGCACA
>JAISYH010000011.1 GCA_031270015.1 Burkholderiales bacterium | reverse complement strand
AAAGCCCCGCACGGCGGGGCTGATTCAACCGGCGCGAAAGTTCAGCGCCGAAAAAGAGGCGCAGTCAAAGAATATTTTTCTCACGATGAAGCATAATAATCCTTTTTTTCAGTCGGGCGCGCGACATCAAGCGTACCCGTAGAATTCATCAAAAACGTTTTTATGTTAATTGTATTTTCCGAAAAAATCAATACATTCCCGCTTTTTTGTCGCATACTTTTTCTTTTGTTGTGTCGATGTGACATCATCACTGCTTTATCAATTATAAAATTCTCGACAGTAAGAGAATACCGGCGTAGGATGATTCATTTACATGATACTTGATCTATTCTTCCATTGACCCCACGGAGCCGCGTATGTCCAGCACACAGAAACCCACCGCCCCCAAAACTACTGTCCCAAAAACCACTGCCAAAAGCGCTCCTTCTCCTCGCCCGCAATCGCCCAAAAAACGCAGAAAGAAAAGCGCGCGCAGTCTCGAAATTGAGAAAACTCGCGAGGAAATGGTACGCATCATCAAGCAAAGCAGCAAAGCGCCGCAAGCGATGAAAGTAGCGTTGGCGCCGCCAGGGTCCAAAGAAGAAAGCGGCAGCGCCGAACTTCCGCTTTCCTATCCATACCGCACAAGAATGCGCCGCCGCGAATACGAACAAATTAAAGCGGAGCTACAAATCGAATTGCTGAAAGTGCAAAGCTGGGTCAAGCAAACCAAACAACGCCTCGTCCTTGTTTTTGAAGGTAGGGACGCCGCCGGTAAAGGTGGAACGATCAAACGTTTTACTGAGCATCTGAACCCGCGCGGCGCGCGCGTCGTCGCGCTGGACAAACCAACCGACATCGAACAGCAGCAATGGTATTTTCAACGTTATATCGAACATTTTCCGACTGGCGGCGAAATCGTCTTTTTCGATCGTTCTTGGTACAACCGCGCTGGCGTCGAACGCGTGATGGGCTTTTGTTCGCCAAATCAATATCTGGAGTTTCTACGACAAGTTCCAGAACTCGAACGGATGTGGGTCAACAGCGGTTTATTATTATACAAATATTGGTTTTCTGTCAGCCGCGAAGAACAGTTGCGTCGCTTTATTTCACGACGCGACGATCCGTTGAAACACTGGAAATTGTCGCCGATAGACATACAATCACTCGACAAATGGGACGATTACACCACCGCGAAAAATGCGATGTTCTTCCACACCGACACGGCAGATGCCCCTTGGACGGTTATCAAATCAGACGATAAAAAACGGGCGCGTATCAACTGCCTGCGCCATTTTTTATCCAGTCTAAACTATCCTGACAAAAACATCGATGTCGCAGTCGCGCCCGATCCGCTTTTGATCGGAAAAGCCGTCAACATCAAAGAAGCCGCCGAGAGTCTTCCCGACTCGTTTTAAACGTTGCGCGGGAAGATTCCTGATGCCGTCGCTGATGGCTACTTGTCTTTCGCCGTGTCGGTAAGCGGCGGCGTATTTTCGTTCAAGCCGAGAACTCGGACTTCCCGTTGCGGATACGGTATTTCGATACCGTGTTCGACGAACAAATCCCATATCCGCAAATTGATATTGCTTTTGAGTACGCTCTGCCCGTTTTCGGGGTCGCGTATCCAAAAACCCAAGGTAAGGTCGATGCCGCTGTCGCCAAATCCGGCGACCGTCGCCACGGGTGATTTTTCACCATCAAGCACACGCGACTGTTCGATCGCCGCCTGTTGCATCAGTTGTATCGCTAGACGCAAATCGGTATTGTAGCCGACTTGAACCGCCAACGTCGAACGCGCGGCGCGTTGGTTCGACGAATGGTTGAGCACGACTTGCGTCAGAAAGATTTCGTTAGGAATCAATGCGTCGATACCTTCTAGACTGCGTAATACGATATAGCGCGCAGAAACTTCCTTGACGATACCGAATTGACTGCCGACCGTCACCATATCGCCGATCTTGATCGAGCGCTCCGCCAGAATCGCAAATCCCGCAATATAATTGGCGGCGATTCTTTGCAAGCCCAACCCAATACCGACGCCGATCGCGCCGCCCAATACGGCGAATACAGTAAGGTCGATACCGATGCCTTGTAGCGCCAGCAACACGGCGATGACCAACAGAATCGCCCGCAAAAAGCGGACAAAAAACAATTTTCCGCTGTATGAAGCGTCCTGCGCCACGTTGCGTGGCAATATTTTTTGCTCGAGCAAATCAGAAAACCACAGCGTCACGGAGACCGCAAACCCAACGACGATAAGACCTTTGATCAATGTCCACAGGGAAATACCTTCACTGCCCAAAGGCAATATCAAAGCATTTAATTCTCTAATCAGTTCGGGAAGAATACCCAGAAAATACAAGACTACCAAAAACCAGACGCTGAACACAATCGCTCGTTCTGATACTTTCAGCCATGAAGATTGTGAAAACAATGTACGTAACGTATAAACCATCAACCGAATCACCAACAACGCGATGACTAAAGGTAATGCAACGTCCAAAAATAACGGTTCTGCGTAAAGCCGAAACAGAGAACTCACCAACAAGATAAAACAAAAAGCCAATACCGGAAACACGATACGTGTCAGCGCTTGCGTGATCGGCGATGACGTTTCGACGCGATCTTGTATCAGCGAATTTTTGCGATACCGCCAATAGCGGCTCAGCGCCATAGCCGTACCCAAACACGCCAGAGTTATCAGTAAATCCAACCATCCGATCGCAGTGGTAAGCGCTTTTTCGACGAGAGAAATATTCAGGGTTTCCAACATAAATTGCCTTTATTATTCAGTTGCGTACAAATGTCGCCGCGAAAAACCCATCTGTTTCATGGGTATCTGGAAAAATTTTCAGATACGCTCCAGTATCCAACGGAACTTTGGCATCCGCCAACAACGTGTCAGCAGAACATAGACAAAAATCACGATGCGTCTCTAAAAATCGTTCGGCGATGATTTCGTTTTCCGCGCGTAATACGCTGCAAGTAGCGTAAACCAGCCTGCCTTGGGGTTTTACTAAACGCGCGGCGGATGAAAGAATCGATAATTGCTTTTCATTGAGTTCCCGCAATCCTTCTTCGTTATAGCACCATTTCAAATCGGGGTTGCGTTGCAGAGTGCCCGTGCCAGTACACGGCGCATCGACCAACACACGATCCATTTTTCGCGCCAACCGCTTGATCTTGATATCGTTCTCGTGAGACAAACGTTGCGGATGCACGTTTGACAACCCCGACCGCGCCAAACGCGGTGCGAGCTTCCGCAAACGTCGTTCCGAAATATCGAACGCATAAAGCCGTCCTTGCGAACGCATCAACATTCCGAGCAAAAGCGTTTTGCCGCCGGCGCCGGCGCAAAAATCGGCGATCATCTCGCCGCGCTTCGGCGCAACGAGCAATCCCGCGATCTGGCTGCTTTCGCTTTGTACTTCGAGATAGCCGTTCATCAGCCATGTATGTTTTGCCAACATCGGTCGCCCGAAGACGCGCAAGCCATACGGAGAATACGGCGTCGGCGCAACAGAAAACGATTCATTGCGTAACACTCGTAACGCTTCATCGCGCGATATTTTCTGAGTATTCACACGTAAATCAAAGTGAGCGGATTTTTGCCAAACTTGCGCCAATGATAAACGCCGCGCCTCTTCATATTCTTCGCCGAGACGCGCCCATAACGCATCTGGCACGTCGGCGTCTTCGGCAGCACGCAACGGAAACGACAATCGTTCTGGCAAATCATTGAGCCAATCACGATCCTTTTTTTCGGCGAGTTCAAGCGCATCGTCCAATGTGATATTGAATTCGCGTACCAATATAAGCAATGCCAATCGTTGCCAGCGCGTCGTTTGCGCCAGAGCTTTCAATGAACGGCGACGACGTAAAAAAGCAAAAACGCCTTCGGCAATCAATGCGCGATCATTCTGTCCCAGCACAGGATGCTCACGGAAGAAACGCCGCAATATATCGTCTGCCGGAAAACGTAATGTATCAACGCGGTTCAACGCTTCCGCTAAATATTTGATATGGGAAGGTCGCCAAGACGTCGAGGTATTCATCACGCGAAATATCAACCCTGCGGATGTTGTTGCGCGCACGCCGATCCTACCTCATCATGCAGGATTACTTTATTGTCGCGCACCGTCAAACGATCTTCGCAAAACCAACGCACGCAATCGACCAATAAACGGTGTTCGGATTCCAATACGCGCGCCGCCAGCGCTCCCTCGTCGTCGTCGGGCAATACCGGAACGACCGCTTGCCCGATAATCGGACCAATATCGACCTTGAGCGTGACGAAGTGTACCGTACAACCGTGCCATTTCACGCCATCGTCCAATGCGCGTCGATGCGTGTGCAATCCAGGATACGATGGCAACAGCGCGGGATGAATATTGATAATCTTTCCAGCGAAACGCGCATTGATTTTCTCACCCAATATTCGCATAAAGCCAGCAAGTACGATCAGATCGGGTTGCTCCTTGGCGATTGCGTCGCCCAGCGCCATATCGAATGCCTCACGGTCATTGAAATCTTTCGAAGGAATGATGGTCGTTGGGATTCCGCGCTCCCGCGCGAAATTCAAACCACCCGCGTCGGCGCGATTGCTGATGACGTGAACGATACGTCCCGCGATCTCATTTTTATCTACCGCTTCCAACAATGCCGCCAGATTAGAACCGCGCCCGGAAATAAGGACTAAAATTTTTTTCATTTTCGCTTTAATTGTCAATGATGATTTGTGATTTACCATCAACGCGCGACGTTATTTCTCCAATCCGCGTAACGGTCTCGCCGCGCTCGGTCAATAACGCAATCGCTTCGTCGGCGCGCGTATTTTCGATAATCACCACCATGCCAATTCCACAGTTGAACACGCGCAACATTTCTCCTTCAGCGATTTGTCCCGCCGCTTGCAACCAATCGAACAACGCGCCGCGCCGCCAAGCAGAGCTTACCAAGCGCGCCGATACGTGTTCAGGCAACACGCGTGGAAGATTTCCGGGGAGCCCGCCGCCAGTGATATGTGCCATACCCTTGACCGGCATCGTCTTCATCAATGCCAATAATGATTTTACGTAAATGCGCGTCGGCGTCATCAGCGCGTCTGCCAATGCGATATTGCCTATTTTCTCCGATTGCACATCGACGCCTTTGACATCGATAATTTTACGAATCAACGAGTAACCATTGGAATGCGCTCCGCTCGACGCCAACCCCAATACCGCGTCACCCGCCGTAATGGCACCACCGTTGATCATCGCGTCGCGTTCGACGACGCCTACCGCAAAACCGGCAAGATCGTATTCTCCGGGCGGATACATATCGGGCATTTCCGCTGTTTCACCGCCAACCAGCGCGCAGCCCGCCTGTTCGCAACCAACCGCGATGCCTTGCACGACACGCGCCGCTTGCTCGACATCTAATCGCCCGCAAGAAAAATAATCGAGGAAAAACAACGGCTCGGCGCCCTGAACGAGAATATCGTTGACGCTCATCGCAACCAAGTCAATGCCTATGGTATCGTGACGATTCAGTTCAAACGCCAAACGCAATTTCGTGCCCACGCCATCCGTCCCGGCAACCAGCACCGGTTCACGGAAGCGGTCACCGAGACTGATCAACGCGCCGAAACCACCGATGCCATTCAATACTTCGGGACGCATCGTCCGTCGCGCAAAAGGTTTGATTTTGTCCACCAAAGCATCTCCGGCGTCGATATCGACGCCGGCGGCGCGGTAGGTCAATGGTTGCAATGGAATGTTATCTGTCATGTTACTCTCGGGCGGGTTGGAAGATTGCGCGCGCAATTCCTCATGGCAAAGTTTTATTTCTTACATTATAAAGATAGAATTCTAACGGAAAACTTTGCTGACAAGAGAAACATGAACGATACCTCATCACCAAAACCGCCCGCGCCGACATCCCCGTCACCAATTTCTCACGATGTCGCCGTGCCTAAACGTTCGACTCCGCGCGTTCTGCCGCCAATTTCATGGAAACATTATTTATGGACGATCGGCATAGCGCTGCTTTTTGCCGCCGCCTTGGTTAGCTTGGGACCTATTCTGACGCCGTTTTTCGCCGGCGCGATTTTGGCATATCTCGGATCGCCGCTGGTCGAATGGCTATCACGGCATAAAATTTCGCGTACGCTTGGCACATTAGCCGTTATCGCGTTGTTGCTGCTCGTCATTTTCATTCTGTTGTTCGTATTGATTCCGCTGATTCAATCGGAAGCGAAAACCATCGCGCAGCGTCTCCCCGAATTCATTGACCGTTTCTCCGAAACGCTGTTGCCAAAAATCGAGGCGTGGCTCGGCGTTCCTTTATCGCTCGATATGAACGCATTGCGCACGCTGGCGACTGATAATCTCAATAGCCTGCAATCGGTGTCTCTGAGCGTACTTTCTGGCGTCAAAAGCGGCGGACAAGCATTGCTCGCTATCGTCGTCAATCTGGTGCTGATCCCGGTGGTCATGTTTTATTTATTGCGCGACTGGAATTCGCTCGTCAATAATATCGATACGTTGGTTCCTCGCCGCTGGCACGACAAAACACGGGAAATCATCAAACAAATCGACGGCGTTCTTGCCGAATTCGTGCGCGGTCAAGCTTTGGTGGTGGTGGCATTGATCATTTATTATGTCGTCGCCTTATGGCTGGTTGGCTTGGAATTCGCATTGCCTATCGGCTTACTTACCGGCTTGCTGGCATTTATTCCTTACGTCGGTTTCGGCATCGGTTTATCGCTCGCAATCATCGCCGCATTGTTGCAATGGTCAGGACTGCCGTTTTTTTTCGGTGTGCTCGCGGTGTACGGCGTCGGACAATTGTTGGAGAACTATGTACTCGTTCCTTATCTGGTCGGCGACCGCATCGGCTTACATCCGCTCGCGGTGATTTTCGCGCTGCTGGCGTTCGGTCAACTTTTCGGTTTTGTCGGCGTATTGCTCGCGTTGCCCATGTCCGCCGCGTTGTTAGTCACCTTGCGTCATCTGCGCCACGCTTACTTCGAAAGCCCGATCTACCGGGACGCCATTTGATATCATGCAACAACTAATCTTTAACCTGTTCCCGCCGCCGCCGCCAACTTTCGAAAACTATCTCGTCGGCAACAACGAAGAACTGATCAGCGCGCTCAAAACGTTTCTCGACACGCATATACAAGGTGTCGCCAATCCGGTCATGAGCACGATGTCGCTGCATCTTTGGGGCGCGACGGGTGTCGGGAAAAGTCACTTGCTTGCCGCCGCTGCCGATTACGCGCAAAAGCGCGCGTATCCGATACATCTCGTCGTTCCCGGCGCGCTCCCCGCACTATCGCAAAATCAGCCGCCTGCGCTTTGGCTCGTCGATGATATCGAAGCCGCAAATGAAGAAACGCAAGCTTTTCTTTTTACGCTGTATAACCTTTTACGTGAACTCGGCGGCGCTTTGCTCACCGCCGCGTTATTACCTCCATCGCAATTGTTATTACGAAGCGACACGCGTACTCGTCTCGGTTGGGGTGTCGTGTATGAAGTAACACGTCTTGACGATGATCAAAAAACACGCGCGTTGATCGATTACGCGCGCACGCGCGGTTTGATATTGACAATCGATATTATTAGGTATCTCCTAAAAACGACAAAACGCGACATGCGTTCGCTTACCGTGATTCTGGATGCGCTTGATCGTTATTCTCTCACGTTAAAGCGACCATTGACGCTTCCGCTCGTTCGCGCCTGGTTGCAAGAGCAAGCAATGAAGGGGTCTATAGATTGTTAAAAAAGTACAAACGGAGGGGTATTCAATCTCCTTACACTTAACGTTGAAGCAGACGCTTCGTTGTTTTCATAAACGCATGATGTCTTCCAGTCGTTGGATGCGCATAATGCGACGATTTAAAAATAAATTGCACAACGAAAAAACTCTCGCACTTTTGTTGAGCGCCGTATTCGCTCTTTTCTCTATTAACCTGTTTACTGTCGACGAAGTAGAAAAAGAGGACGCGCCAAAAGCGTCTGAGGCTGTCAAAGCGCTGGAGGTCGTCAAAGTCCCCGAAGCGACCAAAAACGACGAAGCAAAAGAAGAAAAGCAATAATTTTCTCCGAATCGGCGTAGTACACTTGCCAAAAGCGCATTTATGCTCTAAAAAGAAGTCAGTATTTTTGACCTCTTTTTTGTTTCCCGTGCATCATCGAAAGCGCATCATCGTCGGACTTTCCGGCGGCGTCGATTCTTCCGTTGCCGCTTGGTTGCTCAAGCAGCAAGGGCATGAAGTCGTCGGCGTATTCATGAAAAATTGGGAAGACGACGATACCGACGAATATTGTTCTTCGCGGCAAGATTTTATCGACGCCGCCAGTGTTGCTGATGTGATCGGCATCGATCTGGAAGCTGTCAACTTCGCGGAAGAATATCGTGAGTGCGTTTTTTCGCATTTCCTGAAAGAATACGAGGCAGGACGCACACCGAATCCCGATGTGCTGTGCAATAGCGAAATCAAGTTTCGTGCTTTTCTCGATTACGCGGTAAAACTCGGCGCGGACACGCTGGCGACTGGACACTACGCGCGCGTTGCGCATACCGCTTCCGGCAAAATATTATTGAAAAAAGCATTTGATTCCAACAAGGATCAGAGCTATTTTTTACACCAGCTCACTCAATCACAATTACGTCCGGCGCTTTTCCCATTGGGAGAAATCAATAAAACTGAGGTGCGCGCCATCGCTCGTCGTGAAGGTATCCCGACCTGGGAAAAAAAGGACTCGACCGGTATTTGTTTTATCGGCGAACGTCCATTCCGTGATTTTTTGTCGCGCTATTTGCCGTGTACGCCCGGAGCGATCATGACCCCAGATGGCGACGTGATCGGCGAACATCAAGGCTTGGCGTATTATACGTTGGGGCAACGACAAGGCTTGGGTATCGGAGGCGTGCGTAATGCCGATGATGCACCGTGGTTCGTTGCCGAAAAAAGAATCGCCGATAATACTTTAGTCGTAGTGCAAGGACACACGCACCCTTTACTTTACCGCGACGAAGTACGCGCGGAAAACATGCATTGGATCGGCGGAGCCCCGCCTACACCCGACAAAACCTATTATGCCAAACTGCGTTACCGGATGCCGGACGCCGCCTGCCGCATCGTGTTTCAGGAGAATCATCCGCAAACCGTCATCGTCCGTTTTGCCGCGCCGCAATGGACGCCCACGCCAGGACAGTATCTGGTGCTTTACGACGACAATATTTGTCTCGGCGGCGGCGTAATCGTTTGAGCCATCTCGCGCTCTGTTTATGAATTCGCTATAATACGCGCCTGATTCTCTCATCGTTCACGCTTTATGACTACTCCGACGTTGCTTTTGTTGAACCGCCTGCGTGAACAGCTTGCTTCGCCGTTTCCCGACGCGCCCGGCACATATTGTTTGAGTGCACAGGAAACGATATCTTCTCCTGCGTCGCTATTGAATTGGTTGGATGCGCAAATCTTATATCCGAAATTTTACTGGCAACATCGCGCTGACGAAATAGAAGCCGCCGTATGTGGACAAATCCGTTCTTTTTATGATGCCGATGCCGTTCACGATTTTCTGGCGCATCATACACAGATCGACACTCGCGTCTGGGGGATCAATGCTTTCGATGAAGTTGTGATCGACCAGCGTCCGCGCACTGGTTTCTTTTTTCTGCCACGATTCGAAATCATCCGGCAAGGCGACTTGATTACGATGACGTGCCATTTGGCATCCGAGCATTCACTGCGTGCCGATGCCCGAGACGCGACCGCATTATTGGTGCGCCTTGCGCGTACCGAACCATTGCCCGCGTTAAATACTGCAATAACGGAGATACGGCACGAACCCGATTATCCGCAATGGCGGAAAATGATCGAAGAAGCGTTGGTAGCGATTACCGCGCGCGCTTTCGATAAAGTCGTGCTTGCCCGACGTACCGCGCTTACGCTTACCAAACCACTTTCGCCAGCGGCTTTTCTCGCCACGAGCCGTAAGGTCAATCATAATTGCTATCATTTCATGCTGATGTTCGCGCCGCACGCTGCGTTTTTAGGATCAACGCCAGAGCGTTTGTATCGGCGCGATGGGCTGAATCTCGCCACTGAAGCGCTGGCTGGCACGGTTGCCAATGCCGAAGACGACGCACAAGCCGAGCGACTTGCCGATTGGCTAATTGCGGATGAAAAAAATCAACGTGAAAACTATCTGGTCGTCGAAGATATCTGCCAGCGATTGTCCGATGTTGCCGCCGATCTGCATATCGGCGCGGCACATGTTTTGCGTCTACGCAAAGTGCAGCATCTCCGGCGCAATATCAACGCGCATCTTTTTCGCGCTAACGACGCGCAGTGTTTGCAACGACTGCAACCCACCGCCGCCGTCGCTGGTTTACCGCGCGCCGCCGCGCGGCGTTTCATTGCCGAGCATGAACCGTTCACGCGCGGCTGGTACGCCGGTTCTGCCGGCTATTGCGCGCGTGAAGAAGCAGAGTTCGCCGTCACGTTGCGCTCCGCCCTAGTCGAAGAAAACAATGTGTTCCTCTATGCAGGAGGCGGCATAGTCGCCGGTTCGGAAGCCGAGTCCGAATGGCGTGAAATCGAAACCAAGGCAGCGGGTTTACGCTGTCTGTTGGATGATTCTAATGAACGATCAAGCGCTCGAATTGACTCCGAGCCTCTGCTCCAAAGCAGCGATTCGATCTTTAAGAAATAGTTTCCGCTTCTTAAGATCGCGTATTGTCATGTCGTCGCTGCTTGGGGAATCAAACAAAGAAGAGATAGTTTTATCGAGATTGTGATGTTCGCTGCGTAATGCTTCGAGCTTCGCCTGCAGCTGTGCGATATCGTTTCCGGCGCTCTGATTCATGGTCACCTTTCTCCTTGATAGAACAGTGATAAGATCCAAAAGCAGTTTTATGATATTCCCGTTTCCCGTCGTTGGCAATGTTTTGTTTGTCACCTGCCTATTATGACGTTATGCTTCTCGGCAGTCCATCAACCCCATCGATACATTACAATGAACGGATTTACCGAATGTCTTTCAATACGCAATGACCGCTCTGAAAACCTGTTCCGACCATGTTGAATTCAACCGCCGCTGGGCAGAAGTTCTACTCACCGCACTTTCCCGACATAGTGTGCGCGATGTCTGTATCGCACCCGGTTCGCGTTCAACGCCACTGACGTTGGAAGCCGTTATCAATGATAAGTTTACTTGTCATACGCATTTTGACGAGCGCAGCTTGGGATATTTTGCTTTGGGTCTTGCTAAAGCGTCGCGTCATCCAGTCGCTATCATTGTCACTTCCGGCACGGCGGCAGCCAATCTCTATCCGGCATTGATCGAAGCGAGTTTATCTGGCGAACGGCTCGTTTTACTCACTGCCGACCGTCCGCCTGAACAGATCGACTGCGGCGCGAATCAAGCGATACGCCAAAACAATATGTACGCCGATCATCCGGCGCAAACGCTTCATCTACCGCGTCCAACGCCGGATATTTCAGCGAGTTGGTTGACATCGGCAATCGACGACGCCATGGCGCGCCTTCATTTCGGCGCGCTGCACATCAATTGTCCGTTCGCTGAACCCTTATACGGTGAAAAAGAAAATATTTACGTCCATTGGTCAGAAGAACTTGGAACATGGTGGAACAGCGATGCGCCTTGGTTGCGCGAGGAAATGCCCGCCGCAATACCGCAACAACGCGACTGGTTTCAATGGCGACGCAAAAAAGGCGTGGTCGTCGCCGGGAAAATGTCTGCCGAAGATGGCGCGCGCGTCGCCGAATGGACGCAAAGTCTGGGTTGGCTTCTGCTCTCCGATGTCTTGTCGCAGACCGGACAACCGCTACCATACGCCAACTTGTGGCTTGCGCACGAACAAGCGCAAAACGTATTACGGCAAGCTGAGATCGTCGTGCAGTTCGGCAGTCATCTTACCGGAAAACAATTGTTGCAATGGCAAGCCGCCTGCCGACCGCAAGAATATTGGCTGATCGATCCTAAGCCGAAGCGCCTCGATCCGGCGCATCATCGTGGTCGTCGTTTAATCGCCAATATTTCGGAATGGCTAATGGCGCATCCTACCGAGCCTCGATCCGCGTGGGACGATACGCTGGCGCAATTGAGCAAAAAAACGAAAACTTATATCATGCAGAAGCTTGGCGATTCTTTGAGCGAAGCGCTGCTGGCGTATCGTCTGGCTGAGCTTTTGCCGCACGATGGACAACTTTTTCTCGGCAACAGCTTGATTCTCCGATTGATCGACGCCCTCGCGCAATTACCCGCTGGTTATTCTGTTTACGCCAATCGCGGCGCAAGCGGCATCGATGGGTTGCTCTCCGCAGCGGCGGGTGTGGCGCGCGCGTCGTCGAAACCGACTCTCGCGGTGGTCGGCGATCTTTCCGCGCTCTATGATCTTAACGCGCTGGCGCTATTGCGGCAAATTGAATCTCCGCTGGCACTCATCGTCGTCAATAATAACGGCGGTGGTATTTTTTCACTATTGCCGACACCGAAAGATGAACGCGAACGCTATTATTGCATGCCGCACGATCTGGATTTTTCTCACGCCGCGACTATGTTCGGAATGGATTACGTCACGCCAGAAGATTGGCAAACGCTGAAAAAAAGCGTACATGCGGTTTGGCGGCAGAACCGTAGAGCTGTTATCGAATTGCGCGTTCCCAAAAGCGAAGGCGCTGAAACGTTGCAAGCATTATTGCAAAATACTGGGGGATTATGATTCTTTCCAGCCAGTCTTTCCATGCCCAAAACCGTTCTCGTCCCACGCTCGTTTTTCTGCACGGTTTTCTCGGTAATAGTAATGATTGGGGAGAAATTTTGCCCGCCTTCTCGGATTGGTATTGTTTGGCAATTGATCTCCCCGGGCACGGCGGTTCGCGCGCGCTGCGTATTGCCGGATTTGAGGAAGCCGACGACGCGCTCGCCGACACTTTGAAAGAAAACCGTATAAAAAACTATTATTTGATCGGTTATTCGCTTGGCGGGCGTATCGCGATGGTTCATGCTTGTCGCGGCATGTCATCCGGTTTATCCGGTTTGATCGTCGAAAGCGCGCATCCGGGCTTGACCGACGAGAACGAACGCGCGCTGCGCCGCAATCACGATCACCGATGGGCGGATCGTTTTCGTGACGAATCTCTCTCATCCGTATTGAACGATTGGTATCGGCAGCCGGTTTTTTCTTCACTGAGCGAAGAACGACGCCGCGACTTGATCGAGTCGCGTGACGATTGCGACGGAATCGCCGTCGCCGCCATGTTGCAAGCGACTTCGTTGGCAAAACAACCATTTTTGGGGCAACAACTCAAAACATTAGATCCGCCTTTTCTTTATCTGTGCGGAGAGTTCGACCAAAAGTTCCGGCAAATGGCGGATACGTTATACTTATCTTCGTCGCACGTGATTGCCAATGCTGGACACAATACGCACCGCGATTGTCCCATCGAGTTTATTGCCGTGTTACGGCAATTTTTATCGAATTATTATTTATCTTAAGTGACCATGAGGAATGATGATGACTACGCAACCACTCGATCGTCCGCTTGTCTGGCGCAATTGCTCTCAAGAATTTACTGATATCTTCTATCACAAATCGGATGAAGGTATCGCCAAGATCACGATCAACCGTCCCGAAGTACGCAATGCTTTCCGCCCGCTCACCGTCAACGAAATGATTCGCGCGCTTGCCGATGCCCGCTACGATACGACCATCGGCACGATTATTCTCACCGGCGAAGGTGAAAAAGCTTTTTGCTCTGGCGGCGATCAGAAAATACGCGGCGATTACGGCGGCTATCGTGACGACGCCGGTATGCATCACTTGAACGTACTCGATTTTCAACGGCAAATTCGTACTTGTCCCAAACCAATCATTGCGATGGTCGCTGGTTATGCTATCGGCGGCGGGCATGTGTTGCACATGATGTGCGATCTCACTATCGCAGCCGACAACGCCGTTTTTGGTCAAACCGGACCCAAAGTTGGTTCATTCGACGGTGGCTGGGGTGCTTCGTATATGGCGCGTATCGTCGGACAGAAAAAAGCGCGTGAAATTTGGTTTCTTTGCCGCCAATATAATGCTGAGCAAGCATTGGCGATGGGATTAGTTAATACCGTCGTGCCGCTTGCCGAATTAGAAGAAGAAACTGTGCGCTGGTGTCGTGAAATATTACGTAATAGTCCGATGGCGCTGCGCTGTTTGAAAGCCGCGCTAAACGCCGATTGCGATGGACAGGCGGGATTGCAGGAGCTTGCTGGCAATGCGACAATGCTTTTTTACATGACCGAAGAAGGGCAAGAAGGGCGCAACGCCTTTAACGAAAAACGTCCGCCCGATTTTGGACGGTTTATACGAAACCCGTAAATTTGCCTATGGACTACCGTATACTCCCAATATTATTTTGTATACAATATATAGGTATTCGTTAATCTGTTGAAAGACATGCCGTGTTTATCGTATTGATGATTGTCGCTTTGTTCTTGACATTAGTGATAGTGATCGCGTTTTTGTCTTCCGAAACCAAGTATTGGCAAAATCTGTCCAGAAAACATCGGAGCTTTTTAGAAGACTGTCCGCAACATAAAGCTCTTTGGTTTTCAGGAAAAGAGCTATCTTCCAGTTCTATTGCGATTATTCCGCGCAAACGGGCAATCATTGCCTATGCCGCCGACGGCGTTCGTCTGGTCATCGAAAACGCTTCTCTGAACAATGATGCGCGTCTGAAGCTTTCCCCTAAGCATTATCAAATACGTAAGTTGGAACTGGGCGCATTCGGCGGAAAATGGGCGACGCTTATCGAACTCAAGCTACCCAAAAGCGATCTTTACTTTGCGGCAACTCAATACGCCAATGCGTCTCCCAAAACCACGCGAAAATTATTTGATGAGCTTTCTCGATATTTCAATCTGCTTCCTCCTATCAATATTATCTCTCGATGGGAACGCGCTTTGACGATTCTCTTTTTTGTGATCATGCTGGCGAGCATCGGCTATACGTTTCATTCTTTGTCCGGCGGCGCGCCCACCGGTCCTCTCTTTGTCTCGCAAACATCGACGGGAAAGCTTTTGGCTCTTAACCGTTCGCACCTGCTCTTTTTCAATAGCGATGGACGGTTGACTGATGCGCACCATACTCCCAATTTTGATTACCGTGGCGCGGCATTGCTCGATAATGATCGCTTTTATGTCATGGATAGATCATCCAAATCGCTTTTACGTTGCGCCGAAGCATATTGTAGTCCCGTTTCCATAAAAGCCGAACCGCCGCTGGAAACCGATATCGCGCTCGCTGTCAGTCCCGATGGACAACACCTCATTACTAGCGAATCGACCCGCGACCGTGTGCGGGTCTTTTCAATCGGCGGCGAACAATTACAGGTGTTGGCGCAACCCGATCACGCTCTTTGTTTTCCCAATGGCGGCACTTTTGGACGAGACGGAAAGTTTTATCTTACGGACAGTAATCATCACCGCGTTGCCGTTTTCTCTTTTGAGAATGGTCATTTACAAGAAGAGCAAGAACATCTGATGGTTGCTAAACGCCCTGAATCGGCGGGCGAAGAATGCAAGAGTGGAAAAACAGAACGCTTTTGGAAACGAGCCTTCCCCAAAGACAAAGCGACTACACTGAAAAATGTTCGCAAAGGAAGAGTCTGGCCTATGGATATCGCTCAACTTGCCGACGGACGCTGGGCGGTTCTGATCGCCCGAAATGGCATGAAAAACTCCGATATCGTTCTTTTTGATGAGGATTGGCGTAATCCCGCGCCGCTTTCGATGCCATACCGTAGCGACATCGTTTCCATCACGTCTTGGGGCGATGGTTTGGCAGGCGCCGATCTGGAGGCGCCAGGCTTGTGGCGTATCACGGAAAAACAAATCATCGAATGGAACGATCCCGCTTTTGGTCATTGGATGAAAAACATCGACGAACAGAAAAGACTATATCAACAACGTCCTTTCATGCTCGTTTTTTTTCTGATTTCCGTATTAACCGGCATCATCCTTATCGCTTTATGGAAATTCACGAGACTTTCTCGATACGTTAGAAATTCTCGTCAGGCGGCTATCGAAGCCTCGATATAAAATCAATGGTTGCGGCGTATAAAACGTATCAACAAAACGGACAAACAAAAAAGCTACGATCCATCGTAGCTTTTTTGTTGAAAAATAAAAACAATTATTTCACTTGCATGATGTAATCAATTATCTTCTTGAGGTCTTCATCGGGAACATTGGCGTTCGGCGTCATCGGCGCAGGACCCCAAACTCCTCGGCTTCCCTTCTTGATACGTTCTGCCATCACTGCCGGAGCGCCAGCATCGCCAGCGTACTTCTTAGCGATTTCTTGATACGCGGGACCGATTGATTTTTTATCGACTTTATGACACGCTGTACATCTATGCGTTTTTGTCAACTCTTCTCCGGTTTGAGCAAACGATGGAGCAGAAACAACAAACGCAGCAAGTGGAAGCGCCAACCATATTTTTTTCATGGGAAATCCTCCTAAGGAAAATAAAGCAGATATAATCTATCACAATATGTTCTCTTTTTCTAATATTTAGATTCATTTTGTAATCTCATTAAACAAACGTTGCCTAACAAAGGCATTTACATTTTTTATAAGGGCCATCAATTTTATTGTGCAAGGACCACGCATCGGCTGTTTAGGCGGCACTTTCGATCCCGTCCATGACGGGCACTTGACGATAGCCGAATTTGCGCGGAGTTTTCTCTGTCTCGACGAAATGCGTCTAATTCCCGTTGCCGTTCCGGTACACCGCAACGCGCCCTTTGCCAGTATTGACGATCGCCTTACGATGTTGCGTCTGGCTTTGCACGATCATCCCGGTTTATGCGTCGATGAAAGAGAAATCCGTTCGTCTTCCCCCAATTACACATTACACACGTTGCAATCCTTGAAAAGCGAGATGCCGCAAGCCTCATTGTTTTGGGTGGTCGGAGAAGACGCTTTCGCGCTTCTGCCGATTTGGCATCGCTGGCAGGAATTGTTTGATTACGCGCATTTCGTCGTAGCTACCCGACTATCCGAAAACATCATATTGCCCGATTTTGCGGTTGATCGTGAAGCGCCTGATCACCACACGTCCTATGAACAAACTGCCGGTTTGGTTTTTCGTCTACCGTTTTCGCCACATCCGGCATCGTCATCGGCGATTCGCGCCGCCATTGCCGATCACCACGCCGAGCGCATCCAAAATTTGCTTCCTGAACCTGTTTTATCCTATATTGCCCAAAAGAACCTTTATTTGAATCTTTCCTAACATACATGATCGCAAAACAATCTGATATCCAACACTTTGAAAAAATTGCCGTTGCGGCGCTCGAAGACATCAAAGCGCGAGACATCGCCGTGCTCGATGTCCGTTCATTGACTTCACTTTACGACACGTTGATCATCGCCAGCGCGTCTTCGGCGCGGCAAACGCGCGCGCTGGCGAATCACGTACGCGACAAACTCAAAGAAGCCGGTTCGGAAATTCTCGGCGTCGAAGGCGAAGAAACCGGCGAATGGGTGCTTGTCGACGCCGATTCTGTCGTGATTCACGTAATGCAACCTGCCGTGCGAGCTTACTACAATCTCGAGGAATTGTGGACACCGCCGACGCCTAAGCGTTCCGGCGCCATGGCGTGATCCATCTATGCGCTTGAAAATCGTCACATTCGGCACACGTTTGCCCAACTGGGTCAACGACGGTGTCGCTGAATACTTGAAACGCTTGCCGCGCGATTGGTCGCTCGATTTCATCGAACTCAAACCAGAAGCGCGAAATCATGGAAGAAGTGTCGCGCAGCTTTTGTCGCTGGAAGCCAGGCGAATCGACGCGGCAACCGGCGACGCGATGCGTGTCGTCCTCGACGAGCGCGGACAATCTTGGACGACCACGGAACTTGCCAAACATCTGCAAAACTGGCGTGCCGCAGCGCGCGATGTGGCGTTGATCATCGGCAGCGCCGACGGCGTGGACGCCGAGTTCAAGGCTCGCGCCGATCGCTTGTGGTCTCTTTCTAATCTCACGATACCGCATGGCATTGCGCGAATACTCGTCATTGAACAGCTATACCGCGCCATCAGTTTAATCAACGGGCATCCTTACCATAGAGAATAATTTAGATGCGAAAATCGTGCGTCTAGCCTATCATTACGCCTTGATTTGAACATGGACTTCATCCAAGTGAAACGAATGCTTTTTCTGTTTTTGCTGGCTTGCTTTGTCGCCGCTTGCGGCGGTCGATCGGCAAACATGCCTGCCGACGACTCTCAACCCGAACAGGCAAAAAATATGCTGGAAGCGCGACTGATCGGGAAAGGTGGCGCTGGCGTTCGAGGAACGGTTACCATCTCGGCAAAAGGAAAGTATTGGTTAGTTTCGAGTACGATCGGCGGCGCCATGCCCGGGGATTATTTGATCGCCTTTTATGATAACGGCAATTGCACTTCACCCAATGCTTTTTCTGCCGGTAAAATCTGGCTGCCGCCCGATACGCCGGAAGGCACGAAAGCCGATGCTTGGATTCCGCCGCTCAGTCCTAACCCTTCTACCGGCAGCGCGCAAATCGTGGTACGTTTGCCTAACCCTGCGGAACATGGCATCGCCGTATTTCACCATCGCAGCGTTTTGGTTTTCAGCGGAAGAAAAGCCGAAGAACTCAAGCCCGATGTTCGTAACGATGTCGTTGCTTGCGGTGTTTTCGAAGCGCCCGTTTCGCTGCTTGATCCGCTTGGTCCGGTTTTTTAATAAAATTTTTAGTTTAGATTTAGATTGAACAAGGAAACACTCATGGGATTGCTCAACCATAAAAAAATTCTGATTACTGGTATGCTTTCGAACCGTTCGATAGCCTATGGCGTCGCCAAAGCTTGCCACCGTGAAGGCGCACAGTTAGCATTCACTTACATGAACAGCGACGTCAAAGAGCGTGTCGAAAAATTGGCGGCGGAATTCGATGCAAAACTGATTCTTCCGTGCGACGTTTCTTCGGATGAACAGATCGAAGCATTGTTTGACTGTCTCGGCAAACAATGGGGCGCGTTGGACGGCTTGCTGCATTCTGTCGCGTTCGCGCCACGCGAATCGATTTCAGGCGATTTCATCGACGGCGTTACTCGCGATGCCTTTCGCATCGCGCACGACATTTCCAGCTATAGTTTTCCAGCGTTGGCGAAAGGTGCGCGACCATTGATGCAAGGACGCGCCGGATCGCTGCTGACGCTATCTTACTTGGGCGCGATGAAAGCGATTCCGAACTACAATCTGATGGGCGTTGCCAAAGCCAGTCTGGAAGCCAATGTTCGCTATATGGCGTCGTGTCTGGGACCGGAAGGATTGCGCGTCAACGCGATTTCTGCGGGTCCGATTAAAAGCCTCGCCGCCGCAGGCATCGGCAGCTTTTCCAAAATTTTCAAGCATGTCGAACACGTATCGCCGTTACGCCGCAATGTCACCATCGAAGAAATTGGTAATGTCGCAGCGTTCTATTTTTCCGATTGGTCAAGCGCGATCACTGCCGAAATTACCTATGTTGATTGTGGCTATTCGTCCATCGCCGTAGGACTCGACGAATGATGCGCGAGAAATACGATCTATCTCCAGGAAAGTCAACCATTAAACAAAAAAGCGGGAATTACCCGCTTTTTTGTTTAATGGATAGGCTTTTGTTTTTTGGTCAGTAGCCCCAAAATTTGCGCCAATTCCGCACGGAGATGACGGCGATCGACGATACGATCGAGCGCACCTTTTTCAAGCAGAAATTCAGCGCGTTGGAAACCTTCGGGTAACTTTTCGCGCACAGTTTGTTCGATCACGCGCGGTCCGGCAAAGCCGATCAATGCCCCCGGTTCCGCAAGCACAATATCGGCGACGAAAGCGAAACTGGCAGAAACGCCACCCATCGTCGGATCGGTCAACAATGAAATGAACGGCAATTTCTTTTTACTCAATTCTTGCAGTGATGCCGTCGTTTTGGTCATTTGAAAAAGTGAGCCTACGCCTTCTTGCATACGCGCGCCGCCGGAAGCTGAAACGCACACGAACGGGACGTTGTGTTCAATCGCCTCTTGAACGCCGCGCACGAATCTTTCGCCAACCACCGCGCCCATTGAGCCGCCCATGAAATTGAACTCAAAAACAGCCAGCACCAACGGTTGTTCAAGCAACATGCCGCGCATGACAACCAGTGCGTCGGTTTCATGCGTGAGCTTGCGGGCAGCGGCGAACCGCTCGGGATACTTTTTGCTGTCTTTGAATTTGAGGCTATCCGTCGGCATGATCTCCGCGCCAATTTCGACACGTCCTTCAGGATTCAACAATTGTTCGATACGATCACGCGCGGTCACGCGGTCGTGGTAGCCGCATTTTGGGCATACGTTGAGATTGCTTTCGATATCCGTCTTGTACAGCACTTCCTCACAAGAGGGGCATTTGATCCATAGTCCTTCGGGAACGCCTTTGCGTTCTCCAGTCGTGCTTTTGATGCGTGGCGGAAGCAGTTTCTGCAACCAACTACTCATTTTGTCTCCTTCTCCGGCAAGCGAAGCGCCATTTTTACCACGAACGACTTCGTCCGTTCACCTGTTTCCGAGATAATCGTCGGGTTTTCATTCTACACCGGCGCCGTAATCACGGCGCATCCTTACTCGCGACATCATGACCGACAACGCCCAAGCGCGGCATGCGGCGTGTCGGCGGCAGATTGAAAGCGTCATCGTAATCGATGCCGCTAAAATACAACCCCTCGGCGGAAAAAGTTGGAGCAGCTCGCGTACGGTCACGACACGCAAGCAGCTCTTCCAACCAACCCACCGGTTTTTTGTCATTGCCGATCCAAATCAACGCGCCGATGATATTGCGCACCATGTGATGCAAAAATGCATTACCGGTACAGTTAAAACACAAGAAATCGCCGTACCGGGTAATCGTAAACGCTTTCATGGTCTTCACGGGCGATTTGGCTTGACATTCGGCGGAACGAAACGATGAGAAATCATGCGTGCCCAACAAGCTTTGCGCGGCAACGTGCATTTTACGCTCATCCAAATTGTGTGAATACCAACCGACACGCGTCGCCCATAACCCGCTACGCTGCGGACGATTTTCCAGCCAATACGTATAATGCCGCGCCGTCGCCGAAAAACGCGCGTGAAATTCGTTATTCACTGGCTGCGCCCACAGTATCGAGACCGAAGCGGGCAAATGCGCATTGACGCCGCGCACCCACGCTGTCAACGGACGCGCTACCGGAATATCGGCGTGGCACACTTGCGCCGACGCGTGCGCGCCCGCATCGGTACGTCCGGCGACGACTACCCGCATAGGGCATTGGGCAATCGCCGAGATTGCGCGCTCGACAACGTATTGAACGCCATTTTTGGGTTCGTTGGCGGATGAGTGCGGCGCGTCTTGCTGTCGCCTCGTCTGCGTTTGCCAGCCACAAAATGGCGCACCAAAATATTCAAGCAAAAACGCGAAACGCCCGGGAGGTGTAATGTCGATATCCATTACGTCGCATTGTAACGCCTAAAGACGCTCAAGGCGTAAACATAAAAAAGGGCAACCGTGAAGGTTGCCCATATAGGAGAACAAATGAAATTTACAGATTCTGCAGTATGCCTCTCGCTTCAGCTTTTTGCTGTTCATCTCCTTCTTTTAGAACTTCTTGGAGGATTTCACGGCAGGCTTCGATATCGCCAGTCGCCTGATAAGCGCGCGCCAAATCCAGTTTGGTTGCGACATCGTGCCACTGTCCTTCTTGATCGAACGGCGCGCCGCCCACGCTCAAGACACTTTCATCGTCAATGATGCTTTCGTCCAGCGACAAACCAATATCGTCGATCGTCCCGCCAAGCGCCGAAGACGGTGAACCTGTCGTCACGGTCGGTCGGGTGGTCGTCGGAGGTTGTTGCGTCGTCGTTGGCTGTTGCGTTCTGGTCGTCGGCTGCGGCGCAGTCGTCGGCGTCCGCGTCGTGGTCGTACCGGAAAACGTATCCGAGATATCAACTTGTTCTTCGGCTTTACCGAAATTGCGGAAACGGCTCAGTTCTTCAAGATCGAGGTCCACGCCCAGATTACCGCTGCTTTGGGATGGTGTATCAAAATCGAACGTCAACCCATCGTCGCTATCGGCGTCATGCGCGCTTTCTTCCAGAACGCGGCGTTCCATCGTCGCGCTCGCCGCCCGCGCCACCGCTTCCGCAACCGATTCCGATTCCATCGGCGAGAACCCGCGCGGATCTGTACCTGCAGCGGCGCCAAAGCCCAACGGTTCGGTCGCCGATGTCGCCGTTTTCACAGCTGTCGGTTGATTCATGAAATCGTTGATGTCGAGCGACGATCTGCCTCCAGAGAATAGTGGATTGGCAGGCATCAAGCGTTGACCTATCGTCACCGCGCGTTGCCAATAATCGCCTTGTCCACCGGACAAACTATGAAGCTGGTTGGCTGCCGTTTCAAACTCCATCGTCTTCTTTTGCTCGGCGAGTACTTCCAACAGTTTCAGATAAACGTCTTGACGTTGATTGTCGCGCCTGAGCGCGTCTTGCAGAATTTCTTCCGCCTGTTGCGCCCGACCATAAGCGAGATAAACATCGGCTTCGGCGAGTGGATCGACTTCGCCTGTATCGATGCTTCCCAGCCCTTCGCGGCTGAATTCGCTCAGAATGGAATTGCTCGGCGCGACAGCAGCGCTGCTCGTCCTCGAACCCATCGGCGCGACGCCCGGAGCGGGCGGTTGCGCCGCCGTCGACGAAGAACTAAAGGTCGAACCGGAACTGGTCATCATTTCACCATTCGTCGTGGTCGCGCCAAACATGCTGTCAAGCGCGTCGGATTCAGAGCGACGACGGCGATAGATCACGAAGCCGATCAATACACCAATAATCACTACCGCGCCCAAAATCAAAAGCAAGTTGTCCTGCAAAAAACCTATCATCTTGCTTGCAAACGAAGGCGCAGGTCTGGCCGGCGGAGGCGGCGGAACCGGAGGTTTTTCTTCTCTTCTTGTTTGGTCGACAGTCGAACCCGGCGAAACGACGGCCGGCACCTTCGTTTCATCCGGTAGTGGCTTCGGAGGCTGAGACGGAGGCGGCGGAGGTTGCGGCGGAGCCGGAGGCTCTGCCGGCGTTACCGTCGTTGAAATCGGTGGCGACTGCTGTGAAGCGCCACGTTGTTGGTTTTCCAACTGTTTTTTCAGTTCTTCTATTTGCTTCTGTGCCCGCTCCTGCATCTCAGCCATATCTCTATTTTTGATTTCAATGGATTGCTGCAGCTTGGTCACTAGCCCCTCAAGATCTTTAACGCGATCTTTCTCATCCTTCAGCGCTTTTTCGATGGAAGCGAGCTGTTCCTGCGATCTCCGAGAGACATCTTCACTTCCTCCAGCGCCAGAACCAGCAGAAACGACAACACGATCTCCTTCCGGCCTTTCTCCTACACTTGGTGGACGCGGCGCGATCGTGCCTTCATCGGTCGTTCGCTCACGTACCGTCGTAGGCGGCGGAGTAACGCCCGCCAACGCTCTTTTATAGTTACGCCATTCATCGACCTGTACGCGGATGGTTTGCCGCGCTTGTCTTTGCCCTACCGCCGTAAATATATCGTCGTCAGGAATTTCCATAACGGCGCCCGCACGTAAGCGGTTGATATTCTTTCCTTGAAATGCCTGCGGATTGGCTTGGTACAGCGCGATCAGCGCCTGTTCCATAGTAACGCTTTCGGGTTTGAATGTCTGCGCAATGTCGGTCAACGTATCGCCGCGCTCGACCACATAAGTATTGTCGCCGGTGGCAGAACGGTGAACAGCGCTGCCAGTTGCTTTCGCTTGAAGTTCTCGCAAACGTTTTTGCCGCTCTTGTTCGCGCGATTCTTGAGACGCAACACTGACACTAGGAGCAGGAGGAGAGGGCGCGGCGGAAGCGCGTCCGGCTACGGTCGCTTGTTGCGCCGGAACGATAGATTCCGGCTCGCCCAGTTTCGGCGGGTCGAGTAATACTGTATATTCGCGTAACGCGTGTCCGCTAGGCCAAGAGGCTTCGACCAAAACATCGAGATACGGTTCGGCGACAACTCTCGAAGATACGATTTTCAGGTAAGCGCTGCCGTCTTCACGGCGTTCTATCGTTACTTGCGCGCGCGCCAGCGCCGCCTGATAAACCAAGTTTCTCTGCTGATAAACGCTTGGCGAAGCAATGTTGGCTTTGAGATCGGCAAACTCTTCTTTAGTGCCCATCAATTCGATTTGGGCGCTGAACGGATGTCCCAACGGCGAATGTACCGTCATTTTTCCCAAACCCAGTGCCCATACACCCTGCGACAAAGCAAGAAAACCTGCCAGCAGACCTAAAATAAAAATATGTTTTTTTCGCATCGCCAAACCTTTGGGAAGAACTAATTTTGCTAAAGGTAACATAACATCATAGACTTACGCCCGCAAGCTAAACCTTTGGTTTAGCTTTTATGAAATATGTCGCGCACAAGGATGAAATCGTCCGTCTCCTTTCCTCGCGCCCCAAACCCACCAGAAGTTGCGGAATCTTCAAAAGAAGACACCATCACTGGTGGGTTGCGTGATCATCGCAAACTGTTGCAAATCTGCATGTTTTTATGCAATTGTTCACGCCCTAACTCCAAAATCTTTCAAAAAAACAGAGGTTTTTAGTGGCTTATGAGGATTTTTTGCCGAATTGAATTTGCAAATTCCTCTTGCCACGACCCGCCTCAAGAGAGCAGTATCCCCCATTAGAAGAATAAACGGAAGTTTTTATCCGTACAAAAAGCATACAATTTTTCTTTTGTGTGCTTTTCATACATCAAAAACATCTCACCGGCACAGCGATTTCACGGGTGACGAACGTTTTTTCAGCGCTGCCGGAGGATCGCCAACATGCGTCGTACCGGTTCAGCGGCGCCCCAGAGCAATTGATCGCCACAGGTGAACGCGCCCAGATAAAGCGGACCCATATTCAGCTTACGTAAACGACCGATCGGCACGGTAAGCGTACCGCTGACGGCGGCGGGAGTAAGCTGTTTCATGGACTCTTCGCGGTGATTGGGAACGACTTGCACCCACTCGTTGTCTTGTGCAATCAGATGCTCAATCTCGTCGATCGGCACATTATGAGTCAATTTGACAGTTAATCCCTGCGCATGGCAGCGCATCGCGCCGATACGCACGCACACGCCGTCCACTGGAATTGGCTTGTCCTGATGCCCGAGAATCTTGTTGGTTTCCGCTTGTCCTTTCCATTCTTCGCGGCTTTGTCCATTGTCCAGTTCTTTATCGATCCAAGGAATCAGGCTACCCGCCAGCGGCGCTCCGAAATGTGTCTGCGGAAAATCGTCGCGGCGCAGCGTTTCGGCGATTTTGCGATCGATGTCGAGAATCGCCGAGGATGGATCGGCGAGTTCTGCCTTTACCGTATCGTGCAACACGCCCATTTGTGTCAGCAATTCGCGCATGTTTTGCGCCCCCGCGCCGGACGCCGCTTGATAGGTCATGGAACTGATCCATTCAACCAGCTTCGCTTTGAACAATCCCGACAACGCCATCATCATCAAGCTGACCGTGCAATTTCCACCGATGAAATTTTTGATGCCACGCGCCAACGCGGTATCAATCACATCGCGGTTCACCGGATCAAGCACGATCACTGCGTCCTCTTTCATACGCAACGCCGACGCGGCGTCGATCCAGTACCCTTGCCAGCCGGCGGCGCGCAGTTGCGGATAGATTTCGTTCGTATAGTCGCCGCCCTGGCAGGTGACGACCACATCTTGCGTCGCTAACGCCTCGATATCTTTAGCGTCCAGCAGCGCATTCGCCTTGCCGGACAAAAAATCAGGAGCAGTGCCGCCAATATTGGATGTCGAAAAAAAGGAAGCGTCGATTCCCTCAAAGTCGCCTTCCTCGCGCATCCGATCCATCAAGACCGAACCAACCATACCCCGCCAACCGACAAAACCCGCTTTCATTGCTGTTCCTTTCTCTTATCAAATCGCTCAAGCCTGTCGAGCGAGCGCCTGTACGACAGCATCACCCATCTCCTTCGTACTTACTTTTTGCATTCCTTCTTTCCAAATATCCGGCGTACGCAATCCACGATCCAGCACTTCCATTACCGCCGTTTCGACACGGCGCGCTGCCGCTTCGTTTTTCAGGCTGTAACGCAGCAACATCGCAGTGGACAAAATCATCGCTAAAGGATTGGCGATGTTTTGCCCGGCGATATCTGGCGCCGAACCATGACACGGTTCGTACAATCCTTTACCATTTTCGTCGAGCGACGCCGACGGCAACATACCGATAGAACCGGTCAACATCGACGCTTCATCCGATAAAATGTCACCGAAGATATTGCCGGTCGCCAACACATCGAATTGTTTCGGGTTACGCACCAGTTGCATCGCCGCGTTATCCACCAACATATGTGATAACTGTACATTGGGATAATGTTGGGCTTCTTCGGTAAACACGTCACGCCACAATTGCGTCGTTTCCAGCACGTTCATTTTATCGACTGAGCAAACTCGTTGACTGCGCCGCTGCGCGGCTTCAAAAGCGACTTTGGCGATGCGTCGAATTTCGCTTTCCGAATAAATCATGGTATTGACGCCGACGCGCTGCGTCGTGCCGTCGATGTCGCGCGTTTCAATACCGCGTGGTTCTCCGAAATAAATATCTCCGGTCAATTCGCGCACAATCAAAATATCGAGTCCAGCGACGATTTCCGGCTTCAGCGTGGACGCCTCCGCCAGTTGCGGATAAACCACCGCCGGACGAAGATTGGCGAAAAGCCCCAACGATTTACGGATACCGAGCAAACCTTTTTCCGGTCGTTGTTCACGCGGCAACACATCCCACTTCGGTCCGCCGACCGCACCCAACAATACCGCGTCTGCCGCCAACGCTTTCTTTTTCGTCGCTTCGGGATACGGTTCGCCCGTCGCGTCCACCGCGCATCCACCAAGCAACGCTTCGCCTCGCTCCAGTGTAAGACCATCGCGTTGCAAAACATCAAGCACCTTCATCGCCTCCGCCATGATTTCGGGACCGATACCATCACCGCTAATCACTAATATTTTTTGTGCCACTGCTCACTCCGTTGAAATTTAATATTGATCTAACTCATACTGCCTGATAAAACCACGGCGCGTTGCGCCGATGTTGCTCTTCGAAAGCGCGTATTTCCGCGCTGCGCGCCAACGTCAAATCGATCTCGTCCAGACCGTTCAACAAACAATGTTTGCGATGTTCGGTAATCTCAAACACAAACGATTCGCCGCTCGGCGTTACCACTGTTTGCTCAGTCAAATCGACCGTCAACTGGTAACCTACTTTCGCTTCGGTTTCCCTGAAAAGACGATCGACGATTTCTTCAAGCAAAACGACTGGCAACAACCCGTTTTTATAACAGTTGCCAAAGAAAATATCAGCGAACGACGACGCAACAATCACACGAAAACCGTAATCGTCGAGCGCCCACGGCGCGTGTTCGCGCGACGACCCGCAACCAAAATTTTCCCGCGCCAATAAAATCGATGCGTTTCGATAACGCGGTTGATTCAGCACGAAGTCGGGATTGATCGGACGATTTGCATTGTCCATCCCGGGCTCACCGTGATCGAGATAACGCCACTCGTCAAAAAGATGCGGACCAAACCCTGAACGTTTGATCGATTTCAAAAATTGCTTGGGAATGATTGCGTCGGTATCGACGTTCGCGCGATCCAGCGGACACACCAATCCACTCAATATCGTAAATGCTCTCACTTCATTTCCTTTATACAATATTACTTTTATCGCTCAATTATTTATTTCGCCGCTTTTTCGATGGTTTCGCCACCTGCTTGAATATCTTTGCCGATGCCCTGCACCGTATTGCATCCGGCGACGACGCCCAACATCATCATAATCACGGTAATCAACATCAAACGTTTCATGATTTTTCCTTTCCATTCGACAACATGACCACTACGACATAAGCGGAACGAAATGTCCGGCAATCGCCGCCGCCGCCGCCATCGCCGGGCTGACGAGATGCGTGCGTCCGCCTTGCCCCTGTCGTCCCTCAAAATTTCGGTTAGATGTAGAGGCGCAACGTTCACCGACAGACAAGCGATCCGCATTCATCGCCAAACACATCGAGCACCCCGGTTCACGCCATTCAAAGCCAGCGCTGATGAAGATATTATGCAATCCCTCAAGTTCGGCTTGCGTTTTCACCAATCCCGAACCCGGCACGACCAAGACACGTTTCACATTCTCGGCTTTCTTTTTACCGCGCGCAATGTCGGCGGCAGCGCGCAAATCTTCGATGCGCCCATTGGTGCATGAACCGATGAAAACCGTATCGATCACAATATTGATTATCGGCGTACCCGCCGATAATCCCATATAACGCAATGCCCGTTCCATGCTTTCTCGTTTGACCGGATCGCTTTCTCCCGCCGGATCGGGAACCGCGCCGTCGATATTGGTGACCATTTCGGGCGAAGTCCCCCACGTCACTTGCGGTCGAATATTAGTGACGTCTATCGTCAACTCGCGGTCAAACACCGCGTCTTGGTCGCTCGTCAACGTTTGCCAAACCGCGACCGCTTCATCCCATTGCTTGCCTTTCGGCGCGAAAGGACGGTTGTTTTTAAGATACGAAACTGTCGTCGCGTCAACGCCGACCAACCCCGAGCGAGCGCCCGCTTCTATCGCCATATTGCATAGCGTCATCCGCCCTTCCATCGACAAGCCGCGCACGGCTTCGCCGGCAAATTCGATCGCGTATCCCGTGCCGCCGGCAGTACCAATTTTACCGATCAACGCCAATGCCAAATCTTTGGCAGACACCCCGGGCTGCCGGATGCCGATGAACGATACACGCATCGTTTTTGATTTTTTAGCAACCAAACATTGCGTCGCCAACACATGCTCGACTTCCGATGTGCCGATACCCTGCGCGAGGCAACCGAACGCGCCGTGCGTAGACGTGTGCGAATCGCCGCAAACAACCGTCATACCAGGCAACGTCGCGCCGTGTTCGGGACCAACCACATGCACGATGCCCTGATGCGGATCGGTGAACGGAAAATACGCCAATGCGCCAGTTTCGCGGATGTTGGCGTCTAGTGTCTCGACTTGTTGCCGCGATACCGGATCTTCAATGCCGTCGATACCCGCTTCCCAGTGTTCAGTCGGCGTATTGTGATCGGTCGTGGCGACAATCGAATCGATTCGCCAAACTTTCCGTTTAGCCAAGCGCAAGCCCTCAAACGCTTGCGGGCTAGTGACTTCATGCACCAGGTGGCGGTCGATATATAAAAGCGCCGTACCATCGGCTTCTTCGCGGACGACATGGTTCATCCAAATTTTGTCGTATAACGTTTGCCCACTCATTAATGCTGTCCCTGTGTATATTTAATCCATGGTTGAGCTTACGCCAAGTCGCGCCATGAAGCAAATTCATAATTTTCATTGATTTAATTCCTTAAAGGAATACAATTGATAAGACAATATAATTTATTTTCCTATAGAACATACATTATGGATGCCGCGCAGCTCGCCGCTTTTGTCGCTGTCGTCGAAGAAAAATCATTTTCCATTGCCGCCGAACGCTTGTATCTGACCCAGCCAGCGATCAGCAAACGAATTTTCGCATTGGAGAGCGAATTAAAAACGCGCTTGTTCGACCGTCTCGGACGGCACATCGTATTGACCGAAGCCGGTCGCGTGTTATTGCCGCACGCGCAAAAACTGTTGGCGACATTCGACGATTCGCGGCGCGCGCTTGCCAACCTGAGCGGAGATATCAGCGGTACGTTATGTATCGCCATCAGTCATCACGTCGGTTTGTATCGGTTGCCGCCGATGCTGCGCGTTTTCGTCGAGCATTATCCACAAGTGCGCCTCGATTTGCGTTTCATGGCTTCAGAAGCCGCTCATACCGTAGTGAACGAAGGTGACGTCGAATTGGCGATCATCACGCTACCGCCCAAACACGAAAAGTCGCTGATTTCCCAAGCATTGTGGACCGACTATTTGCGAGTCGTCGTCGCGCCCAAACATCCGCTTGCCGCGCGTAAAAAAATTACCCCGTTCATCCTTGTCGAATATCCGGCGATTTTCCCTGAAACAGACACCTTCACCCGCATGATGATCGACGACGCGTTCGCGCCGTTGGAACTCAAACCGCATGTCACATTTTCAACCAATTATCTCGAAACCATCAAGATAATGGTTTCCGTCGGACTCGGCTGGTCACTGCTGCCCACGACGATGATCGACGAAACATTAGCATCGCCTATGCTCACTGGCTTGCATTTCGAGCGTTCACTCGGTGTGCTGCGACATAGCGGACGCACGCTTTCCAATGCCGCGCAAGCATTCCTGTATCTGCTCAATAGCTATCGAGAGACAAAATCATCATTACCTTAGTTTATTGCTCAAATATTTTTTTCTTATACCTCTAATCAAAAATAACGATTGGTTTTATTTAGATCGCTGTGAAAGAATGACAATGTCCGTATTTTCGTAATACAAACCTACAAATCACGGGCTGACGATCAACCAAAGAGGAGAAGAAATGAAACGTATTACTTTAGTTATCACTGCGTTTTGTGCATTGCTGTTGCCTTTATTGCCGATGGCGCAAGAAAAGAAAGACGATTTGCTCAAGGAAGCGCGCGAATTATTTGAACCCATAGGCAAGCCTCCTGGCAAAATTACCGACAACGACATTACGCCCGCGAAAATCGAGTTAGGCAAAATGCTCTATTTTGATCCGCGCTTATCGTCGAGCGGGTTGATTAGCTGCAACACCTGCCATAATCTCGGTTTGGGTGGTGATGACGGACTGCCAGTAGCAATCGGTCACGACTGGAAAAAAGGTCCACGCAATTCGCCTACCGTGTTCAATTCGGTATTCAACGCCGCCCAGTTCTGGGATGGTCGCGCTGCCGACTTGAAAGAACAGGCGAAAGGACCCATTCAAGCAGGCGTCGAAATGAACAGTACGCCGGAACTTGTAGTAGCAACATTGAAGAGCATCCCTGGCTACAAAACACCTTTTGAGCAAGCGTTCGGTAAAGGAGACACGATCACTTTCGACAATGTAGCGCGCGCGATCGAAGCGTTTGAAGTCACGCTGATCACGCCCGACGCGCCGTTTGATCGCTATCTCAAAGGCGACGAAAAAGCATTGACCGATCAACAAAAACGCGGACTCAAAACCTTTATCGACCAAAATTGCGCCTCTTGCCATAGCGGCGTCAACTTGGGCGGGCAGAGCTATTTCCCGTTTGGGCTGGTCACTAAACCGGAAGCGAAATTGCTGCCGACGGAAGATAAAGGACGTTTCGCAGTCACCAATACTGCGGGCGACGACTATGTGTTCCGCGCTGCGCCGTTGCGTAACGTTGCGATTACCGCGCCGTATTTCCACTCCGGTCAAATCCGCGATCTGCGTGACGCCGTTACCGTAATGGCAACTACGCAGCTCGGCGCGAAGATGAACGACAAAGACATCGACGATGTCGCCGCGTTTTTGAATTCGCTTACCGGCAAAAAACCCGTTGTCAGTTATCCTGACTTGCCGCCGAGTACTACGAAAACCCCGGTGCCGGTTCAGTAAATCAAAGTTAGAAAACGACGATTCAAGAAACACAAAAAGGCGGAAAATTTCCGCCTTTTTGTTTAGTTTCTCGTCATCATTCGTTTCGTTTTTCGAATCACTCGACAAATTTTGCGAGATATTGAATAATAAGCGGAGAATCCAAAAGTTTTTGGATTTGTTCTCATCAACTTATTTTTTATTTGAATGGAGGCTTTTATGTCCCGTTCCTTCTCATCCGAAAAACTGGCAGACGATTTCACGGTAGTTCTCGGTGAAGCCGAACAATTATTGCGCGACGCGGCGCAAGAAAACGGTGAAAAAGCGCGTGATATGCGCCGTCAGGTCGAAGAAAAACTAGCGAACGCCAAAATACGCATGCAAGAGCTGGAAGAGCAGCTTGCCAACCGTACCCGCGCTTGTGCTCGTGCTACCGATGATTTCGTCCACGATCATCCGTGGCAAGCAGTCGGAATCGGCACCGCTTTTGGTTTGTTATTCGGGCTTTTGCTTGGTCGCCGTTGATCGGCAAACGCATGCCGGACGATCGTGAACCGCTGCTGACGATTGAAGCGAAGGCGACGACGCCCGCGCCCAAAGTTACCGGTGGACGCGGTGCGTTGTTGCGCTTGTTGTTGTCGCTATCGTCGTTGCTTTCAATGCGCCTCGATTTGGCGCGTCTCGAATTACAAGAAGCGCAGCATAATATCCAAAAACGGATACTCTGGCTTCTGCTGGCGTTGACGTTCGTCGGCATGGCGCTTCTCGCCGCCAATGTCTTGCTGATCCTAAATTATTGGGACACGCCACAACGCGATACAGTTCTATATTCGATGATCGGTGGCTATTTCGCGCTGGGACTTTTCGCGTTTTGGCGGCTAACCGCAGCGTCGCGTCAAACGAAAAATTTGTTTTCGTCCACCATCGCTGAGTTTGAAAAAGACAAAGCATGGTTGAAGTCCGCCGCACGCAAAATTGAGCCTCAAAGCGAATCCGACGCGAAGGAGTGACCATTTCATGTCCGACATCTCGCTAGAAGACCGCAAGGCGCTGTTGATTACTGGTTCCGAGCTTGAGCGCATCAAGATCGCGTTGGCGTATCGTGAATTGCGCGACATCATTTCGCCTTCTTACGCGCCGGACGGCGACGAAAAATGGCAAACCGCCGGAGTGGCGGCGCGTCTTTTTTTGACTGTGCTCGGTGTATCGCGCGTTCGCCGCTTGTGGCGAGGCGCGACTATTTTACTGATGGTTTGCCGTATCTGGAGAAAATGGAATAAATCATGAGCGCTGCTGAACGTCTTCTTTTGTTGATTTCCGGTCTTGCCGGCGCGCTGGGCGTCACTTTTTCAGCGATGGCGGCGCATGGAGATTATGCCGACACCCTGAAAACGTGTTCGGAAATCTTGCTCGCGCACGCGCCCGCGTTGCTGGCGGCAGTAGCGCTGATGAGCAATAAACAAGCGCCCAGACGAATGGTCTTTTTTGGTGGATTCCTGATTTTCGTCGGACTTTGCCTATTCTGCGGCGATCTTGTCCGCCGAACATTCGTCGATTTACGCCTTTTCCCGATGGCTGCTCCTGCCGGCGGTGTGTCGATGATCGCTGGTTGGATTTTTATCGCTATTGCGGCGCTACTTCCGCGAATACGGTAAACAACCGATAAGCTCGTCATTTCCCGAATTTCATGGTTACCTACTGTTCCACCTAACCCCTGAAATTTACTCAACTTTATTAGCACTCTTTCTCATAGAGTGCTAAAATATGGCTATTGATTTGCCTAATTCATTAGGCAAAAATCGTCATGACAGGAGGTAAATATGCCCCATACATCGCTGGCTTTGCCCATAGCGGTATCGCAGGGAAGCCTTGATCAGTATATTCAGGCGGTCAGCCGTTTTCCGTTGTTGACTGCCGAACAGGAAATTGAATTGGGTCGCCGTTGGCGCGACCAGCAAGACCTCGACGCAGCGCGCGAGATGGTTGTTTCGCATCTGCGGTTAGTAGTCGCCGTGTCGCGGCAGTATCTCGGTTACGGCTTACCGCAGGCGGATCTGATTCAGGAAGGCAATATTGGCTTGATGAAAGCCGTGCGCCGTTTCGATCCCGAACGCGGCGTACGTTTGGTTTCTTTTGCGTTGCACTGGATACGCGCGGAAATTCACGAATACGTTTTACGTAACTGGCGTATCGTGAAAACTGTCACGACCAAAGCACAACGCAAATTGTTCTTCAACTTGCGCAGCATGAAAAAAAGCTTGCGCGCTTTGACACACAAAGAAGCCCAGGAAATCGCCGAAACCTTGAACGTCAAACCTGAAGAAGTGCTGGAAATGGAAAAACGCATGGCGGCTGGCGGCGAAGTTTCTCTTGATCCTTATCAAGAAAACGACGATACGCTGTCGACGCCGATTTATTATCTCACCGATCAGAGCGCTGGTCCCGCGCAAATCGCCGAGGAAAAGCAAACGGAACAAATCCGAAAAGAAGGTTTGAGCAGGGCGTTGGCAGCGCTTGATGATCGCAGCGCTCACATCATTCGCGCCCGCTGGTTGCACGATGAGGACGAAGCGCCTGCCACTCTGCAAGAATTAGCGGGCGAATATGGCGTTTCCGCCGAGCGCATTCGCCAAATCGAGACGCAAGCATTCAAGAAGATGCGCGCGCATATAGTCGACGCGTAATCTCTTTTTCCCGTAACGCGCAACAAAAAAGCAGGCGATTCGCCTGCTTTTTTGCGTCTGAGAAACGCGTTGATCAAACCCCCGCTTTTTCACGCAGATTTTTGAAGTGTTGCTCTAGCCACACGGCTTGCGCGCGTTGTTGTAACTGAGGTTTCAACTCCTCATACGGAGGTAGCTTGGTGGCGCGAACATCGTCGATTTTGATCACGTGCCAACCGTATTGCGTCTGTACCGGCATCGCCGAGAATTTACCTTTTTCAATTGTTGGTAGCGCGTCGGCGAAAGGCTTGACGAATGTTCCGGGTGTATTCCAGCCCAATTCGCCTCCTTTTTCTTTGGAACCCGGATCCTTGGATTTTTCTTTGGCGATATCGGCGAATTTCTTGCCGCCTTGCAAATCTTTAACGATATCCTTGGCTTCGCCTTCCGTCTCAACGAGGATGTGCGCGACTTGATATTCTTTATCGCCCAGTTGCTCTTTCAACGCTTCGTATTCTTTCTTGAGTAAATCTTCCGGTACGGGATTTTTTTCAAGCCAATCGGAAAGATACGCGCGGATCAAAACCATCTGCGAGGACAAGTCCATTTCCAATTTGATGTTCTCTTTGCTTTCGGTTTTCGCCGCCTTCGCCGCTTTGATCAATACTTCGCGGGTATTCAGTTCCTCACGGATGGATTCGCGGAGATCAGGCGTATCGGGCGCGCCCTGCGCGGTGCGCTGTTTCAAGAGATAATCAAACAGTGTTTTTGAGTACAACTCCTTGCCTTGTGACGCGGCTGGAGCGTCCGTTTTTGCCGCAGCAGCAGGCGTCTGCGCGATGGCAAAAACCGAGAAAAGCGCCATCAACAACGCGCCGACAACAATACTTTTACGCATAATTGGTTCCTTTAAGTGGTAAGAAAAAAACGAAATTTTACGGTCGTCCACAGGCGACCTGTTTTTCATAAAAATGCAACGCAATGGTATCAGAAACCGCGTGTTTATGATTCTTTCAGGTAACGGGCGATAAAAAGTCCTTGAGCAACGGCAAAAACAAGAAGGATGATCGATGTGCCCCATACCTTGAAATCGACCCATGTGTCCATCGAGTAATGGACAGCGACATAACGGTTCAGCGCTGCCAAAAAAATGAAAAGCGCGCTCCACGCCCAAGTCAGCTTTGACCAGACGGCGTCGGGCAGTTCAATGCCTTTCATCACGTGACGAAGAAAATCGCGCCGCCAGAACAGCTTGCCGCCAATCAGCATAGCGGCGAAGGCAAGGTAAATTACCGTCGGTTTCCACTGGATAAATACGGGGTCTTGCAACACCAGCGTAGCGCCGCCAAAAATCACGATCACCCCCAGCGATATCCAGTGAACGACGCCGATAGTCTTAAAACAATATAAGTAGGCGAACTGGACGACCGAAGCGATGATCGCCACAGCAGTCGCCGTAAAAATTCCATAAAATTTATAAGTGCCGAAGAAAAGAATCAACGGCAAGAAATCGATGAGGAATGACATAGCGGTGGATTATAACCCGTACAAGTCGCTTCAGGCGATGATGAATAAAAATATAGTATCGACAGGTATTACAAGTTGTTCAAAACCGCGCAGAACGATGGACTGTTACACGCGGCGACAAGCCGATATGTTCGATTTTCCGCCATTCGAACGCCGCGCCCGGATCGGTTTTGCGATTTGGTGCAATGCCGCTATGCCCGACGATATCGGTGATCGGATAACGGCGGACGAGCAATGTCAATAGCGCATAAAGACATCGATATTGACTTCGCGTATAGGGGATGTCGTCGCTTCCTTCGAGTTCGATACCGATGGAAAAATCGTTGCACTGTTCACGTCCCTGCCATACGGAAACGCCGGCATGCCAAGCGCGTTTGCTACAGGAAACCAGTTGAATCAAATCGCCTCGCCGACGAATCAAAAAGTGCGCGGAAACGCGCAATCCCACCAATGAAGCAAATGCCCGATGCGCGCTGGTGTCAAGCGTATTGGTGAAAAGCCGAAGCACCGATCGCCCACCAAATCGTCGCGGCGGCAATGAAATATTGTGTATTACGATCAACGAAACATTCGTTTCGGGACGCTCGTCAAAGTTCGGCGACGCGACACGGCACGCCGGCTTGACCCAACCATCGGCATTCAAACTCAGAGACAAAAATCGGGGGCGCCGTCGTACGCTTTTCATTACTTGATGCCCAGCCTCTCCATTCGGTAGCGCATTGCGCGAAATGAAATGCCGAGCAGCTTGGCAGCTTCGGTACGGTTATAGCGCGTTTTTTCCAGCGCTTCGAGCAAAGCGGCGCGCTCCACTTCGTCGAGATATTCTTCGAGCGAAGCGTATTTGCTTCCTTCGTCGAACGACGCGGTGACCGGAGCATTCTCGACGGCTTCTTGCTGAATGATCGGCGGCGTCAGATATAAATCTTCTTTGTGAATCTTCTCCGGATTGAGCGCCAATGATAATCCGCGCTCAAGGATATTTTCCAGTTCGCGGACATTGCCCGGAAACGGATAATGCTGTAACGCTTCGATAGCGTCATTCGCCAACGAGACGGGATGACCACGCGCCAACTTTGTCAAGATAGACTCGGCGATCAGCGAAATGTCGTCGCGCATTTCGCGCAGCGGCGGCATGTCGAGTTCGATCACGTGCAAGCGAAAGAACAAATCCTGCCGAAATTGCTCACCTTCGACTAGTGCGGAAAGATTTTTGTGCGTCGCGCTGATGATGCGCACATCCACTTCTTCTTCCGTCGGGTTGCCGATGCGCCTGACCTTTTTCTCTTGAATGGCGCGCAATAGTTTGACTTGCATCGCCAACGGCAGATCGGCGACTTCGTCCAAGAACAAAGTGCCGCGATGCGCCGCTTGAAAGAAGCCTTCGCGATCCGCGTCGGCTCCGGTAAACGATCCTTGTTTATAGCCGAAAAATTCGCTTTCCATCAGGTTTTCGGGAATAGCGCCGCAGTTGACCGCAACAAATGGACCTTGGTGACGCGCCCCCTTATAATGAATCAGCCGCGCCGCGACTTCTTTCCCTGTACCAGATTCGCCATGAATGAAAACCGGCGCCAGACTGCGCGCGATGCGCTCGATCATGTCGCGCACTTGCCGAATCGCCGGCGATTCGCCCAGCAAAGTATAAGCTTCCGGCGCTTGTATCTTTTCCGGCGTATCGACCGCCTGCTTGACCAGCGCGCGCAACTGCGCCAAATCGACTGGCTTCGCCAGATAATCGAAAGCGCCAGCTTTCAACGCCGCGACCGCGTTTTCGGTATTGCCAAAAGCAGTAATGACCGCCACCGGTATGTCCAACTCTTTGCTGCGAATATAGTCGATCACGTCAAGCCCCTTGCCGTCCGGCAGGCGCATATCCGTAAGGCAAAGATCGAATTTTGGGTCTTTAAGTTTTTCCAGCGCTTCGGTGACCGTCTTGGCGCTGGTGACTTCGAGACCGAGACGAATCAGCGTCAGTTCAAGAAGTTCAAGCAAATCTGGTTCATCGTCGATGATGAGAACACGGGGTTGCGTGCGGGGCGGCGGGCGGCGGGATGGAGTATTCATAATATGCTCAAATGAAATAAGATCAAATATCAACGGACGGCGGCGCAACAAATAAATGAATGCGGAAATGCGCGCCGACCCCTGACTTTTCCGGCAAAAGTTCAAGCGACGCCTGGTTGGCAGAAATCAGTTCATTCGCGATATAAAGCCCGAGTCCGGTACCCAAAGCGCGCGTAGTGAAGAACGGTTCGAAAAGCTGCTCGCGGTTTTTTTCGTCTATGCCCGCTCCATCGTCAATGATATCGATGGACACACGATCTGGTGTATTACCGGCGTTGAGCGTCACTTTGATGCTTCCCGTTTGCTTTTTGGAGAATTGCCACGCATTACGCAACAGATTCCATAAAATTTGATCGATATGACCGCGATCGAAACGAACTTTCGTGTCCGCCAGTTTTTCATCGATCGACAAAACGATGACGCCCTTCGGCATTTGTTCGCTTGCTGAAATTTCATCCACCAGAGTATGTAAAATTTCAGCAATATGCAAATCCTCGGGGGCACGGCGATCCCGCCGGTTGAGTTGCAATACTTCGGTGACGATGCGGTTAATCCGTTTCCCATTATTACGGATCATCAACAGCAGGCGCATATCTTCAGAGGAAATCTTTTCGTTTTCTTCAAGCAACTGTGTCGCCTGCTGAATCGCCGACAACGGATTGCGAATCTCGTGGGCAATGGAAGCGGTCAACCTGCCGAGCGCGGCGAGCTTGAGGTTCTGCGCTTCTATGCGCGCGCGGCTCAAATCCTCCAGATACACCAATGTTCCGCCGCTGCTGCCCGTGCCGATACGGACAAAACGAGGCAACAATGTCATCGCTGTTCCCTCGACGAAAAAAGGACGGATCGGATCGTTCGGTGTCTCCTGCCAATGCGCCCATATTTCGTACAGCCTGCCGCTCCATTGTGCCAACCGCTGTCCGGCAACCGCATATTCTCCGGCATTCAATAACACAAACGCCTGCGGATTGTAGCCACGAATAATACCGCGCAAGTCAAGAATCATCACGCCGTCTTTCATATCGCGGATTACAGTACGGTTGATTTGTTCCAGATTGGCAATATCAATATTTCTTTGTTGCGCCACGAGTTCCGAGACTTTGGTATAGCGTCCGATCACCGTGGCGCTATAAGCGATGAAAAAGTAACCGCCACAAATCAGCGCGACGACGACGACCTGCGAGAGATCGGTTTTTCCTTCCCAAAAGAGAAATAAAGAGACGCTCAAAAAGAACAGCGTTGGAATCGCCGCGTGCAACAAAGAAAACAGTCGTTTTTCCAATAACCAGCCATGTGCGGTAAGTTGTGGAAAAAGAAAAATAGGCAACGGGACCACATGATTGCCACCAGCAAACATCATCACCGAAAGAAAAATAGAATCGCCGACTGTAGCGATAAACAATAATTTCTGCAAAGAAAGCAGTTCGCGTTCCATTTGCGCGATGATCGCGAATATTGCCGCGAAGAAAAAATACAAGATAGTGGCAACTTTAAATATCGTGGGATAAAAAAGCGCCGATGGCGGGCTTGCTATCAGAAAAATACTGCCCAGAAGCGCCCATACGTAACCAATGCGATAAAAACTAACGATCCAGAGAACACGCTTTCCGATAAATCCCAAAGGGATCGAACGAAATTTTGTCACCGTATCCAGAATCTTTCTCCTGTTGTCATCAAAGAATGCGCGTCAAGAACGGCGCGCGCAATGCGGCGCGCCACAATGATAACCGTCATGCTCCATTCTAGCCTCGGAACGCGGAATGAAAATACCACAAGAAACGCAACGCACCATCGTTTCCGAAACGCGGCGCGTCTGTGCCTCGTGTTTGGCAATGGAGATTCGCTTGGCTTTGTTCCATAAGCGTAGCCCGATTATTATGACCAAAAAAGCGGCAATCAAAAAAATAATTTTTCCCATGACCCTATTTCACATTATAAAAACGCATGGTCATCTATGTCATGCGTGGATTGTTTTTGGCGCCTCCGGCACGAATCGAACGTACGACCCCATTCTTAGGAGGAATGTGCTCTATCCCCTGAGCTACGGAGGCAATCGCTTCAATTATCGCACGTTGCCGCTGTTCAGCGAACCCGTCGCAACGCACAAAGAAGTCTCGAAAACCGTCCCGGTGGTTTTACGCGATAATATCGCATGCGTTGGCTTGACACTACTGACAATTTTCCGCCGCCCGAATCAGGCGCTGCCGACTTGCCGCTCGCGATCGGCAGCGGGTTGTCGCCGGAAAAAGTCGTCAAGGCGTATAAAATGGGTATTTTTCCTTGGGGCATCGACGGCGGACGTGTCTTTTGGTGGAGTCCCGATCCACGCATGGTGTTGGTTGTCGACGATTTCAAAATTTCCCGTTCGTTGCGCAAAACTTTGCGTTCCGGTCGCTTTGACGTACGCCGTGACACCGCTTTCCCGGAAGTGATCCGCGCCTGCGCCGAAACACCTCGAAAAAAGCAACACGACCCTTACGAAACGTGGATATCGCAGCCGTTCATCGACACCTACACTGCGCTCCACCGACAAGGAGTCGCGCACTCTGTCGAAGCTTGGCATAACGATGTTCTGGCAGGTGGATTATATGGTTTGTTGATCGGTAAATTTTTCTTCGGCGAATCCATGTTCGCGCGTCAATGCGACGCATCGAAAGTCGCGTTGACGCATCTTGTCGATTGGCTCAAATCGGAAAATGTGCGTTACATCGACTGTCAACAAGAAACGCCATATCTGGCGTCGCTGGGCGCCAAACCCGTTCCTCGTCGCTTGTTTCTTCAATGGTTGAAAAAGGC
>JAISYH010000038.1 GCA_031270015.1 Burkholderiales bacterium | reverse complement strand
ATGCTTTTATCGATCTTTGGACTATCGGCGCTTGTTTTTCTGACCGGTTGCGTCGTGCCTTCGTATCGCGTTCCCGCTTACGTGGGTTCTTTGGATAAATGCCTCGATATCGACGGAACTTATGAAGCGATGGCGGTGGCAGGTTCTATTTATTTGATAGAACCGGAAATATATCAAAAAAAGTATAAAGAGAAACATGTGCATGCCCATAGTCATGGAGGAAGTGTGGGGATACCTTGGAATTCGTTGACTGGCAAGCGAAAACTTATAAAGGATTGGATTCGTTTCACCCGGAAAGATAATAATACGATCAATATTCAAGAGTTTGACGAGGAAGGAGAAGAGTTCAATATGGATATCGACATGCGCGAGAAAGGGCTTGGCATTTCGTGCGATGAGAACTCATGGACGACGACGACATCTTGGACGGACTGGGATATAAGGGGCATTACTTATATCAAGATCAAAGCAAATACCGGGAAAGAGCTTCTTACTGAATATGAAGTACAGACATGGAAAGGGGAGGTGTTTGGTTTATATATCAGGAAAATGAGGTATAGAAAAGGCGAAGCCCCTTATCGTAAAGTTGACCTGACGGTTGAGGATATTCGCGCCAACAATGAGAAGGCGAAGAAAGCGATAACGCAATATGATGAATTTAGCGATTTTAATCTATGGGGCTATCACGATGATCGGTTGAAGAGATACCAAGAGAAGGAACGACAAGAGAAGGAACGACAAGAGAAGGAACAAGGAAAGAAATAGCCGATGATGGACCATATGGAGGTTAAATTAAAGTACTGAGCGGTAATAGAGATACATAAGTTTTAATTTAGCGGACGTTCTTTAACAATTTGCGCTTGAAAGTATTTCGTTAGGGAAACCTTGATTAACTTGGACTTCATTGCGAGCGACGCGAAGCAATCCAGTAGGCGGCATGGATTGCCACGGGGCTTCGCCCCTCGCAATGACGATTAATCAGAGCTTCCTTAGCGGCTGCGCGCCCGTCGATCTGGCGGACGCACAGCCGGAAGCACGAAGGGTTTCAATTATGGCGTGATTTACGCGGCGGGTGATTTAGAGATTACCGGTAGCGTAACTAATTCGCGGGCGTTTTCCTATGATGAAAAATGGTTGACGATTGGCAGCGATGTCACTCATCTGGCGATAACACCGCCTATCGCCTATCTGGCGCAGCCCCCAAAAAACTATTGGGACAAAAATTCGTCATTTCCGCAGTCTACACGGCGGATCGGATAAATGACTTTTTTAGGCTGACCGTTTAATGTGCCTTCGACATGGATGTACATCCAACCTTCGGTCGCGCGACGATATGAAACGATTTGCGGGAAGGCGTCGGTGACGTTACTGAAGGCAAAGACAGTGTCTTTTCCGTCGGTTTCTTCTTTGATGAATTTGAAGCGATGTTCTTTTTCATCAGGAATGGCGATGACGTAGAAAATATCATTGCCGTTCGGTTCAATGCGCAAAAACTGATAGTCTTGGGTTTCCGAGTTGTAAACGGTGTGGCTGGCGCCGAGCAACATGTTGCCGTGCAGGGGCAACCAGTGTTCCCGATAATGGCGTTGATTGACGTTTCCTTTCCAGCAACCTTCCAGCCATGCGAATTTTTGTAGAGGACCGGCATCTTGCGCCATGTTTTCGCGCAATGCTTGTTTATCAATGTCGGCAGCGGTGGGCGGATGCGTCGGCAATGAGGCTTCTTCTTTGGTTTGTTGGGTCGAAGCGCAGGCGCAAAGGGATAGAACTACGGCAAGGATGACGCTATTTCTAAACGCGGCAAAAGGGGACATGGTTTTCCTTTGATGAAAAAAATAAGTTTACTCCAAAATCGCGCGGGGACACGGCAAGCGCTTTAAAACGAGTAGGTGACTTGTAACGAAGCGACCGTCGCGTAGTTTCCATAAACGCCGTCAAGACGACCATACAACGAAGAATTTTCGGCGTCATCGTAGATTTTTTTATCGTTGGAATGTAAATAGGCGAAGCCGAAATCAAACTGCACGTTTTTGGCGGGACTGTATTGACCGCCGATCGCAAACCAAACACGATGGGCGTCGGGAAGACGCGGCGTTCGGTATTGGTTGCGTATGGGCGATTGGTCGAAAGCGACGCCGGCGCGTCCCAGCCACGTATCGTTGAAACGATAGTTTGCGCCGACTGCCGCTCGCCATGTGTTGCGGAATTTTTCCGGCGTGCTTTGCAGAATAGCGCCTTCGATACGTCTGAACGTCAGATATTGAATCGACGACCATTCCGTCCATTGAAGGTCGCTCATCAATCCGAGCTTCGGCGTCGCCTGATGGAAGAACGATAAATTGGCGACGGCGGGCAGCGTGATGTCGGATTTGACTTTACCGTTGCTCATTTGTCGATTGACCGCGTCGCCGAGTATATCGACTATTTGCCGCAATTCCGTCGGAACGTGTTCTAGGCTTGGATGTTGGAAAGTCACCGTACCTTCTACTTTATGTTTGATTTTGGAACGGTAGGCGAGGCTGACGCGCGTATTTTTATTGAATTCAAAAAGCGCGCCACCGTTGAATCCCCAAGCTTTATTATGTCCTTTTACGGAGGCAAAACTGTCCAAGCCACTCGTCGCGTTGATGATTCTGGGCGCCAGTTCCGCCGGAATGATACCTTGCGCCGCGGCAACCTGCGCGGCATTGCCGAGCGCCGCCGAATAATTGGCGGCGTTGGAAAATCGCGCATGTAAATATTGCCAATTAACGCCAAAGCCAAGACTCAAACGGTCGGTTGCTTTGAAGGACATGGCGGGGTTTACGTTGACGGTTTTTACATTGGACTCGATGCCGAGATAACGTCCCTCCCAGCTGGGGTTGTATTTGGACACCATACCGAACGGCGCGCTGACGCCGAGACCAACTGTCCAACGGTCATTCAACGGCATCGCCGCGTAAAAATTGGGAATCAGATTGAGCGATCCGGCATCGCCTCCCGGGTTACCCAATGGTTGATTGAAAGCCGCGACGCCATTGCTATCCCTATATTTCATGGATGGCGTCGCAAAGTGGATGACGTTGACGATTTGCCCGGATTTGCGAAACGACATCGTGGCGGGATTGGTGTACAGCGACGAGGCGTCAGCGGCTTCGGCGGCGCCGGCGAACGCCGTGCCCAAATTGCTGCCGCTCTGTTCTTGCAGAGCGAAGGCGGCAGCCCATGTGTCAAGGGAGATTAGATTCAGGATGGCGAAAATTGTGACGCTCAAAGAAACAATTTTTGTTGATTTCGGCGCTTGCTTCAATTTCATGTCAATTCCTGTTGTGAATAAAAAGATTTGAGACGTTTACGCTTCCGGCGGAATCGGGCGGGGACGTTGATTTTCGTCGATAGCGACGAAAACCATTTCTCCGCTGGCGATATGATAAGTTTTCATATTGTCGAACGGGCGCTCGGAATACACTTCGAGAGATAAAGTAAGCGAAGTATTGCCAACGCGCACGATCTCGACATAAATATTGACGATATCGCCGACGTGAATCGGCGCTTTGAAAACGATATTGTTTACCGCGACGGTAGCGACCAACCCTTTGGTACGCTCGACTGCCCGCGTAAAACAGGCAATGTCCATTTGCGCCATTAGCCAACCGCCGAAAATGAGACCGTGTTGATTCGTATTGGACGGCATCGGCACGACCCGCAACGCCGGAGCGCGACCACTAGGCAACGGAACCTGATTGCTCATGACGCTTCTTGTTTGATGGCGTCTTCACGTAAAACACGCCGCAAAATTTTTCCGACATGGCTCTTTGGTAATTCATCCCGGAACTCGATGGCGCGAGGAACTTTATAACCCGCCAAGTTGGTACGGCAATATTTGATAAGCTCATCTTCGGCTAGTTCTGAGTTTTTTTTCACGACATAAAGTTTAATTTTTTCGCCGGTGCGCTCGTTGGGAATACCTACGGCGGCACATTCGAGCACGCCCGGATGCGAAGAAGCGACGGCTTCGATTTCGTTAGGATAGACGTTATAACCGGACACCAGAATCATGTCCTTCTTGCGTTCCACCAGTTGTAAAAATCCATTCTCATCCATGCGCGCGAGATCACCGGTCATGAAGTAACCGTCGGAAGAAAAAGCGCGTTGGGTTTCGTCATCGCGTTGCCAATAGCCTTTAGTGACTTGAGGTCCGGCAACGCCGATTTCACCGACTTCGCCGAGCGCGACATTTTTGCCGTTTTCATCACGAAGGACAAGATCGGTGGATGGAATCGGTACGCCGATGCTGCCGTTGTAAGCGTCGAGATTGAATGGATTGACCGCCACCGCGGGTGAGGTTTCGGTCAACCCGTAGGCTTCGGAGAGCGTATTGCCTGTGACTTCACGCCAACGATCGGCTACGGAACGTTGAATGCTCATACCGCCACCGAGTGTAATCTTGAGATTAGAAAAATCGATTTTGCGGAAATCGGCATTATTGAGCAGCGCGTTATATAGGGTATTTACGCCGCTGATGACCGAGAAACGATATTTGCCGATTTCGGCGACCATTTTGGGAATGTTGCGCGGATCAGTAATCAATATGCTTTCCGCGCCGATGGTCGTCATCAATAGGCAGTTGGCGAGCAGCGAGAAAACATGGTACAGCGGTAACGGCGTAATCATGACTTGGCGCTCTTGCAGATCGATGTACGGCGCCACCCATGCCAGCACTTGGTTTTGATTGGCAACCATATTGGTATGTGTCAAAATCGCGCCTTTGGATACGCCGGTAGTGCCGCCGGTGTATTGCAAAAAAGCGATATCATCGCCGACGACTTCGACAGGCTTGAATTTTCCATTGCCAATTTTCAAGGTCTGTGAAAACAATATTGAATTCGGCAAAGAATACGATTTGATCTTCTTCATCAAATGGCGCAACGCAAAGTCGATGAAGATACCTTTGAAGCCCAATTCTTCGCCGATTGAAGTAATGACTACGCGGCGTACTTGTGTTTTGTCGAGAACCGTTTCCAGTGTCCGCGCATAGTTTTCGACGACGACGATGATTTCGGCGCCCGAGTCGTTCAACTGGTATTGCAATTCGCGGGCTTTATAAAGCGGATTAACATTGACGGCGACGCAGCCGGCGCGCAATAAACCGAAAAGGCAAATAGGATATTGCAAGATATTCGGCATCATCAGCGCGACGCGCGCGCCTTTTTGTACTCCGACAGATTGTAGCCATCCGGCAAAAGCTTGCGAGAGTTCATCGAGACGTTTATAGGTCAGCGTGTGCCCCATGCAAGTAAACGAGGGACGTTGGGGGTGACGGGCGACGGTTTGCGTCAATACGCCGTGAATCGTCATCGCCGGATCGACAACGATCTCCGCCGGAACATCGGGCGGATACTGCTTGAGCCAGGGTTTAGGGTTCATGATCTCTCCTGTTTTACGGCTTCACCAAGTTCGCCAAATTTTACGCAAATTCAGTGATTAGTCTACTTATTGTCGCAAAATGACGACATTGTGAACGCAAAATAGTCGTTACCTGTTTTCGGGAAGCATTGTACATGGAACAGAGGCGCGTCGAAGTAAATTCGCGGAAGAACGCAGAAATGACAGCATGAGAGGTTTTTTTTAGGGCAATCCCGCACAAGCAAATAATTCGCTAAATAACGTTAATTTCCATTATTTTGCTTTATTTAACTTCTTTTGCGCTGAATCCGGCATCTTCTATCGCTTTGATTACCTTTTCATTACTTATTATATTGTCGTTAAATTGTACAGTTGCAAGCGATTCTTCAAGTGATACTTTAACTTCTCCAACACCCTGAAGCGTTTGTAATGCCTGCGTAACGCCTTTGACACAGCCCTGGCAGTGCATACCTTCGATAGAAAATTGCCTTGTTTTGATTGTCATGGTAAATCCCTTTCCGAAAAGTGTGATTATGGTTTGGAAACATGATCAACGATGGTTTGAGGACGCCAGCGTTTCAATAATAAAGCGTTGCTGACTACCGATACCGATGATAAAGCCATCGCCGCGCCGGCAATGACCGGCGACAATAAACCGATTGCCGCCAGCGGTATGCCGAGCATATTGTAAAAGAATGCGAAAAAGAGGTTTTGCCGGATTTTCCGCAAAGTCGCGCGCGACAAGTCTACCGTATGAACGACCACCGCCAAATCGTCGCGCAGTAAGGTGATATCCGCCGCCGCCAACGCGCTGCCTGAACCCGCGCCCATGGCGAATGAAACATCGGCTTGCGCCAACGCGGGCGCGTCGTTCACGCCGTCGCCGACCATTCCGACAATTTGCCGTTTTTCCTGCAGCGCGGTGATGGCGCTACGTTTGTCTTCCGGTAATTGTCGTGCGGCGACTTCGGTGATACCGGCAGCCGCGCCGATTGCGCGCGCCACGTTTTCTTCATCGCCCGTCAGAAGGAGAGGCGTGATGCCGAGTTTGCGCAACGCGGCGATAGTCGACGACGCGCTCTCGCGCAATGTGTCGGCAAGCCCAATATATCCATACCAAGCGTTTTTGCGAGCAATATAGACTTTGGAAACACCGTGTTTGGCAGAATCATTAAGAATCGTGGACGGAATATCGACGCCGCGCTCGCGTAAGAAAGAAGCCGAACCGATGAGCCAAATCGCGTCATCGATCTGCGCCGAGACACCCAGCCCGCTGAATTGCTGCGTATCAACGGCGTGCGGTAGCGGTAAATTTTTTGTTTGAGCATATTCGACGATTGCGTGCGCCAAAGGATGTGACGCGCCTCGTTCGAGCGCGGCAGCGGCGGCGATCAAACTATCGGCGTCGATAATATCGGCGGAAGTTTGAATATCGACGACTTGCGGTTTGCCTGTGGTCAAGGTGCCGGTTTTATCGATGACCAATATGTCTATTTTTTCCGCGCGCTCCAGCGCCTCGGCGTTCTTGATCAGGATGCCGATTTGCGCGGCGCGCCCGATTCCGACAATAAGCGCGGCGGGGGTCGCTAATCCAAGCGCGCATGGGCAGGCGATGACCAATACTGCGGTCATACGCAACAACGCCGCGACCCAGTCGCCGAGGAAAGCGAAGTTGACAACGAAAGTCATCACCGCGATCAGCAACACTATCGGAACGAAAATACCGGAGACACGGTCGGCAAGTCTCTGAATCGGCGCGCGCGAACCTTGCGCTTCGCGCACTTGGCGGACGATACCCGCCAGCAACGTCGAATGTCCAACGGCAGACGCAACGCACTCTAACGCGCCGGTCAAATTTACCGTTCCGGCGAATATCGAGTCACCGATATTTTTATCAACGGGCAAGCTTTCACCCGTCAACATCGCCTCATTGACAGCGGAAGCGCCGGTAGTGATTCGCCCATCGACGGGAACGGTATCGCCAGCGCGAACGAGATAATGATCGCCGGGACGCGCGGCGCTGATGGGCACGGTTTTAGCGATACCATGATCAAGGCGCAACATCGTATTGGGCTGCAACGCGATCAATTGTTTGATAGCGTCGGAGGCGCGAACGCGGGCGCGCGCTTCCAGCCATTTGCCGAGCAGAACGAGCGTAATGACTACCGCGCTGGCTTCAAAATAGACGTGTCCCGGAAGCGGAATCAACCAAATGGCGAGCGAAAGCAAATAAGCGCAACTCGTGCCGAGCGAAACCAATACATCCATATTCGGCGCTTTATTACGCAGCGCGTGGTATGCGCCGCGATAAAAACGCGCTCCGGCGACTAGCTGAATCGGCGTGGCGAGCAAGAATGAAACGAAATTCGATAACATGGCGTGTTCGCTTTTACCTGAAAGCATGACGAACATCTGCCAAAGGAAAGGGAGACACAAAATAACGCAACCAATCAAAATATTACGTTGCCGATTCAATGACTTTTTGCGCTGCGTGTCTTCGGCGCGCGTCTCTTGCTCTATTGTCAGAAAAGGATCGACGGCGACTTCCGCGTCGAAACCGGCATGACGGATTGCGGCGATCAGTTCTTCGGAAGTCGTCGCGCCGGAGACGTTGACATGCGCGGTTTCATTGGCGAAGTTCACATGCGCGTCGATACCTTCCATACGGTTGAGCACGCGCTCGATGCGCGCCGCGCACGCGGCACACGACATACCGAAAAGATTGAGATCGACGATCATGCGCGCAGTCACTCACGTTTCAACTGCGGGAAAAACAATACATCTCTGATCGACGCGCTATCCGTAAACAGCATCACGAGCCGGTCGATACCGATACCTTCACCCGCCGTGGGCGGCAAGCCGTATTCCAACGCGCGGATATAATCTTCGTCGTAATACATTGCTTCTTCGTCGCCGGCGTCACGAGCCATCGCCTGCGCCCTGAAACGTTTTGCTTGATCTTCAGGGTCATTCAATTCGGAGAAGCCGTTCGCAATTTCCCGCCGCGCAATAAATAGCTCGAAACGATCCGTAATATCGGGGCGTTCGTCGTTCGCGCGCGCGAGCGGCGATACATCGATCGGATGCGCGTAAATGAATGTCGGTTGTATAAGCTTTTCTTCAGCGGTGGCTTCAAAAAGTTTTAATTGCAACACGCCCAATCGGTCGGTCGGCAACGCCTCGCCGCCCGCTTGTTGAATCGCTTGCCGCAAGTATGCGCAATCGTTGAGCGCTTCGAGCGTATGTTGCGGGTTATGGTAATGAATCGTTTCCGCCATCGTAAGTCGCGCAAACGGTTGTGCCAAGTCGATGGTTTCTCCTTGATAAACAACAGTGGTCGTTCCCAAAATTTCTTGCGCCAATTCACGTAATAAAGTTTCGGTCAAATCCATCAAGTAATGATAATCGCGGTATGCCTCATAAAATTCGAGCATCGTGAATTCTGGATTGTGCCGTGTCGAAATGCCTTCGTTTCTAAAACTGCGATTGATTTCAAATACTCGCTCGAAGCCACCAACCACCAAACGCTTCAAATATAATTCCGGTGCGATCCGTAAATAAAGATCGGCATCCAACGCATTATGGTGCGTCACGAAAGGACGCGCTGTTGCGCCGCCCGGGATCGGATGCATCATCGGCGTTTCGACTTCGAGAAAATCGCGTTTGACAAAGAAGGCGCGTATTGCTTGTAGAATCCGCGAACGTTTGATGAACACGTCGCGCGATTCAGGATTCATAATCAAATCGACATAGCGTTGCCGATACTTTTGTTCTTGGTCGGTCAATCCGTGAAATTTTTCCGGCAATGGACGCAACGATTTCGACAAGAGCCGCAACGATTTCACCTTGATCGACAGTTCGCCAGTTTTCGTCTTGAACAAAACGCCTGTCGCGCCAATGATATCGCCGATGTCCCAATGCTTAAACGCTTCGTGCGTGTCGCCGCCAATATTGTCGTTGGAAATGAAAAGCTGAATGCGACCGGACACGTCTTGCAACGTCGCAAAACTCGCTTTGCCCATCACGCGCTTCAACATCATTCGACCGGCAACGGTGAACGACAACGCGCGTGTTTCCAGCGTGGAATTATCGAGTTCATCGTATTGTGCGTGCAAATCGGCTGCCAACGCGTCGCGTGAAAAATCATTCGGGAATGCCCGATTTATCCTGCGCCACTGCTCGAGTTTTTTTCGCCGCTCGGCAATAATTTGGTTTTCGTCGCGCTCGATGATGGGGATTGGTTCGTTCATAATCAATATTGGTTTATCAGACGCCTTGTTTCAGACTTTCGGTGATGAAGTCGTCCAAATCGCCGTCCAATACCGCTTGCGTATTGCCAACTTCGTAATTGGTGCGCAAATCTTTGATACGCGACTGATCGAGCACATACGATCGGATTTGATGTCCCCAACCGATGTCCGTTTTGGAATCTTCGAGTTTCTGTTGCTCGGCTTGACGTTTGCGCAACTCCAATTCGTAGAGACGCGCCTTGAGCATCGCCATCGCTTCGGCGCGGTTTCTGTGCTGCGAACGGTCGTTTTGACAAACGACTACCACGCCAGAGGGTTCATGCGTGATTCGCACCGCCGAATCGGTTTTATTCACATGCTGTCCACCCGCGCCCGACGCGCGAAAGGTATCGATACGCAGTTCCGCCGGATTGATTTCGATCTCCAGCGAATCATCGACTTCGGGATAAACGAACACACTGGAGAATGAGGTGTGACGCCGCGCGTTCGAGTCGAACGGACTTTTACGCACCAAGCGATGCACGCCGGTTTCCGTGCGCAAACAGCCGTAAGCATAATCGCCGCTGGCTTTGAACGAAGCGCTTTTGATACCGGCTACATCGCCGGGCGATTCTTCCAGAATTTCTACTTTGAAGCCGCGACGCTCGCAATAACGTAGGTACATGCGGAACAACATCGCCGCCCAGTCTTGCGCTTCGGTGCCGCCGCTGCCGGCTTGTATATCGACAAAACAATTATTGGGATCGAGCGGATGCGAAAACATCCGGCGAAATTCAAGTTCACCGACGGCGCGCTCCAGTTTTTCGACATCGGCTTGGACGGACAACAAGGTATCGTCGTCATCTTCTTCTCGCGCCAACGCGAAAAGCCCGCTGCTGTCATGAATGTCGGCAGTCAATTCGGATAAAGACATTACGATGTTTTCCAGCAGTTTTTTTTCTCGTCCAAGCTCTTGGGCTTTTTTCGGGTCGTCCCAAATCGTCGAGTCTTGCATTTCCTGATTGACGGCTTTCAACCTTTCTACTTTATGATCGAAGTCAAAGATACCCCCGCAGCGCGGCAGCGCGTTCGGAGATGTCATCTAGCATATTGGCGAGGAGATTTAACTGTTCTGCTTCCATGATGTTCAGGCGTTGATCTTTGTATCGTTTTAACAGGAGTTTGAGATTATACTCTGCTTGCTTCATAAATTTGCCGTTCCCATATTAACGAAATACTTCCCCTTGAGAGATGATTATGACAGAAGTTTTGCGTTCCTTGAGACTAACGATTTTTCTGCGCGTATTGATCGTGCTGGGATTTGCCCTCGGCGTGTCTTTGGCGCATGCGCAGGAAAAAAACACGCCGGTTTCCGAAACAAGTACGGCGGCGACACAACGACCCACCGGTGCGATGCCGGAAGCCCATACCACATCCGAAGTGGCGTTGCCGACGGAGTTTTCCGAAGAAGCGCGTGCCGAATACGCGGAGAAACTGAAAATCTTGCGCGAACAAATGGACGGTAAAGCGTGGGAAGAGGCATTGCTGACGACGGATGAGCTATCGGCGTTGCGACCGAGAGAACCGCAGGTGCGTTTTATCCGCACCATCGCGCTGACGGAACTTCAACGCGATGAAGAAGCCAAGTCGGAATTATTGGTGTTGGTTTCCGATTTTCCCGAATTACCTGAACCACGCAATAATCTGGCGGCGTTGTATGCCAAAGAGGGGAAATATACGCTAGCGCAACGCGAACTGGAATTGGCGATAGCCGCTGTTCCCGATTATGCGGTGGCGCACGCGAATTTGGCAGACCTTTATTTGCGATTGGCGGCGCGCCACTATCAAGAAGCGATTGAATCGAGCAAAGAAGCGGCGACACGCAGGGAATTGACGGCGCGTCTTGAAAATTTACGCGCGGCGATGACGCCGCTGGGTAAAGCGGAAACACCGCAAGCGAAAAATGAGACGCTAAGGGAAGTGATCACCGAAACGCAAAACACCGTGAAAAGTGAAGACAGCGCGCCGGAGAAAAACGACGAAGAAAAAGCGAATGAAATAAATAATATATCTTTGGAAAAACCCCAATAGTGAATCGATGAGCTATGCAACCCGTAAAAATAAAAGTATTCATTGCGACCATGTTCGACGACAATCCGAGCGGCGCGGATGGTGAAACATCAGGCGAGTTTTATCATTGGCATGATCGTTACTGGAAAAAAGATCATACACAAATATTGACTGTACGCGGCGCGGCACATCCCGTATTCTGCAACGCCGACGGCGTATGTGGCGCAGTATTGGGCGTGGGGAAAGTACGTGCATCGTCGTCGATGCAGGCGATTCTGCTCGATCCTAGATTTGATTTTTCTGAGGCTTATTTCATTATTTCCGGCGTTGCCGGCGCGCCGCCTTCGCGCGCGACCATCGGTTCGGTGGTTTGGGGATCGTGGCTGGTCGATTTCGATCTCGGGATGCGCTGGCATCCGCGTGAAAGCCCAAACGAAGAAATGTTTTTTTCACCGCGCGAAGGCGATGAAGATATGCGGGTATTTCGGCTCAATCCCGATCTTGTCGCGTGGGCGATGGCGTTAAGCGCTGAAACACCGTTGCTCGATTCCGCGTTTGCCCAATCGTTTCGCGCGCGTTATCCGCAAAAAGTGGCGCGAAGCGCCCCTTTTGTCGGCGTTGGCACGCACATGAGCGGCGATTGTTTTTTTCACGGACCCGGTTTATCGGAACAAGCGCAGGAAATCGCTAAACTTTATGGCGCGGACGATTATATGATTACCGAAATGGAAGGCACGGCAATCGCTCACGTGATTCGGCAATTACACGGAATCGACCGCTTATTAAGTTTACGCGTCGTCGTCAACTTCGATCAAGGCACGCCTGACGAAACGACGTTGTATCATCTGAAACACGCGCTGGAACAAGTGGCGGGCGATTTCGCCGAGAGCGTCAAAAATAAATACCGCGTCGGCAGTCGGGTCGTCGATCATATCGTAAACCATTGGCAACTCTGGCACAAAGGTGTTCCATCACTAGAAGTCGGCAATCAAAACCTTTCTTGATAGAATCAACTGTGTGTAATATCTGCACGAAAAGATCATGCGGCATCAAGGGTTTTATTTTTCTACCCGCGTTTTTTTCGTATATTTTTTCTGTCTATGCGACGCTCGGCAATATACCGTTGAATGTTTCGACGTAGAGCGTCAAGGCTAAAGCGATGAGAGATTCAGTGTGGTGATTTCGCGCCAGAATCTTTCCGAATCATTATTGAGTCGCGTGTCAGTTCGATAAACGCAAATTTCTAGCGGAATTCCGTAATGAATTTTTTTGCCGCTCTCTTGATCGGAAAGCTCGGTAAGGCGCGTCAATTGTCCTTGCGCGAGTTCGCTTTGTATCAAATATTCGGGCAACCAAGCAACGCCGAATCCTTCGATGGCAAAGCGTCTCAGTAAATCCGCCATAGAGGAAAAGAATACGGGACGAAAAGGCAGCGCGAGCGCGGACATCCGCGTTAGTTTGCGATTCACCAGCCGCCCCATATACGAAGTCGGCGAATAGGTCAACAACGGAATGTCCGGCATGGTAAAAGAGTAGAGCGGTCGTTGTTTTTGATCGACGCCGCAAACGGGAAGCATTTCGCTTTCAAGTAAGGTGTGGTGCAAAAAGGGTGTTTGCCAAAATTCTTCTTCGTGAAATGAAAAAATAAAATCGCTTTTGCCTTCACGCAGCGCAGCGCTTGTTTGGTCGACATCAATGGCAGCGACATAGCATAGGAAAGACGGATCACGCTGGCTGATCATCTGGATGATCGTCGGCAATATACTCAACGCCAGCGAATGCGCGGCAGAAATGCAGACACGCGCCTTTCCGGCGGCGCCTATGCCGCTCAGTTCATTGAGATTGCTTTTCATTTGCTCCAGCAAGCTACGAGCTTGCTGATGAAATATGCGTCCGTGATCGGTGAGTTGGAGCGGACTACTGGTACGGTCGAACAACTCAACGCCTATGGCATGTTCCAGTGCGCGAATACGTCGGCTGAATGCGGGTTGGGAGATATTGCGTATTTCAGCGGCTTGCGAAAAATTTCGAGTTTCTTCCAGTACCAAGAAATCTTCCAGCCATTTACTTTCCAGATTTTGCATAGGATACTGTTCAAAAATCGTGTAAAAACGGCAAGGCTATGTTTTTTACGCATTATAAAGCAAAACTTTGCATTTCCGTTTTGTTCCCAAAGACGCTATGCTTGATAAAACCACATTTATTATATGGATACACATTCTTATCTTATTGGCATTTTAGGCGGCATGGGACCGGCGGCAACAGTCGATTTCATGGCCAAAGTCATCGCTTTGACTCGCGCTTCTGGAGATCAAGAGCATTTACCGTTATTGGTGGCTTCCATTCCAAATATTCCGGATCGTACCGCCGCCTTGACCGGCACAGGCGTATCGCCGCTACCTCAATTGAAAACCTGTTTAACCATGTTGGAAACGGCGGGCGTGCAGTGTGTCGTGATGCCATGCAATACTGCGCATTACTGGTTTTCTGATTTACGCGCGAGCGCGAATGCTGGAACGGAGATGATTTCGATCATCGACGCAGTGGTCGATGATGCTTTGCGAAAAAATGTGACGCGCTTGGGGCTTTTGTCCACTGACGCTACCTTATTGACGAATTTGTATCAAAAGCCGTTGACGTGGCATGGAATGACATGTTTGACGCCGGATGCCGGAGGGCAGAAACAGGTGATGAAATCGATTAATATGCTAAAAGTGGGTGATGGGGAAAAAGCCGTAATGTTGATGGAAACGCAGTACCGGCAGTTACTCGCTCGCGGCGCGGAAAAGGTCATTCTCGGTTGTACAGAAATTCCCGTGATTTTAAGGAAACCCCTTGCGCAAACACCGGAATTTTTTATCGATTCGAACGCAGCGTTGGCACGCGCGACGATACGCTGGTACGAGAAAAAAGTTGGGAAAGAGTTGCTGAAAGAGGAATAACCACTTTATGGAAATACGCGAAGTTGTCGGCGCACTTGATACTGATCAACTCTTTGATGGTCGAGATCATATTATACTAACTATGTTTTTGTTATCACAACACGAGGAAAAATGACCCATGTCAAACGACACATTGATTATTCAAGCAGGCTTATCGGATAAGCCGCGTAAGAGCAAATGGCCGGCGCGACTAGACCTTGCGCAAAGCGCGAGCGGATTATTTTTGGCGCTTTTTATGTGGTTGCACATGTTCTTCGTTGCCAGCATCTGTTTGGGCGAGGACGTCATGTGGACGGTTACCAAGTTTTTTGAGGGCTACTACTTCTTTGGCACGGCATATCCGCGATTGGTCTCCGTCGTCGTTGGCGTCGTGATCGTCATATTCGTGACGCACGCTCTGCTGGCGGTTCGGAAATTTCCGATCAGCTATAAGCAGTACAAGACGTATCACGCGCATATGAAATCGATGCGTCACGAAGATACGACGTTATGGATGTGGCAAGTTTATACCGGCTTTGCGATGTTCTTCCTCGCGTCGGCGCATCTTTATCAGATGTTTGTATGGCCTCAAGAAATTGGTCCTTATGGTTCCGCGGATCGGATGTGGAGCGATATGTTGTGGCCATTCTATTTGGTGTTGCTGTTGTGTGTTGAATTTCACGGCGGTATCGGCTTATATCGTTTGGCGGTGAAATGGTGCTGGCCCAACGCAACACGCGATTTTCTGAAAAAGCTGAAATGGGCGACGACTGGGTTCTTCCTCATCATAGGATTTGCAACGCTCTTTGCGTACATGAAACTCGGTTATGAACATCGAGCCAACTACGGCGAACCATACGTGCCGACATCAATCAGCCAATCGATAGAAGGGACATACAAATGAAAGTGATTTACACAGACGTACTGGTGGTTGGCGGAGGGCTTGCCGGTCTTCGCATGGCAATCGGAGCGAAGCGCCGTGGACACGATACGATCATTCTTTCGCTGGTTCCACCCAAACGTTCACACTCGGCGGCGGCGCAAGGCGGTATGCAGGCTTCGTTGGGTAATGTGATCAAAGGTCAGGGCGACAACGAAGATATTCACTTTGAAGATACTGTGCGCGGCAGTGATTGGGGCGCGGATCAAGTGGTTGCGCGGATGTTCGTGAACACATCGCCGAAAGCGGCGCGCGAACTGGCGGCTTGGGGATTGCCCTGGAGCCGTGTGCGCAAGGGCGACCGTCAGGTCATTATCAACAGCCAGAAAGTAACGATTACCGAGCGTGACGAAGCGCAGGGTTTGATCGCGCAACGTGATTTCGGCGGCACAAAAAAATGGCGTACTTGTTATGTTTCCGACGGCACGGGACACGCGATGCTCTATACGGCGAGCGACCGCGCTATCGCCGAAGGGATCGACGTACATGAGCGTTGCGAAGCGTTGGCGTTGATTCACGACGATAACCGTTGTTATGGCGCGATTGTTCGCGATTTGATTACTGGAGAATTGCGCGTTTATCTGGCGAAAGCCACGGCGCTAGCAACCGGCGGCGCCGGTAAAGTGTATCGCGTCACGACCAACGCGGTGATTTGCGAAGGCATCGGACACGCGCTGGCGCTGGAAACGGGCGTTGCCGCTCTGGGCAACATGGAGGCGGTGCAGTTTCACCCGACGGGCATCGTGCCAGTCGGAATTTTGGTCACGGAGGGTTGTCGCGGCGATGGCGGTTTGCTGCGCGACATTGACGGGCACCGCTTTATGCCGGATTACGAACCGGAGAAAAAAGAACTGGCGTCGCGCGACGTGGTATCGCGCCGCATGGAAGAACATATCCGTAAAGGCAAGGGCATCAAATCGCGTTTCGGTGAACATCTGTGGTTGGATATTACGCTATTGGGACGCCATCACATCGAACATAATTTGCGTGAAGTGAAAGAAATTTGCGAGAGCTTTTTAGGTATCGATCCGGCGGAGAAGTGGATTCCGGTGCGTCCGGCGCATCACTACACGATGGGTGGAGTGCGTACCCATCATACCGGCGAATCGCCGCATCTCAAGGGCTTGTTCGCCGCCGGAGAAGCCGCATGCTGGGATATGCACGGCTTCAACCGTTTGGGCGGCAACTCGGTGGCAGAAACCGTCGTCGCGGGTATGATCGTCGGCGAGTTTATCTCGGATTTCTGTGACGAGAAAGAAAACGACATCGATATTCCGATGAAGCTCGCCCAAGAATTCTACGACCGCGAAAAAGGCAAGTTGCAATCTTTGCTCAACAGCACAGGAAATGAAAGCGCGTTCAAGATTAATACTGAAATGCAGGAAATCATGACGCGATCGGTCGGTATTTTCCGAAATGGCGAAGCGTTGGGCGAGGGCGTCAAGCAATTGCAGGCGTTACTGGAGCGTAGCCGCAATATTGCTTTGACGAGCAAAGTGCCGGGCGTCAATCCCGAATTGGTGATGGCGTATCGTGTGCAGAAAATGCTCAAAGTGGCGTTGGCGATTGCCTACGGCGCGTTGCAGCGCACCGAAAGTCGCGGCGCGCATTTCCGCGAAGATTTCCCGCACCGCAACGACAAAGAATGGCTGAAACGAACGTTGTCGTTCTGGCGCGGCGATAGCACGACGTTACCGGAACTGCAATACGAGGAACTCGATGTAATGAAAATGGAGCTGCCGCCCGGATGGCGCGGTTATGGCGCGAAAGATTACATCGACCACCCTGATACGGCGAAGCGTCAAGCGGAAGTCGAGGAAATCAGGAAACAGACGGAAGGGCAAGATCGTTTTGCCGTTCAAGACAAAATTATGCCGTTCAGAGACAAACTGCCCGCATCGTTGCGCGAGCGTAATGAACGTATTGACGAACCTTTGAATTGATGAGCAGAGACGACGATGAGTGACGTACAAAAAAACACCGCGCCGGGCGGTCAATCCCGGAAAAATCGGTTGCTGACTTTCCACATCTTGCGTTACAACCCGCAGGACCCTGACAGCAAACCACATATGCAATCGTATCAAGTCGAAGAAGCCGAAGGAATGACTCTCTTTCTGGCGCTGACCGAAATCCGCGAACATCAAGATCCGACTTTGCAATATGATTTTGTCTGTCGCGCTGGTATTTGCGGTAGTTGTTCGATGTTGATCAACGGGCGTCCAGGTTTGGCTTGTCGTACGCTGACGCACAATCTCGATCCGGATATTACGTTAGCGCCATTGCCCGTTTTCGAGTTGATTGGCGATTTATCGGTCAATACTGGAAAATGGATGCGCGGTATGAGCGAGCGCCTCGAAACGTGGGTACATACTAAAGAGCAAGAACTCGATCTGTCCAAGATGGAAGAGCGCATGGACCCCGATCTGGCGGAAAGCATTTATGAACTCGATCGTTGCGTCGAATGCGGTTCTTGTGTGGCGGCGTGCGGTACGGCGCAGATGCGTAACGACTTTGTCGGCGCGGTAGGCATGAACAAGATCGCGCGTTTCAAACTTGATTCGCGCGATACGCGCAGCGATGATGATTTTTATGAATTGGTAGGTGATGATACGGGCGTGTTCGGTTGTATGTCTTTGCTGGGCTGTCAAGACGTATGCCCCAAAGAGTTGCCGTTGCAAACGCAAATCGCCTTTTTAAGAAGAAAAATGATTTCTGCAGGACTGAAACGTTAATAAAAACCAAAGTAAACCTGTCTCCGTTTGCGGGGACAGGTTTTTTCAAGGGGAAGACTGTACTTAAAATACCTTAATGAAAGTGAGGACAATATGAGCCGTATAGAAAAAGATTTTTTAGGAGAACGAGAACTGCCGGACAATGTGTATTATGGCGTTCAAACCTTGCGAGGCAAGGAAAATTTTTACATTACCGGTTTACAAATTTCGCAAGAACCCGCGTTGATCAAAGCTTTCGGCTACGTAAAAAAAGCGGCGGCGATGGCGAACCGTGACGCGGGGGTTTTGGACCCGGCGAAGGCGGAAGCCATTGTCAAAGCGTGCGACCGGCTAATCGCCGGAGAATTTGCCGATCAATTCGTGACTGATTTCATCCAAGGCGGCGCTGGCACGTCGATCAACATGAACGCCAACGAAGTCATTGCCAATATTGCTTTAGAAATACTCGGCAAGCCTAAAGGCGATTACGCCACGATTAGTCCTAACGATCACGTCAATTGTTCACAATCGACCAACGACGCTTATCCTACCGCGTTTCGTTTGGCGTTGTTGATGCGGATGAAAGAATACACGACGACGTTGGCTGGTTTGCAGAAGGCGTTTTTCAACAAAGGACAAGAATTTGAAAACGTTTTAAAAATGGGAAGAACCCATCTTCAGGACGCCGTGCCGATGTCGCTGGGCGCGGAGTTTCATGGGTTTGGCACGACGATAGGCGAAGAAATTACACGGATTGAAGATTCGTGCAATATGTTGCGTGAAGTGAATCTCGGCGCGACAGCTATTGGAACGTCGGTCAATGCGCCGACAGGCTATCCTGAAAAAGCGACCCAATATTTGGCTGAGTTTACCGGCGAACCGTTCACCTTGGCGGACGATTTGGTCGAAGCGACTTCCGATACCGGCGCGTATGTGTTGCTTTCGGGGGTATTGAAACGTACCGCTGTGAAACTGACCAAGATTTGCAACGATTTGCGTATGCTTGCGTCGGGACCGCGTTGCGGATTAAACGAAATCAATCTGCCGCAATTGCAACCTGGTTCGTCGATCATGCCCGGCAAAGTGAATCCGGTGATTCCCGAAGTTGTCAATCAAACCGGATTTTTCGTCATCGGAATGGACTTGACCGTTACGTTGGCGGCTTCTGCGGGACAGTTACAACTTAATGTGATGGAGCCGGTGATCGGTCTGGCGTTATTCAGCTCGATCAAGGCGATGCAAAACGCGGTAGAGAGTCTGACTGAACATTGCGTCAAAGGCATCACGGCCAACACCGAACATACTAGGGCGATGGTTATGAATTCTCTGGGAATCGTGACGCAGTTGAGTCCGATTCTGGGATATAAACAATGCGCGGAAATCGCGCGTGAAGGGTATCAAGACAATAAATCGATTCACGACATTGTCGTCAAAGAAAAGAAATTGATTACACAAGAGAAATGGGATGAGGTATTTTCATTCGAAAACCTCATCCATCCTCATTTTATCAAATAGTCTATAGAGAGGATTTATCATGGACGCAGCAATGGTCATACTGCAACTTGCCATCGTTCTCGCGGCGATATTTTTAGGAGCGCGGTTGGGCAGTATTGGTATTGGTTTTGCCGGCGGTTTGGGCGTTCTGGTTTTGGCGCTGGTTGGCGTCAAACCGGGCGGTATTCCGATTGATGTCATTTTGATCATCATGTCGGTCATCGCGGCGATCGCCGCGATGCAAGTTGCCGGTGGAGTTGATTATTTGGTCGTTTTGACAGAAAAGCTATTACGAAGACATCCGAAATATATTACCTATCTTGCGCCAGTGGTCACCTATTTTATGACCGTCATGGCAGGTACCGGGCATACGGCGTTTTCGACGTTGCCCGTTATCGCGGAAGTGGCGAAGGAGCAGGGCATTCGCCCATCGCGCCCGCTGTCCATCGCGGTCGTCGGTTCGCAGATAGCGATCACGGCGTCGCCGATCTCGGCGGCGGTCGTATTTTTTTCCGGCGTGATGGAACCGTTGGGCGTAGGTTATCTTGAAATATTGATGATCTGTCTGCCGACGTCGTTCTTGGCGGTAATGTTGACGGCGATTATTACCAATCGTCTTGGCTGCGAATTGAAAGACGATCCCGTATATCAAGACCGTCTTGCCAAAGGCTTGGTCACGATGCGCGGTGTCAGCAATATCCAAGTGTTACCGTACGCAAAACGTTCTGTGCTGATCTTCTTGGTCGCGGTGATCGCGGTGATGCTGTACGCCACCTTGATTAGCGATAAAGTCGGTTTGATCGCCAAAGAAAATATCATTCTCTCGCGTGACAATGCTATTATGATCTTTATGTTGACATCCGCTTCGATCATCGCGATTACTTGCAAAATTGATTGCAGTAACGTGCTGAGCGCTTCGACTTTCAAATCGGGGATGAGCGCTTGTATATGTATTCTCGGCGTCGCATGGCTGGGGACGACGTTTGTGAGCGCGCACGAAGTAGGTATCAAGGAGCTGGCGGGCGGAATCTTGCAAACGCAACCTTGGTTGTTGGCGGTCGCGTTATTCTTCACATCCATGCTTCTTTATTCGCAAGCGGCGGCAACGCGCGCGCTGATGCCTTTGGCGATTACTGTAGGCGCGGCGCCGGTCACTTTGGTGGCTTCGTTTGCGGCGGTTTCGGCATTGTTCGTTCTGCCGACTTATCCGACTTTATTGGCGGCAGTAGAAATGGACGATACTGGTTCAACCCGTATCGGCAAATATGTATTCAATCATCCATTCCTGATTCCGGGAATATTGGCTATTGCGTTTGCCGTAATTTTCGGATTCATCTTAGCTGGAATTGTGCTGTAATATAAAAAATATATCTTAAAAATTTCGCTCGATCCGCGCGCTTTTCGTTGAACGCGGGTCGGGCGATTTTTTTGACTTATCGAAGTTATCCTTTGATAAAAAGCCAGTCGTGGCGCCATGTTTTGCATGTCATGATGCACGCCATTTTATGCTCATAAGATACAAAAAGTAAACCTTGCGTGGTCAACCGCCGCCGTAATCTGTCTTTACTATGCAACATGGTTTCTTAAAAACAGAGGGTAAGGTAGAATTCTCCATTTCCAAATACTTATCAAATAGCGCCGTTGGTCTGCATCAGCGGCTTTGTCGTTGTAAGGCTCAATTATGCTTAAACTTGCTTATGGTCTGACTTTCTCCGAATTGTACACGCACGAAGGTGTCGTGCGGCTTGATCAATTATTTCTTGCGTATTTGCGAAACGCGGACGCGTCACTCGCTGAAAAATTCAATATGGCGCGGGAAACCGCTGCAACTTCTGATGCGATACCACGCAAAGAAGAAACGGAGATATTACTTGTGGTCGCCACGTATCTCGAAGATTTTCTCGCCGAACTTTTCGGAATCGAGCGAGAAGCGCGCGCGCTTGCCGCCAAGCATCATGAATTAGCGCCTTTTTACGCGGTGAAACGTCAATTCGTACAGCGCAAAGCGGCAAATGCTTATAAAGCCGATGTCGCCGCAACTTTCGATGGCGCGGCGTTGCGGGGAAAATTAGAAGTATTGATCGGGGAGCCGCTGACGCAAATCAATTTTGCGCAAGCGGTGATTGATTGGCAGGGTAATCAAGAAGTCGATAACGAAGCGATCGACGTAGCTATGCGTTACGCGGCGTGGGCGGTTCATACGCCAGAAGGAAGAAAATATCATCGCAACGATGTAATTTTCAAAACGCCGCAAAAAATCGATTTTATGAATCTTGTGCCGATAGCGAATGAAACACGTTATGGTGTTCCAATGTGGAAACTCAGTGAAGAGCATTCGCCGCGCTACCGTGATGGCTTTATGTTGACGGATCAGGGAACCGATTTTATCGGCGGACTCGATGAAGCGCATTATTGTATTTGGTGTCACGAACAGGATAGAGACAGTTGCCGAAAAGGTATTTTTGAAAAAAGCGCCGATGGCAAACCATTGCCGCAACCGTTCAAGAAAACACCGCTCGGTGTGCCACTCAACGGTTGCCCATTGGACGAACGAATTTCTGAATTTCACAAGTTACGCGCCGAAGGAATGCCATTGGCGGCGTTGGCGATGATCTGTATCGATAATCCTATGGTGGCGGCGACTGGTCATCGCATCTGTAACGATTGCATGAAAGCTTGTATTTATCAAAAGCAAGAGCCGGTCAATATCCCGCAGTCGGAAACACGCCTATTGAAAGATGTATTGGCGTTGCCCTGGGGTTTTGAAATCTACTCGTTGCTGACGCGCTGGAATCCGCTCAACTTACTTAGACCGTATCCATTGTCATTGTCCGGCAAGCGGGTGTTGATCGCTGGCATGGGACCGGCGGGCTATACGTTGGCGCATCATTTACTGAATGATGGACATACAGTTGTTGGTATCGACGGTTTGAAGATCGAGCCACTTGCAGAATCGCTCGGCGGCGTCACGATTGACGGCATGCGTGTGCCGTTTGAGCCAATACGCAATTACAATGATTTAGTTGAACCGCTCGGCGAGCGCGTGCTTGCCGGTTTTGGCGGTGTTGCGGAATATGGTATTACCGTGCGTTGGGATAAAAATTTTCTTAAGACGATTCGCTTATTGTTGCAACGGCGCGCCGAATTTGCGCTCTTTGGCGGCATCCGTTTCGGTAGCACGGTCACACTTGAGGATGCGTTCGAACGAGGTTTCGATCATGTCGCGCTGGCGTTGGGGGCGGGGAAACCGACTGTATTGGATATTCCAAACGGACTAACGACCGGAGTGCGCACGGCGTCGGATTTTCTGATGGCATTGCAGTTGACTGGCGCGGCTAAGCGTGAAATGCTGGCGAATATGCAATTACGTTTACCTGTGATCGTGATCGGCGGCGGACTTACCGCAATCGACGCGGCGACGGAGGCGTTGGCTTATTATCCGGTACAAGTAGAAAAATTCTTGTCGCGCTATGAACGATTGGTTGAGGCGCAGGGGCGCGAAAAAGTAGAAACGCGGTGGACAGAAGAAGAGCGTGGAATCGCCGAAGAATTTATCGCGCATGCGCGCGCTCTGCGCGAAGAACGCGCTGCCGCCGAACGCGAGAACCGAAAACCTAATATTATCGGGTTACTGAAAAATTGGGGAGGCGCGACGGTCGCCTACCGTAAACGAATGATCGACAGCCCTTCATATACGCTGAACAATGAAGAAATCGAAAAAGCGTTGGAAGAAGGAATATGGTTTGCCGAAGGGTTGACTCCGCTCGAAGTGGAAACCGATGGATATGGTAGCGCGCGCGCGCTAAAAGTATCGGCACGAGAACACCACGATGAGCAAAACAAATGGCGCGAATATGCGCAGATTTCGTTGCCGGCGCGCACGATTTTGATTGCGGCGGGGACATCGCCGAATACCGTTTTGGCTCGTGAGGACGCAGCGCATTTCAAGCGTGATGGAAAATATTTTTGTCTGTACGACGAAAACGGTAATACTGTCAAGGCGGAAATCGGTATGACCAAACCGGAATCGCCGGCGATATTAACTTTGATACAAAGAGACGGTCGCGCCGCCAGCTTTTGGGGCGATTTACATCCATCGTACTTCGGCAATGTCGTGAAGGCGATGGCGAGCGCGAAACAAGGTTATCCGATAGTTTCGAGAATGCTTGCGCGTGTTCCGGTGGAAAAATCGCGCGATGACACGACATTTTTGCGGCAATTGAATCATGATTGGCGTGCCCATATCGAGCGCGTAGAGCGTTTGACGCCGACGATCTTGGAAGTTGTCGTACGGGCGCCTGCCGCTGCGTCGAATTTCATGCCTGGCCAGTTTTATCGTTTACAGAATTTCGAAACGCGCTCTGAAATAAAACACGGCACGCGGATGGCGACCGAGGGATTGGCGTTGACCGGCGCATGGGTCGATCGCGCAGAAGGACTGGTATCGCTCATCGTGTTGGAAATGGGTGGTTCGTCGAGTTTGTGCGCGAAATTAAAACCTGGTGAACCGGTGATTCTGATGGGTCCGACCGGCGCGCCGACTGAAATCGAAGGGGACGAGACGGTGACGCTCGTCGGCGGGGGCCTGGGTAACGCCGTATTGTTTTCAATCAGCCGCGCGCTCCGTGAAGCCGGATCAAAAGTGTTGTATTTTGCTGGTTATCGACAGATTGAAGATCGTTATAAGGTTGAAGATATCGAAGCATCGGCAGATGTAATTATTTGGTGTTCGGATGAAGCTCCGGGTTTTGTTCCATCGCGTCCGCAAGACAAAACATTTGTCGGCAACATTGTTGAAGCGATGCGCGCCTATGCCGAAGGAAATCTCGGCGAACAAACCATTCCGTTTACCGATACGGACCGGATGATCGTTATCGGATCGGATCGGATGATGGCAGCGGTAACTGCGGCAAGACATGGTGTTCTGGCGAAATATTTAAAACCGACGCATCAAGCAATTGGCTCGATCAATTCACCGATGCAATGCATGATGAAAGAGATTTGCGCGCAATGTTTGCAAATTCATCGTGACCCCGATACGGGCGATGTTAGCTATGTATTCTCATGCTTCAATCAAGATCAGTCACTCGATCACGTCGATTTCGACAGTTTGAGTAAACGCTTGAAGCAAAATGCGCTACAAGAAAAGCTGACAGCAAGTTGGATTGCTTATATCGAGAAAAATCAAAGCGTATAAAAATAGCCACGACTTCGTAAACCGATTATGCGCATTCGCCCATCCGCATGCGCGCCTAGTTTTTTACGCAAATTACTGGCATGGACATCGAGACTGCGGTCGTAAGGCACTGGCGCACGTCCTAGAACATAATGCGTCAATTCGGTTTTACTGATTGGCTCACCGGGTTGTTTCAGTAGCGCTTCAAGCAAACGGCTTTCGGTGATGGTCAACGCAATCTCTTTGTCGGCGATGCACGCAACACCACGTTGCGAGTAAAAAGTCAAATCGCCGATAGAGAATTTCGGCGGCGTGACGCTGCTGGTAGCGGGTGTGGTACTGCGCCGTAAAATCGCCCGTATGCGCGCGGTGAGTTCACGTGGATCGCAGGGCTTGGTAAGGTAATCGTCGGCGCCAAATTCCAGTCCGAGTATGCGATCAAGCGGCTCACCACGCGCTGACAACATTAGCACCGGCAATGTAGGGAAGTCTTCACGCAATTTTTTCAGAAGTTCAAGTCCGCTGCCGTCAGGAAACATCACGTCGAGAATGATGCCATCCGGTGTTTTTTCGTTCAATAGTTCAAGCGCGGCGTGTGTCGCATGGCAACAAGTCACGCGGAAGCCTTCTTGGCTCAACCAACCAGCGAGCAATTCCGTGAGCTCGATATCATCGTCGATAATCAGCAGGGTAGGCGTATCGTTCATCAATGTGATTGCGGCGGTATTGTTGGAAGAGTAATATCCACGACGAAACCATGTGGTTCGGCATTTTCAAAACGAATGATACCACCGTGTTGTTCGATTGCGCGACGAGCAATGGCAAGTCCCAAACCGTAACCGGCGATGGATTGTCCTGGCGCGCGAAAAAATGGCTCACCCAATTTAGACAATATTGCGGGATCGCAACCAGCGCCATGATCGCGCAAACGGATATGCGCCGTTTCTCCGTCACGGGATAATGAGATCTCTAAAGGCGCGTCGGGCGGATTGAAACGTTCGGCATTGCGCAGCAGATTGGAAAAAGTTTTTTCTAACCAGCGTGACCAGCCTTGGACAAAAATTTCTTCCGGCGCGTTGAGGCGATAGTTGAGATTGGGGTGTTCGCTGATCGTTTCTTGAATCAGCGCGTTGAGATTGATCATTTCAGATTGTTCTTCGGTGCTGTCAAAGCGTGCCAGTGATAAAATTTCGCCAATCAATTGGTCCAAGTGGTCACATTCACGCTGTAATTGCGCCCAAATTTGCGGCGATATTTTCTCTGTTTCGGATTGCCGTTCGGCTAACCCTAACGCGATGCGTAAACGCGCGAGTGGCGAACGCAATTCATGCGACACATCACGTAGAAGCTGACGTTGGTTGGTCAGTTGCGTTTGTAGACGTTCGCCCATCCGATTGAAATCACGCGCCAACATACCGATTTCGTCATGTCGTGTACTGATGCTGGCAAGTTGCTCGGTTTGATAACTGGTTTCGCCGAGGTCCTTGACGGCTTCACGCAGGCGACGGATTGGCTTGATGATCGAACGACTTAGAAACCAACTGACCAGTGAAAGCGCGATGATTGTGATGAATAAAGCCAGAGGACCGAATAACGCGCGATTTTGCCAAGTGCGCACACCGTCAATCGGCAACACAAAACGAAATAAATAATCATTGCCGTTATCGCTGGTATACTCATAATTGATATAATGAAAATTATTCCTGGCTGTCATCATGTTTACGTACCCCGCATTGCCACGTCCATCATTTTCAGGGTGATGCATACCGCGATTTTTTCTCATGTTACGGTGTTCTCTCTGAGGCATTGTCAGCGTTGAAAACAAAAGCTCATCCGAGGAAAGAATAGAGGCGAAGATACGATGCTTTTGCGCCATTTTAATCGAATATTCTTGCGCGTTATCCAAACCCTTCTCTTCATAAATTTGTGCCCATTGCGGCGCGTAATCCTTGAGATTTGGATAAAACATGATGATCCAGCGCTCTTCGACCATCCAACGTCCCAAACCAAACGTCAGCGCTGCGATCAGCATGATCGCAATCCAGAAACTTATAAAGATTCGCCAGAACCAGGAGCGCATTCTACATTCTACTTTACCTTATGGTTGTGGATACGATGATACACCGAGATTAACCATTCATGAAGTGAAATTCAGAAAACGAGCGCCGCGCGTATTTGTTTTGCGCACGGCGCGATAATCAAGCTTATATTTAACGACGTATTCTATTTGCGTTCCTAGCTCCCACCCCTTGTTGAATGAATTCTGTTCTTTGTTGGACACGGGCATCGAACTCCGCTTGCTGTTCCGGCGTCAATATGCTCCGAATCTGTTCATGGCGTAATGCGGCATTGGTAGTGACGATCTCATTGATTTGCGCCACCTGATCGTCGCTTAAGTTCATATCGTATAACATCCGAGGCGTTCCTCGGTTGCCCCTCTTGTGCCAACCGCCGCAATAGGTTTGCTGGTATCCGCAATCGGCAATACACCCTCCAGCATTGTTGGACGGTTGCGCGTTAATGTTAGCGCTCATGCTTAATCCAATAGCCGCCAAAATCAAAGTGATGGTCGTAAATTTTGTTTTCATAGTCGTCTCCTTAAGTATTGAAATGTTATGCAATCGAAATTTGAAGAGAGAGTTAAAAACGATTACAGTATGTACAATGTAAAGGAATGAACGTTAATTACCGTCAATGGAATGTAAAGATTGAGTAAAAATCAGAGCGAAACTCTATTAGAAAATCTCGTTTTCTTGTAGATATCGCCATTGACCCAGAGGGAGTTTACCGAGCCGGACACGACCGATACGAACGCGCTTCAATCCGATCACGGTAAGACCGACAGCTTCGCACATTCGGCGGATTTGCCTTTTTTTTCCTTCGCGCAGAATGAAACGTAATTGATCTTGATTCAGCCACTCGACCTGCGCCGACTTGAGCGGCATTCCGTCGAGTGAAAGCCCGTGATTGAGCAAAGCAAGACCGGCTTCGTCGAGCGTACCTTCGACGCGCACTAGATATTCTTTCTCGATCATGGAATCTTCGCCAATCAAACGTCGCGCGATTCGTCCGTCCTGAGTCAGAACCAAAATCCCCGTAGAGTCAATATCCAGACGACCGGCGGGAGCGAGTCCGCGTAAATGTTTCGCGTTGAAAGCAAAGCTTTCATTATCCACGCGAAGCTGGTGCTCCGGTGTAATTAACGTGATCGCCGAGCGATAACCTTCTTCGGGTTGCCCTGAGACATAGCCGATTGGCTTGTGCAACAGAATCGTGACGCGGTGTTTTTGTTGTTTCTTCGCCTCGGGCGACAAAACGATTTCGGTGTTCGGCGTGACACGCGCGCCGAGTATGATAGGTTTCCCATCAACAAATACCCAACCACGTTCGATATATTCGTCGGCTTCACGGCGTGAACAAATGCCACGTTCGGCAAGCAGTTTGGATACACGCACATCTTCGGGATTTGAGGTTGCGTTATTACTTTTCTGAGGAGCGCGGTGTGGCGCGTCACTTGATTTCGTAGGATCGTGATATCTATTTTTTTGTCGGAATGGTATTTTTTTATGTTGAAAAGCATCGTCATGCACGATGTTTTTTGGTTGTTCGGCAGCAGTAATATCTTTTCCTTGCTGTTGAATGGATGGCGCGAATACTTTATGTGCTTTCTTTCGGCGCGTCCACGGTTTTATCGTTTGCGCTCGTGAAGAAAGCGAACCATTTTTACACGAATCATTATCGATGAGACGTGATATTTTCTTGATAGTGGCCATTGAAGAAAACGTTTACCGAGAAAAACTCTGACAATACGCCGAAGTCAATATTGGTAATGATTAAACACGTCGCTTGTATTCGTTGGTACGTGTATCAATTTCGATCTTATCGCCAGTCTCGACAAACAACGGAACGGAAACTTCCAAACCGCTAGCGATTTTCGCGGGTTTTAGCACTTTGCCGGAAGTATCGCCACGCACGGCAGGCTCCGTGTAAGTAACTTCACGAACGAGAGAGGTCGGAAGCTCGGCTGAAATCGCTCGTCCTTCGTAAAGAGTGAGTTCACATTGCAAACCATCTTCGAGATAATAAATCGCATCGCCAAGACTTTCGGTCTCGACTTCATACTGGTTGAATTCCGCGTCCATAAAGACATACATCGGATCGGCAAAATAAGAATAAGAAACCTCTTTTTTTTCGAGTTGAATAGCATCAAATTTTTCGTCGGCGCGATATACCGATTCAGTGCCATTACCAGTAAGCAAATTTTTGAGCTTCATTTTGACGACGGAAGCGTTTCTTCCCGACTTGCTAAACTCGGCTTTTTGAACGACCATCGGATCGTTGCCGATCATAACGACATTTCCGGAGCGCAACTCTTGAGCTGTTTTCATAACCATAAGGGGTTTGTTTTCGTAAAATAAGAAAATTCCGACGGCTTAATTATGACAAAAGAAGCCATTTGCGCCGTCACTTAACGTTTAATTATAGTCTAGATATTTAATTCTTGCATTTCCTTGATCGGATTTTACAATATAAATTGTTTGCCGGAAGGCACAATTGCCAGATAAAACAGCTAGTTTGTTCGAAATCACACTGCCGACCGGCGCGACAAATATCTTTGTCAAAAGGCTGTAGCAAACCGTCAAATATGAAGGAGTCTATCTGCGTGGTTACGACACAGTATATCTGAGTCCAAAGGAGCTTCGCGTCGTTTATTTCGATTTTATAATTGAAGGCGGTAGGCTTGCTTATTCAACCCTTGACGGGCGGTTCCCTAATCAGGTCTTTAATTAGCTGCCGTAATCCATCACGGCTTAACCATGGAGTTTTCATTTCAATACAGAAAACTCCTGTCTGAAAGAGTAGGGGAACACCTTTTGACTCCTAATAGGTCGAAGTAAGTGTTGAGCGATATGAAGGCCATCACAGCAAATCGGAACGAAATATATTTATTGTCTCATAGAAGTGACAACTTGTAATATAGCGCTAATCTAGTACAGCCCTTTTTTTAAAGCAAGAAACACGTTTCTTGAATATTCTATTGACAAGATGCATGTTGATCCCGTAATCTTACGTTACGATGTTATAGTTATAGCATTACTTTTATTTTGTAACAAACGCCAAGGAGGCTTTGTGTTTTATTTAAATATAAAAAGGGAAAGACAAAGCGTCGCTACAACTGTTTTTTTCTTGTTGTTCGTTAGTTTATTTACTTTTTTAATGCTGCATTCAGGTGAAATATTGGCACAGAAAGGGACGCCTGTGCAAGATAACAAAGAAAGTCTAGGTGAGCAACAAAAGGTAAGCGAAAACGATATAAAAGAAATCAGTGATTTCCTCCCTCTTGAAATTACTCCTGAAGGGTTGTTTACTTTAAAGAAGGCTGGAAATATTCCTTTTGTGCTGATAGATGCCGACCAGTTAACGTTTATTCCCGAACGCGACGATAGGATACGACGTATTTACTACACTCCGCGCATATCCACTCGTGCTGCAAAAAATGCAGTGTTGCAAGATAGAAGGAGGCAAAGAAATCGTGCTGATCATACGATACAGCCGAGTCAAAGGCTCACAGGAACACCTACTGAATGGGAGCAATTCGATATAGAAGAACTAAAAGTTATACCTAAAAAACCACTTTTAGTAACACCCAAAGAGCTATCGGAGGCAATCAAAGATGAAGTGGACTTGCAGATAATTGATCTTCGCCCACCTGAAAAACCTGCTTTAGCGAGTACGTCGGCTTTCAAAAGCGATCCCCAAAAGTCAGCAGGTTATCCCTTTCCTAAAGCGCTATCTCTTATGCCGCACCAAATAGAGTCTGCGCTTCCTGAAATATCCAAGAAACGTTGGCTAATAATAATTGATGATGGGCATCATGAGGCGCAGATAATCGCAGATCAATTATTTCAACAAAAGTTTATGCTTATAGGTATTCTTGATGGCGGTTATCCAGCATGGGTCACGGCTACTGATAGATAAATAAGAGTTTATATCATGTTATCGAATCTCCTCGCTGTTTTAAAAAATATTTTTCCTTGTAAGAGTGAGAGAGGGGCAAAGATGTTGCCGCTGCTCCACAAGAAACTTAAAAAATATTCAGGAGTTATTTTAGCCGCAGTAGTAGGTGTATTTTTTATCCCTTCTGTATATTCACAAACAACAATACCCAACAATATCACAAGCGATCTGCATCTTAATTTTGAGCAAAGCCCCTATCTTATTACCAATGATGTCGTTATCAATAATGCCGCATCTTTGGTAATTGACCCGGGCGTTACTATTTTTATGGGGATGAATGCCAATCTTATTGTGAAGAGCGGCTCCATACAAGCACGAGGGAGCGTAAGCGCTCGAATACAAGTAACTTCTGATCGTGTTCGGATTGGGCAAATGGCTACTCCTGGAGATTGGGGGCAATGGATTTTTCAGGAAAAAACAACTGATACTATTTTGGAGTATGTGAAGTTTGAATATGGTAATGGTTTGGCTGTTTATGGTTCTGCGCCGGTATTCAGCCACTTGCTTCTAGAAAACCACAAAGAAGCGGCGATTACTATTGATCTGGCTGCATCTCCTACAGGGGGCGGCAACGTTGCAGAGAACAATGGCTGGAATGGTATTATTGTTCCATCTGGAGATATTCAGAAGGATGTTATTTGGGGATTAAAGGGTATCCCATACCTTATTCTTTCAGGCACCCTTCATGTCGGTGTTGCGCCAACATTGATCAACCTTGATCCAGCAGTTGCTTATGTGGGACAAGGACCTTTCGAACTGAAATTACAAGGAAGGCATTTTACTGATCAATCTATCGTAATGGTAGATGGTATTGAGCAAACAACTCAATTCATTAGCAAGGAAGAACTAAGAATCTCTTTACCCGAGCCATCAAAAAGCTTGCTAATTACAGTGAAAACTCCAGACGATGATGAGCCCGGACAATATCTTTACACCGATGAAATTGTATTAGGATTTTCCGAACCATTTTTGGAAATTGTGCCCAACAACACTTGGGTAACCCTAGGAAAAACTAAAACATTAACCTTAAAACTCCCTTATCCTGCACCCCCGAATGGTTCGACTGTTACTCTAGCTTCCAGTGTTTCGTCAATAGGTCGTGTTCCGGATATCCTAACGGTTCCTGAAGGCAAAAAAAGTTTGGATTTTGAATTTATATCAACAGCTCTTGGACAAACTGTTATTACAGCGAGTAAATCAGATTTTATTAGCGGCGAATCGTATGTTTCCGTTGTACCCACACCTGCACTCACATTGGAGCCGTCATTGATAAGAGTAAGTGCGGGGAGGACGTTACCCGTGACTATTCGTTCAACTGTTCCGGCAGAAGAGGATGGGTTAACTGTCCAGTTAAATAACTCGAATAGTACTGTAGCAACGCACCCTACCGCTGTTACGATTGCTTCCGGTCAAACACAAGCAACCTTCAATGTTGCGACGTTAGCCTTGGGTGAGTCAGAAATATTGGCAAAAGCCGATGGATTCAGTGATGGTGTACTGGTCGTCAAGGTTTTGCCTCGTTCGGTACTCTTGCCCGAAGGAACTACAGTTGCTCCAAGTTTAAGTCGTCCTGTTCCTGTGACATTGACAGAACCGGCTCCTGAGGGCGGGACAAAAGTCACATTATTCAGTGAAAATCAATCTGTAGTTATGACTCCATCCTCTGTAGTAATCCCACCCGGGAAAACAGCGATTAATTTTACTTTGAATGGCATCTCAGTCGGGCAAACAACAATCAAAGCTATTGCGGAGGGATACCAAGAAGCGACGATGATGGTCACAGTGGAGCCTATTATTATCGGAATAGGCAATCCCAATGTCAGCAAAATCACAATAGCCAAAGAAGGCACGGAGACCTATCCTGTCACAATTTCACGCCCGGCTCCGATGGGAGGCGTTTCAATTGATTTATTTGTTGAGGGGCAGAGCGTAGCATCGGTTTCCCCCAGTCATATTGAAATTCCGGAAGGGCAAACTTCCGCCTTCATTACGGTTAAAGGAGTATCGGAGGGCGAAGCCATGCTTAAAGCAAGCTCGCCGGGGTTAACTGCAGCCGAGGTGCAAATCGTAGTGACAAAAAAAGCAGTCCTGGATTTTTTGCGCACATCAACAGCGGTTGGCAAGGGAATGAAGACATCTGGCTCAGAGCTTACCATTCAGCGCCTTGTGGATGGCAAAACGGCACCGACGGCGGAACCTCTAACGATTCAACTGACAAGCAGCGCGCCTGGGAAGGTTAATGTCCCTGGCACGATTACGATGCCAGCGAATGCGTATTCAGTGACATTTCAAGTTGAAGGGGTGGAGGTTACGGATGTTCCGGTAACGATAGACGCGGTGGCGGTTGGTCATGCCTCTCCGGAGGAGAAGCTGAAAGTAAACACAGTAATTGCGAAGTTTACGATAACGGGGCTAGAGACGAACCGGAGTGTAGGTGGAGCGCGTGATGAGATAGGATTATCAGCGGTAGTTGACGGCGCATATTACAATACGTATCAGGTTATGGCCCGCGACACAACTTTTGATTTATCGATAGAGGAAGCGGATCCAGCGGACATTGTCGATGGTTTTTATGACTACTATGGCGAGAAACGCACACAGGTGACATGGAGCGTGGGCAGGTATTACCTTCCTGTAAACACTCCGCAATACGTATATATAGGTTCGCCGAAGTCGGCGGGGACGTACAAAGTCAAATTGAGCAGCGAGGTTGGCAGTGTGACATCGCCGGTGGTGACAGTGAGCGGTAATCTTGGTTTGAAGTTTACAAGGACGGAGACGGCGGTTGGCAAGGGAATGAAGACATATGGTTCAGAAGTTAGTGTTCAAAGAACCGCTGATGGCAAGGCATATAATGGTACTGAGTCGCTGGTGGTGACATTGGTATCCAGTTCGGAAGCCATTTTTAAAGTACCGGTGACGGTAACCATCCCTTCGGGGAGTTCTTCTGTTTATTTCCCTATAGAAGGAGTAGACCTTGGTTCAGCAATCGTGATAGCAAGCGCAAACGGTCATACCTACGTAGATGATTTGAATGTGCGCGTAGTTATCCCCCAGTTGGTTTTCACGGGGCTTTCCAATATCAGAGTAGGCGAAAAGAGTAACTTTGGGTTTTATATGAATGTTCCCGGTGCTTATTACAGCACCAATCAGATGCCAACTTCCGGTTTCACGATTCATTTATCGAGCAGCGCGCCAGGTGTTGCAACGGTTCCTGCCGCAACGGCTTACCCTGCTAATAGTAACTACTCGAATTATGTTGATTTAACAGGGGTTTCGCCCGGGCAGGTTGTGATCACGGCAAGTGGCACGGATTTGGGGACAGCCGTTTCCAATGTAATCACAATTTCTCCGTGAACTTATTGTTTTAATGCAAAGGTTAAGAAGAGATAAAGGATTAATCATGAATATGGCAAGAAAACTGTTCAACGGTTTATCTTTATTTGGGTTGATCTTTTTTCAGGCATTTTGGGGGAATCATTCTGCCTTTGCGCAAGATGCCTTGTGCGCAGAAGTTAAAATCGAAATCAAACAAAAACTTTCTTTGGAACGACAGGCGTTTGATGCGCATATGCGTATTACTAATGGGTTGGACACCTTGGCAATAGAAAATGTCAAGGCTACGCTACACTTTGAGGATGCCAAGGGAAATGTTGTTACCGCAACTTCTGATCCCAATAATACAACTGCGGAGTTTTTTGCTCGTGTCGATTCGCTGGCGAATATTGGCAATATTGAAGGAACAGGGAGAGTTGCAGCCAAAACAGTGGCGGATATTCATTGGTTAATCATCCCCGCGCAGGGAACAGGCGGTGTTGAACCGGACGGTAAGCTATATTATGTTGGCGCAACTTTAGATTACATTCTTAATGGGGAAGAAAGTAGCGTTGATGTTACGCCAGATTATATTGTCGTAAAACCACAGCCTTTGCTTGATCTTGATTACTTTCTCGCGGGTGAAGTCTACGCGGATGATGCATTTACGCCTGAAATAGAGCCGCCAATACCTTTTACGCTCGGTGTCCGCATGAAAAATGTCGGAGGTGGTGCTGCTAATAAAGTCAGTATTGAGTCAGCGCAACCTAAAATTGTAGAAAACAAACAGGGATTACTGATTGATTTTAAAATCATTGATTCTTATGTTTCTGATCAGCCAGCAGGAAAAACGCTACTGATTGATTTTGGCGATATTGCGTCCAACACAGCAAAAGTCGGGCGCTGGAACATGATAACTACGCTTTCGGGCAAATTTGTCGAAATAGATGCGAGTTATACCCATGCGGATAGTTTGGGCGGTGCGCTAACTTCCTTAATTCGAAATATCAACAGTTATCTTTTAGTTCATGATGTTAAAGTTGACTTGCCCGGCCGAGACAATATTCGAGACTTCTTAGCTTACAGTGGAGATGTGCTTCGCGTATTTGAATCTGATGGAGTTGATTTCTCTGTTACAGATCAATCGAGAAGCGCAAACTTGCAATCAAATGGTGGCGTTTATCAACTGAATTTTCCGGCAACCAACGGGTTTGTTTATGCCAGAACAAAAGATCCATACTTCGGGAAGAAGACGCTCAGCATGTTGAAGCGCTCTGATGGAAAAATTCTTCCTGCAGAAAATTTCTGGCTATCACAGATTCGAGATGAGAATAATAATTGGCAATACTTTATCAATGTTTTTGATGCCAATACGACAGGTCGTTATACATTCAATTTTTCAGATGGCACAACCGCGAATATCTCAGGTCGCGTATTCCACGATGTTAATAACAATGGAGCCAAAGACGATGGCGAACCTGGCTTAGGTAATGTGAAAATCAGTTTGCAAGGCGTGGATCAAAAAGGCGCAGCAGTATCAACTTCGGGGCATACAGACGCAGATGGAAACTATAAATTTATTTCATTGAATCCTGGCGTATATCAAATTAAAGTCGACGAAATAGATGGTTATATAAATGGTGCCAGAATTATAGGTTCTTTGGGAGGAAAAGCTTCGGAAGAAGATGAAAGCGTCATTCGGGATGTTTCTCTTATCGTGGGAGCAGATGCTACGGACTATTTATTTGCGAAGCGTAAACCAATAACGCCTACGGAGGGAGCCGATGTCGGTATATCAGTAATCGCCGATAAAATAACAGTGCGTGCAGAAGATGAGGTTACTTTTACGATAACGACAAGCAACGTAGGCCCGGAAAATGCAAAAGATGTTGCCGTTCGTTATTTACTCCCAGAAGAACTATCTTTAATTGAAGCAATTCCATCCATTGGTTCCTACAGTAATGGTATTTGGACTATCGGAACCACCGGAAAAGGAGAGAAAGATCAATTGGCGCTTCGCGTGAAAGTTAATTCGATTAAAACTGAAATTACTAATATCTTTACTATTACATCTTCAACGCTTGACTCCGCTATTGGCAATAATCAGGCACAAATTACATTGCTTTCTGAAAGCAACGATTTAAGTGTCGAGTCAAACCTTGCCAAGGAAGCGCGTATCCTGATGCTGGTTTCGTGCTTTGATGGTAATGGGGATGATGATAAAAACTGCTCTGAACTTCGTTCAAATTGGTCCCGGACTATTCTTTCAGAGCGAGGTTACATAACCCATGCTGTGACAACGACAAACGATTTCCGTGATGCTCTGCGCAGTAGCCACTATAACGTTTATTGGATCAATGGAGGGGCTGTAAAGCTGACTTCACCGCTCGTAGATGAATTACGGATGGCTGTATTGCGTGGCGACTCTTTAGTCATAGACGGAAGCCGTGATTATGCTGTAAGTGCATTTGATGCGATATCAGGGGTAACTTCAAGTGAGCAGATAATAGGATCACAAGCATCAATCACCGTAGATAATGAGATATTTATTCCTGAAGGGAACATATGGGCGCTATCTCCTCATGGAGCTTCGGTTCTGGCTTCCTATGATGAAGGTGGAGCCGCTCTGGTACAAGCCGTATACGGTAACGGAAAAGTATTGAGTGCAGGATTTGACATATTGTCAACGATGAGAAATTTGAAGGGACGCTCTGCGTCTGAGTTTTTCAATCGGGTCGTTTCGAATGTTACCCCTGAGGTGCCAGAGTCTTTTATCGAGGGCGAATATTTGTCTGCGCAGGTCACGGTAACTATGCCAGAGCTTGATGCTCCAGAGGATATTGAACTTGTTATCGATGTACCTTATGGCGTCCGATTGATTGATGCCTCTCCCGCACCTTCCACGATAGCCGGCAATAAAGTGAGTTGGACGAAAACGATGTCCTCGAATGAAGTGTTATCGATTCGATTTGGAACAAAATTACCAACAGCAAAAAATCTGGAAAGAGTCGTTTACTCTTTTACTGCATCATATGATGGTCAGCAAATCGTCGAAAATCTGAATGTTGAAGTAATTTCTGTAAATAATGCCTTCATAGAAAATATTATCGAAGAGGCGCAAGGTCAAGGTGGTGATCTCAAAGAACACTTAGACGGTGCGCAAACTGCTTATGTTTCAGAGAATTATGCTGACACAATAAGCGCGCTGACCGTTGCTGATCAAATATCAACAAAGCCGATAACAGACGAGCTGCGCTTACAGATTGCGCAGTGGCTGCGTTCTGCCGAACTGTTATGGCGCGACCAGCCTGCCGTTCCGGTAACGCCGTCGAGTATCGTTGCGTATAGCGGAACACCTCAGACAGCGCTTATCGGATCAGCCTTTGATAAACCCTTGCAGGCGAAAGTGCTTGGGCAAAACAGCACGCCGGTTGAAGGCGTTCTGGTGAAATTTGCTTTATCTGGAGAAGATGCTTCTGCGCATTTTGCGGATGAAGATCGTACCGCTCTATCCATCACCAACGCGCAGGGTATTGCAACATCGCCGAGGCTGATAGCAAATCTGTTTGCGGGCGGTTATTCTGCTGTTGCTACTGTGGATGGTTTAGCTGGCTCTGCCGTTTTCAATTTAACTAACCAAGCTGTTCCTCCATCTGTCTCATCCATAGAAGCGGTTAAGGGAACGCCGCAAGTTACATTGGTCAATACGGTATTCTCCGAGAAATTAGAAGCCATGGTGCGTGACGAAAGCGATTCTCCGCTTGCCGGTGTATGGGTTCGTTTCAGTCTGCCGGAAAATGGTGCATCTGCTGAGTTTGCCAGTGGCGGGAAACATACGATGGTCGCAACTGGAGCAGATGGTATAGCTGTGGCTCCGGCACTGACTGCAAATGGAATTACAGGAAACTATCAGGTTGTGGCGTCGGTTGAGGGATTGGAGAGCGAGGCAGGATTTAGTTTAACGAATAATGCGCCAATAGCAGTTCCCGCAAAGATCGTTCCTACTGCAGGAGCACTGCAAAAAGCGAATGTGAACGCTTATTTTGCGGAGGTGTTATCTGCAAGAGTGACCGATGCTAGCAATCAACCTGTTGCGGGCATTCCCGTGCAATTCAAGCTTCCTGTCAATGGAGCATCAGCGGTGTTCGCAGACGGTTCTATCATGCTTGTTGCCATAACGAATGAAGATGGCGTAGCATCGTCATCATTGATAAAAGCCAACGCAATTATTGGTCAATATCAAGCAACGGCCGAAGTAGTCGGTATTTCTGAAAAAGTGATTTATACTCTTGAAAATATCAGCGAACAGACCATTGTCGTTGGTAGCATAAGCGCCGAGAGCGGAACGCCGCAGAAAACCAAGGTGCAAACTGTATTTATGCAGCCCTTAAAAGCCAAAGTACTTGATACAGATGGTAAACCATTTCCTGGTATCCCCGTTACTTTTGCGCTTCCCGAAAGTGGTGCATCTGCATATTTCACTAATAATACCCACATTTTGACTATCCTTACGGATAGTCAAGGTATTGCGACATCTACTTTGACGGCTAATAACATCGTGGGAAACTATACTGCTATTGCAAAGGTGGACGGACTGTCCAACCCTGCAACTTTTAACCTTACAAACGAAGCGGCAGAAGGTGGCTCGACTGTTCAACATATGATTGCTTACGGGGGGACGCCACAAAATGCGATTATCAATACTCCATTCGTAGCGCCATTAACGGCATTGGTTTTTGATGATGACAATCAACCTCTGCAAGATGCTGAAGTTACCTTTATGCTGCCTACCAACGGAGCTTCAGCTTTCTTTGAAGGCGGAATAACCAGTGTAACGGTAAAAACTGATGACGGAGGTCTGGCAATATCCATGCCTTTTACAGCAAATGATATTGTAGGAGCCTATGAAGCAATTGCACGGGTAGAAGGTTCGGAGAACATTGTTTCTTTCAGTTTAACCAATAACCCGGTTCCTGTAATTCCGGTGAGCAGCATCAGTGCGCATAACGGAACACCTCAGACCTCTACTGTCGGGACGCGGTTCGCACAACCTTTGGAGGCCATAGTGAAAAATCAAAATGGCGATCCCATGGCTGGCGTGGTAGTCGAGTTTATCTTGCCATCTGGACAAGGGGCTTCTGCGACATTCGTGGGGAATCGATATACTGCAGTTGTGCAAACTGATGTTGACGGTCTTGCTGTTTCACCAATATTGCTGGCAAATGCAACAGCAGGCGTTTATATTGCGACGGCCAATGTTGAAGGGCTCGATCATGCAGCAGAATTTAATTTAACCAATATTGAAGCTTCAGGAAGGACATCAGCGACTTTCGTTGGGAGCGCCGCTACGGGTACGGGGACAGTAACGGCGAGTATTTCAGGTGGTGGCGATGCTTGCGCTTTCGATCTTGATAAGACGCGGGTAGCGAAACCTTCTGGGTTGATGGCGCGACTTCTTGGTAAATATTTATTACCGCACGGTGTTCTCGAATTTGAACTGGTTGATTGTAATGTAGGCAGCACCGTAACAGTCACAACGACATGGCCGAGTCTGAAAGGAATTACAGGCTATATGAAATACGGTCCGACGCCATATTTACCGTGGATTTCGACTTGGTATATGCCTAATAATCTTAAGATCAGTGGTAATACAGTGAGCTATATCATCACGGATGGCAAGCTGGGTGATGATGATCTTAAGGCGAATGGTGTTATTCGTGATCCCGGCGGGCCCGTGGTATTGGCTTCACAGCCGGCGGTTCAGATTCCGGTGCAAAGCAATTTTGGACGAGCTTTATTGATTATTCTTATTGCTCTATCAGGGCTCGTGATGTTGCGGCGCCGTTGGCTTGCGGCAAAATTTTGAGAGGACAAAACGTGTCTGGAAGGCTGCATTATTTTTTTACGTTGTCTTGTTCTTGCCATCAGGAAGTAAAATGGCAGAGAGATCTATGGACAATAGATAAAAATAGAGTAGCCATCATCCTGATTCCTTTACGCTATATCTTATATGCATTTATCCTTTTGTTCATATTTTCTGAGCAGACTCATGCCGAAATGGTAGAAAAAAATGCAGGAGAAAATGTAATAGTTCCGGTAGATACGGATTGTCATAAAGAAATAGAGCCAGAGATAACCTCTGGGACTTCTTCTCATAGAGATATTCCGGAAACGAATGATAGCTGCTGGGTTGATTTTGAAAAAGCGAGCCAATTGCAACCGATATGGATGGATGTTCGCTCATCTAAATTACAGCGTAAATCGCCCATACCTGGAGCGATTCATATCACGTTGTCACAGCTCGAAGCAAAAAACCATTTCAAAAACCAACCTATAGTTTTAATCGGTAGCGGTAAAGATTATGCGGAAATGTCAATTTATTGTCATCGCTTGAATAAAGCGGGATATCACAATCTTCGTATTTTACGTGGCGGCATGCGCGCATGGCACCGATCAGGACAATCTCTTTTAGCACAGCCGGAAGTCATCATGGAGCTGGACTTGCTTTCTCCTGAGGATTTCTTATATGGCACAGTGACGCATAGCTGGCAGATTATCGGAGTAAACCTTGATACTGATGCAGAGGAATATTTTACAGGTCAAGATTTTTATAGTATTTCGGGAAGCAATTTAGAAGAAATTATATCGAAGCTGATTGTTTCTCTGAAACAACCTTTTGGTACTAAAGAACGGGTTATTATCGTAAAGGATGGCAGTCTTTTGTTGGCATTGCAAAGTGCCATTGCGGATTTTCAAAAACAAAACACGAAGCATTCCTTTTTATGGCTAGCCGAAGGTTGGCAAGAGTATATTGAGTTTTTGGAAAGACATCGCCGAATATCAACGATTGCGGTTAATCCCCCACCATTACGACGCCCATGTGGATCGTAAATAATTATGCATTGAATATTTAAAAGGCTAATTTCATGATGTCCCTATTTTCATTTCTCACTTCTAAGCCGTTTTCTTCAGTGCGGGAGATGTTTTCATTTATTATAAAGATAATTATTTCTATAATAGCAGGAACATCATTTGGATTAACCAGTGCGGCTAGCTTAACTATTGAAGATGGTGTAGTTGTTAAGTTTGGGCAGAATGCAAAAGTGGTTGTGCATGATGATATTCATAGTAAGGCAGGAACTGTTTTCACAAGTATTAATGATGGTTTCGTACTTGGTAATGCGGCTTCCTTTCTTCCTGATCCAATGGCAGGAGATTGGTGTGGATTGACTATCAACCGGAAAGCAAAGCCGGAGCAAGTGATCATTGATGGATTGCTTTTAAAGTTTGCTGGGGGAAATAACTGTTCAGCGTTATCGCTCAAGAATTTACCATATCTGCTTGAACGCCTTACCATACAGGACAGCGTGGTCGGTTTGCGTATCGATGGTCAAGAAAGCGGAACCAATCCTGGAGAAGCCGATCTCACGGAAATGAATTTGCTGAACAACCAGATCGGTATGGAAATCCTGAATAACGCTGCGCCAAGCATTTCCTTATCCAATATCGTGGGGAACGCAGACTATGGTGTCTTGAATCATACGCCCGATACACCAGTATCTGCGCTTGGTAACTGGTGGGGGCACAATACGGGTCCCAAAAACCCGAACAATAGTAATGGACGCGGAGATCGGGTGAGCGAAGGCGTGGATTACGGTGATTTTTCCACTAATCGATACCTTACAGGTTGTTCTATAGCGCCAGAAGATGGAAACTATATTACGCAAACGCGCGAGATAGATTTGACCCTGAATTGCCCGTTAGCTAATCAGGTTCGCCTTTCGGAGACAAACACTTTCACTGGAAGCTATACACCATTGATTTCGCCGAAGTCTTTTACTCTTTCAGAAGGCATTGGTGAAAAACAGGTATATGCACAATATCGCGCTAGTAGTGATGGAGCTACAGTCATTGTGGGCTTGGTTCAGTCGATGATTTATGATCCGAATGATTTCATGATGATCATAACTTCACCGCAGGAAAACAGCACGATTACAAGCAACGTTTTAGTTTCGGTAACTGCGATTGATAATCAGAATGGGATTAAGCAGGTAGAATTCTTTATTGATGACGTTTCTATCGGAATAGCGTCTATACAACCTTATACCGTTGGCTGGAACATTTCCGAAATTTCTGACGGCACGCATACAATAAAAGCGATAGCAACAAATCAAATAAATCAAACCATTGAGCGCTCTATCAATGTACTCGTGAAAAAAACTGTTGAGGATAACGATGGGCCGAGTATAGCGCTTAGTTTTGCTGGGCAGCTGCTGGATGATGGCGCCACGATTACTGTACCAGGAAATTTAATTGCGGATATTTCAGATATTTCGGGAATCAGGAAATTAAAGTTAAGTCTTGATGGAGCCATTGTCTCAGAAAGCGAGCTAACGGGCACGCCAACATCGACAAGCTATAGTTCTTTTATATCTTTTGAAGGTATTGCTAATGGTACGCATATTTTAAGCGTTACTGCTGAAGATGCTCTGGGTAATATCAGGGCGATAGCAGTTAATTTTACATTGACGTTATCTGCGCCAGATATTCCTGTTATTACCAGCCCGATCAACGGCGCGACAGTATCGCTTCCAAACGTTACTATCAGCGGACGAGCGGATGCAGGCAGCCAGATACAGCTTTATCTTAATGGAACAGTCAGCGGAAGCCTGATTAGTGTTGACAATAACGGTAATTTCACATCTTCAATCACGCTTCCCAATGAAGGCAATTACAACATACAGGTGGACGCCAGAAACAGTCGGGGTGTAAGCGCTAAAAGTCTTTCTGTGACTATTGTGTATACCGCATCCGGACCAAGCGTCAGTTTTATCAGCCCGGTAGCAAATATTGTTCTAACCGATTCTGTCGAAATCAGTTTATTGGTTACGGAGCCGTCCGGAAGCGTTGTCAATAACATCGTGATCACACTGGATGGTCAATTGCTTGCAACACTGACGGATGGTGATACTCATTATTTTTGGGATATTACCGATGTGCCCGATGGTGCCCATGTTTTGAAAGCCATAGCAACTAGCGCAAATGGAAAAACAGGCGAAGCTATTCGCAATGTCACTGTACAAAAACCTAAACCTATTATACTGACGCCTTATACGGGAGAAATCCAGAGCGTTCTTCCATCAGTTTCCTATGGATGGGATCCGGTGATTATTACGGGCAGAGCTAAAGATCGCGAAACTAACGCTTCGCTCCCTTTGACAACGCTACGGATGATTTTAAAGCTCGGCAGTTTCCAGAGGCGAATCAATGTGGTTACCGATGAAGCGGGTCACTTTAACTTCCGCTTTATTCCGCAAGCTTCCGATGCGGGTACCTATGAAATCGCGGCGTTGCATCCCGATGAGACAAGTTTCGTTGCGCAAAGCCAATTCACCATTAATCGGATCAGCACCAACTACACGAGTTACAGCCTTAACGCTGCGCGAGGTATCGAATATACGATACCGCTGTACGTAACTGCCAGCGCAGGCACGGGTAGCCGGGGTGTCCGATGGGTTGCCCGTCCGGAAGATCAACCGTCCGGTTCATTGCCGTCCGGAATTGTTATCGATGGCGGAAGCGGTGTTGATTTGCCTGCGGGTAGCAGAGCGCCTGTGCAGATACGCTTCAAAGGTACAACACAACAAGAAACCGGAACGATTATATTTACCTTGCTGGCAAGCAATTCGGGTGTTGCTGAGCGGGGCAAATTGGTGTTGAACTGGCGCTTATCTGATCCGCAACCGGCGCTTTATCCGAGCCCGACTTATATAGAAATAGGCACACAGCAAAATACTCCGGTGTCTGGCGTGGTATCGCTACAGAACAAAGGATTGGCGGCAGCGCATAATGTCCGCGTTCAATTACAGACTCACTCCGGTGGGCTTGATTTGCCGGACTGGATCAGCCTGTCCAGCAGCGAAGAGCTGGGTACTTTGGATGTCGGACAATCACAGAAACTTCAAATCAATGCGGTACCAGGCAGCGGCGTTTCTGACGGATTCTATCGCTTCCAAATTATGGTGACGTCAGATAATGCGCAAGGCGGCACAATACCTATATTAGTTGCTGTTTCTCAAGCAGGGCAAGGAAATGTGCGTTTTGAAATTTCCGATTTATACACTAATACGCTTGATGAAAGCGGTCAGCCTATTTTAGGCGTGAGAGGCGCTAGCATTTTCGTCCAGAACGAAGCTGTGACTACGATACAAAAAACAGCGATCAGCAATGTCGAAGGTGTAGCTGAAATAAAAGACTTGCCACCTGGGGCTTATCGGTATCGGGCAAGCGCCTCAAACCGCATCAGCACCAGCGGACGCTTCCGCATCATGCCTGGCATTACCACGACGCAAGCGGTATTCCTTGATTACCAAGTGATCAATGTTGAGTTCAATGTTGTGGAAACCACGATTCAGGATCATTACGATATCGTAATAGAGGCAACTTATCAGACACAAGTGCCTGCCCCTGTGGTGCTCTTGCAGCCCACGGCCATCAATCTCCCTGACATGCAGGTAGGAGAAGAGCTGACCGGCGAATTGACTCTTTCCAACTATGGGTTGGTACGCGCGGATAATGTTGTTTTCACGCCGCCGAAGAGCGATGAGTATTTTGATTATGAATTTTTAGCAGAAGTTCCGCAGCAGCTTGAAGCAAAGGCTCGTATTACCATACCGTACAGAATCACCATGAAAAAACTGCTGCCGGGCACAGAGATAGAAGACAAAAGGTCCGCGCTCAAAGCGCGACTCAACAAGAAAATAGCGCAACCGCAAACCAAAGCGGGAGTCTGTCACAGTTATAGATCGAGCGCCCGCGTATCGTGCGAATACGAATGCGCCAACGGTCAATGGAGCCAATCCTGCGGTTCCGGCAGCGGCTTCCACAGAAATACCGGCAGTTGTGGAAGCAGCGGCAGCAGCGGAGGAGGTGGAGGAGGGAGTGGTGGTGGCTGGGGCGGTAGTGGAGGAGGAGGAGGTTATACGCCTGGACCTGTGCCGATGACGCCCAAGTGCGATCCCGATTGCGAGAAAGGGTCGTGCTGTTAGAAAAAACACGACCGAATGATCGATATGAAAATTAAAGGATTAACCATGTCCCACCCCAAACTTGATACCACTGACTCATTATCGCTACGCGCCATGACGCGCCCACGCGCTGCGGCGCGCTTACTGTTGGCGGCGCCATCGCTTCTCCTCCTCCTCTTTTTCGTACTCCACACGCCTCTAGCCCACGCCTATCCGAGCCACCGCATTGCCTTACCCAATGGTGAATACATCGAGACCAATGAAGATTTGAAAGTCAAAGTGATGGGGGGTTATATCATAGCCAAGCGAGAATGGACCAACAGTCGCTGGTACCTGACTCCCGAATGGGCGGATCTCAAATTCACTTACGACGATCTGGACAACAGCGTCAAAGCCATAGATCGCGCAGGCGCGATTTACGAAAGGAGTGGCGAAGCCTGGTTTTTAGAAACCAAATACCGCATTCAAAAGACCGCCGTTGGCTACCGCTGGAGCGACAACCAAGGCGCATGGGCGACCTACGGTGACGAAGGCAAAATCACCGCCGTTGGCGACCGCAACCTCACCCGCGCCGTCTTCACCTACGATGCAGGCGG
>JAISYH010000026.1 GCA_031270015.1 Burkholderiales bacterium | reverse complement strand
AAGTGTCTCAACAGTAGGCGGTAATCGCTTATCCATAACCTAATTATAGGCTCAAAATAAAGAAAAATCAAGCCCAAAAAAGGCGAAGAATGATAAAAATCTGCCTGCTCTCAAAACAGTCCGCCCGCCGCCGTGTCCCAATTCGTAATCACCAGTTCGCCGGTCTTAAACGACGCACCGGATTTTCAGCTCGTGAAAATGCCGCCCATGCATTTGCATCTTGGAGCTACAAAATCAATGCGGCGAACCTTTTTCGATCAATTCGACTTTATAACCATCAGGGTCTTCGAGAAACGCAATAATCGTTTCTCCTCCTTGTACCGGTCCAGCTTCACGCGTGACTTTCGCGCCCTGCATACGCGCTGCGTCGCACGCCGTTTTCGCATTATCGACTTCTACCGCAATATGTCCATAAGCATTGCCCATTTCGTAGCGGTCAATACCATAGTTGTACGTCAGCTCCAATTCTTCGCCGCCGTTGCCGTAACCGAGATATATCAACGTGTATTTTTGATCGGGACGATCCACCGTGCGCAACACCTGCATCTTGAGAACTTTCTGATAAAAATCGATTGCGCGTCGCATATCGGCGGTACGCAACATCGTGTGCAATATCCGCATGATTTCCTTTCGCTGCCTGTAATCAAACCAACATAACGTTTAATTATAAACCATCGGCTCCGACGTCACTTCGTATTGTCGAAGCTGATCAGTTAAGTTTTATGTGCTTGCGCTCGCTCTAGAGTGACTTCGTTAAAGTAAATCTCTAACGCCCCTCTCGTCAAGCCGTGCGTGTAGTTTTCCCGCGCACGGACTTTCGACTATCTTCTTCTCACAGCGTTATGTTACAACAGCATAATACAGGCATATCGGCTCCTAGCTATTTCTACGCGTTATCGACATCGGTCAATTCGCTTCAGAAAACAATGGCGTCGAAAGGTAGCGCTCTCCTGTATCGGGCAATAGTACGACTATCGTTTTGTCGCGATATTCGTCACGCTGCGCAAGCAATGTCGCCGCGTGCACCGCCGCACCGGACGAAATACCCACTAACAATCCTTCGGTTGCGGCGAGCAGGCGTCCCGTCTGGAACGCGTCCTCGTTGGTGATGGTGACGATTTCGTCGTAAATATCAGTATTCAACACTTCGGGCACGAAACCCGCTCCGATACCTTGAATTTTATGTGGACCCGCGACACCTTGCGACAATACTGGCGAAGCCGCTGGCTCAACTGCAATGATTTTGATCGCTGGATTTTGCGACTTCAAGTATTCGCCAGCACCAGTAATCGTGCCACCCGTTCCGATACCCGAAACAAATGCGTCGAGTTTGCCGCCGGTATCATTCCAAATTTCCGGTCCGGTCGTCTTTTTATGGATTGCCGGATTCGCCGGATTGTTGAATTGCCCGGGGATAAACGAGTTAGGCGTTTCGCGCAGCAATTCCGTTGCCCTTTCTATCGCGCCCTTCATGCCTTTCGCGCCTTCGGTCAATACCAGTTCCGCGCCATACGCTTTTAACAGATTGCGCCGCTCCACGCTCATGGTTTCCGGCATCGTCAAAATCACACGATAGCCGCGCGACGCGGCGACAGCAGCTAAACCGATGCCCGTGTTACCGCTGGTCGGTTCGATGATGACCGATGATTTTTTCAAAAGCCCCTGCTTCTCGGCGTCTTCGATCATCGCTTTCGCGATGCGATCTTTGACACTGCCCGCCGGATTATAGTATTCGAGTTTAGCTATGATTTTAGCCCCACTCCCTACTCTTTCCGCGAAACGTTTCAGGTTCAACAACGGCGTATTGCCGATCAAATCAACCAATGACTCATAAATTCTTGACATAACCAATCTCCTAGTCTATTATACATATATGTTTAGTCAATTACCACGAGATGAGTTTATATAGGACTGAACCTCTTGTCAAACATTTTTTTAGAAGTTGTATATAATTTAAGAAAATCATGAAGTTATCCGCAAAAGTTCGCTACGCGCTAGCCGCTACCATCCGAATGGTACAAATCCATGCCGCTGAAAAATCGGTGACCGTCGCCCGTCTGGTGGAAGATTTGGCAATTTCGAAGATTTATCTCGAACAAATCTTTTCATTGCTGAAGCGCGGCAGAATTGTTACTTCGATCAAAGGCGCGCGCGGCGGTTATCTGCTGGCACGTCCGGCGCAGCAAATCAGTGTTTACGAAATCATCGCCGCAGTAGACGCCTCCCTATTTTCGCGCACGCCGAAAACCGTTGACAACAACGCGCCGGATATCGAAGCGACAATGCATACCGTTATTTTCGACAAACTCGATAAAACCATCATCACCACTTTATCGGATATTACGTTGGCAACACTCGCCGCTGAAACCGAAAAACATCGGGGAAAAGATAATTATATGTACTATCTTTGATTTCCTGAAATATTGATACACTATCGGCCCATGAAACTTGAAACACTTTGCATCCACGGCGCAAAAGATAACCGGAACACGACCGGCGCAGTCACCGTGCCGATTTATCAAACGGCGACTTACGCGCATCCTGCCGTAGGAGAAAGTACCGGCTACGACTATTCCCGCGTTGGCAATCCAACGCGAGAGGCGTTGGAGCGGCTAATGACCAAACTCGAAAATGGCAACGACACGTTTGCCTTCGCTACAGGTATGGCAGCCATCAGCGCGCTGATGGAATTGTTCGTGCCGGACGATCACATTATCGCCTCCGACAACCTTTATGGTGGTTCGGTACGCCTGTTTGAAAATATTTCTCGTAAAAACGGGTTGGTCATCGATTACGTCAATACTTGCGACATCAATCTTCTCAAAGAAAAGATCAACACAAAAACGAAAGCTGTCTTCGTAGAAACACCGACCAATCCCATGATGCGCGTTACCGACATTGCCGCTGTACGCGAGTGTATTGCCGACGATGTTTTATTGATTGTCGATAATACTTTTTTGACGCCATATTTTCAACGTCCGATTAGCTTGGGCGCAAATATCGTCGTACACAGCGGCACTAAATATTTAGGCGGTCACAACGATACTTTGGCGGGTTTTCTGGTCGTTGACCGCGCCGATATCGCCGAACGACTGCACTTCATCCGCAAAACAACCGGAGCGTGCTTGTCGCCGTTCGATAGCTTTTTAGTCATACGCGGCATCAAAACTTTGCCGCTACGCATGGAAAAAAGCCAAGCCAGCTCTTTTGTCGTCGCTGATTGGCTTTTACACCATTCCAAAGTCAAAGCGGTATTTTATCCGGGACTGCCCAACCACTCCGATTTCGCAGTATCGAAAAAACAAGCGAGCGGCTTCGGTTCGATCCTTTCTTTTGAGGTGGACAACGAACAAACGGCGAAACAAATATTAGAGCGCGTCAAAACGATCATGTACGCAGAAAGTTTAGGTGGCGTCGAATCACTGATGACCTACCCCGTATTGCAGACGCACTCGGATATTTCCGAGGAAACCAGAAACGCGCTCGGTATTCACGACCGCCTTTTGCGTTTGTCGGTCGGCATCGAGTCGACAGACGACATTATTGCTGATCTGGAGCAATCTTTCTCGTAAACTAATGTTGTCCATCGCCATGAAATATAATTTTGATGAAGTTGTTTCGCGCAAAGGAACCAATTCACTCAAATACGATTTTTTCGAAAAATATGGGAAACCAGAAGACGCGCTTCCGGTGTGGCTCGCCGATATGGATTTCCGCGTGCCTATTGAGGTCACGCAAAAGTTAATCGACATTGCGCGACACGGCATATTCGGATATACAGAAACCAAAGACGATTATTTCCACGACTTGCTTCATTGGTTCTCGCAAAGATTCGATTATGCACCCGAGCCAGAATGGCTGATCAAAACGCCCGGGGTCGTGTTCGCATTGGCAGCGGCGGTTCGCGCGTACACCGAAACCGGCGATAGTGTCATGATTCAACAACCGGTATATCCGCCTTTCTCATCGACGGTAACGGACAATCGACGTAATCTCGTCATCAATCCGTTGGTGGAACGAAACGGTTTTTATCACGTCGATTTCGATCTTTTTGAAAAACAGCTTATCGAACACAAGGTCAAACTTTTCATTCTGTGCAGCCCCCACAATCCGGTAGGCCGCGTATGGACGAAGGAAGAGCTCGTCACTACATCCGAATTATGCCTGAAACACCGCTGTCTGATCGTTTCCGATGAAATCCATTGTGATTTTTCTTATTCGGGATATACGCACCGTATGCTTGCCACGTTGTCACCCGAAATCGCTGAGCGTTCGATCATCTGCACCGCACCGAGTAAAACATTCAATCTCGCCGGTTTGCAAATCGCCAATATTTTCATTCAAGACGCCGCGTTGCGGCGGAAATTCACGCAGGCAGTCCGTAATACTGGATACAGCCAGATGAATATCATGGGTCTTGCCGCCTGCCAATATGTTTATCGCTACGGGCATGACTGGTTGAATCAATTGCTCGCGTATTTATCCGACAATCTCAGTTTTTTGCGCGATTTCCTGAAGCAACGTTTGCCGGAAATCAAATTGATCGAACCGCAAGGCACTTATCTCGTTTGGCTGGACTTTCGAGCGTTTAAAATGGATGACGCGCAGCTGAACGACTGGATAACACACAAAGCCAAACTCTGGCTTAACAAGGGCACCAGCTTCGGATGTGGCGGCGAAGGTTTTCAACGAATCAATATCGCCTGTCCGCGCGTTATCTTGGAAAAGGCATTGACGCGACTGGAACATGCGTTGCGGCAGTGATATTCAAAAAATAAATATTTCTTAAAGGAAATAATCTTTGATCGGCGCGAAACTTTTTCGGTGATACGGGCAAGGACCAAATTTTTTTATCGCTGCCAGGTGCGCCGCTGTTCCATAGCCTTTATGTTTGGCAAAACCGTAATCAGGATATTCGGTATCTAATACCTGCATTTGCGCGTCACGAACGGTTTTCGCTAGAATCGATGCCGCCGAAATCGCCGCAACATCACGATCGCCTTTGACAATCGCGCGCACCGTATGCGGCAAAGACGGCGCGCAATGACCATCCACCCAAACTTCGTCAGGCGGCATATTCAGACTTTTCACGGCGCGTTGCATCGCCAGCATAGTCGCTCGCAAAATATTCAATGTGTCGATTTCTTCGACGCCGGATTCGCCAACCGCGTACGATAACGCCCGACCGCGAATTTCGTCCGCCAAGCGTTCACGCTTTATCGCGCTCAATGTTTTGGAATCACGCAAGCCCGAGATAGGACGGTCGGGATGCAGAATCACCGCCGCCGCGACCACGTTGCCCGCCAATGGTCCGCGTCCCGCTTCGTCGACTCCGGCAACAACAATAATATTATTATTTATTTTCCGAAACATGTCTCAGTTCTTCCAATACCGCTTGCGCCGCTCGCTCCCCTGTATCAGCGCGCAGCGCCTGCGCGAGTTCAGCAAAAGTCGTCGCTATCGCTTTTCGACGCGCCATATCGCGGTACATCGCCAGCGCTTCATCTGCCAGCGTCTGCGGCGTCGCCGCCTCCTGAATCAATTCGGGTACGACGAAACGCTGCGCCAATATATTCGGCAATCCCACCCAAGGTACTTGAATCATTCGGCGAACGATCCAGATAGATAACGCTGATGCCCGATAATAAATAATGTGCGGACAACGCGCCAGAGCCGCTTCCAATGTTGCCGTCCCCGATGCAACCAAACCTACATCGGCAGCGCGCAAAATATCTTCCGCACGTCCGTCCAGCAACGTAATATCAACCGATTCCGCCACATCACGTCGCAATGTCTCAAAGCGCTCGCGTATCAATGGTGATACCATCGGCGCAAAAAAGCGTACGTCAGGAAGTTCTTGCTGAATGCGATACGCGGCGCGAACGATTAACGTCGTATGCTGCGCCAATTCCGACATTCTGCTGCCCGGCAACAACGCAAATACGGGAATGTCTTCCGCGCAACCCAATAGCTTTCGCGCATGATTACGGGAATGCTCGTCGGCGGCGCGTTGCGCCGCCGGATGGCCGACATAAGAAACGGAAATCCTTTGTTCTTGATAAAACGGAATTTCAAATGGAAACAACGCCAAAACACGATGGACGGCGCGACCGATTTTGGTGATGCGACTGCGACGCCACGCCCACACCGACGGGCTGACAAAATGAATCGTGCGCAAACCGGCTTTTTTCAGTTTTCGCTCGAGCCCGAGATTGAAATCGGGCGAATCGATACCAACGAACAACGTGACTTTTTCGTCGAGCATCCGCTGATAGAGGATGTGCCGCAAACGCACGAGTTCGGGAATGTGACGCAATACTTCCACCAATCCGCGTATTGCGAGGCGTTCCATTGGAAACCAACTTTTCACGCCTTGTGCCTGCATTTTTACCCCGGCAATTCCGACAAATTCCGCGTTCGGTAAATGCTTTCGCAACGCCGTGATCAATAACGCGCCGAGCATGTCGCCCGACACTTCGCCAGCGACAATACCAATTTTTATGGTATTGGTCAAAGAATGTTCGGACATGGCGACAAACCAAATGCTCTCAGCAGCAAAGTCGAATAACGGTGTCCGAACGATAGATCAATTCGAAGCAGTATTCAATTTGTCCTGATAAATTTTGACATCGGAACGATCGCGCAAATCCAATAAATAAGCATTGAAAATCTCTTGCCCTTTGACTTGACGTATCAACGACTGCGCCGACTTGACTTCCTCGAGCGACGGTTCTTCCGCGGCAATTATTTTTCCGACCCGATAAATCACATAGCGATTATTACCGAGTGACGCGCCGATATATGCAGGCAAATCTTTCTCTAAAGTACGGAAAATTTCTGTCTGCGCGCCCGGCGTAACGTTTGGATTTCTTCCTTGTCGGTTAAGCTCAATAGTATCGCTAAAAGTTAAACCTAATTCTTTGGCAGTTTTCTTTTCTTTCAGTTGCGCCAGTTTTTCTTCGCCGTCTTTGACCACCATTTCAAACGCCGCCTTTTGGAGCAACATCCGTCGAATCTCCGCCGACACTTCTTCAAATGGGCGCAGCGCCATCGGCTTGTGATCGATCACACGCGCCGAGATCCACGAATCGCGCCCGACATCCAACGCTTCGGTATTCTGCTTTCCTTTTAATAACTCTGGAGAAAACACTTCCTCGACGAAACGCTGATTACCATTGGCGAGTTGCGCTACTTGAGTGCGCGTTAAAAACTCAGCATGAGAAACCGGCACGCCGAGTTCTTGGCTAACACTCTCGAATGAATCCGACTGATCGAAAACCATATCAGCCATTTGCGCAGACTTATCCGCAAACTCGCGGTTGACCCGATCCTGTCTCATATCTTCCATGACTTGCGTTTTGACTTCATCAAATTCCGGCTGATACGGCGGTACGATAGTGACTTTAATGATGTGATAACCATACTCGCTTTCTACCGGATCGAGTATCCCACTTTCTTGCGCATTGTATACGGCCTCTTCAAACGGCTTGACAAATATTCCAAGCGTTACCGCGCCAAGCTCACCGCCCTGTTGCGCCGATCCAATATCTTGGGAGAATTCTTTGGCAAATTCGGCAAACTTATCAGGCGCCGCCTTGACTTTATTGAAAATTTCTTCGGCTTTTTCCCGCGCTTTGCCTTTTCCCGCTTCTTCAATAGAGATCAAAATATGCGCCGCCTCGCGGGTTTCCGGTTTGAGATAACGTTTTTTGGTCTGCTCAAACGATTCGCGCGCCTCTTCTTCAGTGATTTCGATATTACGCGCAACATTTTCGCGCGTCAGCAAAACATAATCTAGGGACACCGTTTCCGGCGATTGGTATAGGCTCGAATTCTCATCGTAATACGCTCGGACATCTTCGTCGCTGATCGAAACTTTGGCGATATACGACGACGTGTTGAGATCCGCTATTGTGATTTCGCGTTTTTCACCGGCAAGCCGGTAATAGCGCTCAGCGGTTTCTCTGGCGATGATTTCACCGTCTTCCAATGGCTCAACCAACGGCATCTGCAACCGCGTTTGCCGCATCACAGCGTCAAACATCGACGGAGTCATTCCCTCCTTTTGCAATAAATTCCGATATAAATCATAAGAAAACTGACCATTTTCCTGAAAGCTGCCTATTCCGCTAATCGCCTGAGAAAGTTGCACGTCACTGACGTGAAAACGCTCATCTCTCGCTTTCTTTTCAAGTACTTTTTCGTTGACCACACGATCCAGTAACGCATAACGTCTTTCCGGTGTATCAAACATGGCTGGATCATACGCATCACCGAGCCGCGAACGCGCCTGCAATTTCTGATTCTCCAGAATAGAATCAAATTCTTTCACCGAGACTGAAATGTCGCCGACTTTGACGATATCACTGCTCGCCACGCCGCCGCTGCGGAACATATCTATGCCGAAAAATAGAAACGGAATGATGATGATCACCATCACTATTTGAGCTGCCAATTTATTGTGTTTGATAAAATCGTACATACTTTGTCATCCTGCCGTGCGCGCGTGGTGTAGGTATTAACTGCGCGCGCACTGGCGATCCTTTAATAAAAGGGAGATTTTACCCGTAAACTCTCTCGGTTTGAACTGCTTAAGTGACTCATCGAAGCGCCGCTTAAGTCGAACGGCATAATATACTTTTTGAGGCAAGCTCATGAAAAAGCCGTGTTCATCGGCATATTCGTCAATCTTTTACGATTATGCTGTAAAAATACCAAGTTGATATTGTTACAGCGTGGCTCATCAACACACAAAAGCGACAAACACGCCAAAATGCTACGGGAACACGTCGATACGTCTTATCATGTCAAAAGAATATACATTGCTGCAAGAAGAAATACATCCCATCACGTTATAGAAAAATCTCGGAGCCGAAGTTAGATTAGCATTATGTCGATCTACTTCAGCGCCTCATTTTATTAAATATTCTAATCGTGTAGTGATGAATGCCGTTTTATTTTTCGATGATACGTCATACGATCCTTCATAACTATAACTATCTGTTGAAGAATTCTCCGGCGTGATTTGGAAAACACCAAGATTCGCCGAACGTAATTTTGATATTTTCGCGCCGGATTCCTTGGCTATAGTTTCTGCTCTCACTTTAGTGTTTTCTGCCGATTTTGCGATTAGGTCTAATTTAAGTTCATCGAGTTTTGTATAATAATACTCTGGCGACATCGAGAAGAACTCCACGCCCAAATCGATTAGCTCGGTAATATCTCGAGATATTCTTTCAATTCTATTTACTTCGGTGGATTCTATCGTAACTCTTTGAGTGAGTGTATATCCAGTAAATATTGTTTTTGTAATTCTTCCATCCTGATTATATTCATGCTCATAATTTTCATTCAAATCAATAGAAGAAAATACTATATCTTGCTCATTGACGCCATTTTTTACAAGATAATCTTTAACTGCCGTTGTATCACTCCTTAATTTCGCAAAAGCTTCTTTAGATGTTGCCGCCTTTTTTGAGAAAGATCCTCTCCAAACAATTAAATCAGAAACAAAGGATTTTGTCGCCGATCCGGTTGCGACTATATAATTATTCTGCGCGGTTTTCAAGACAATGATACTAATAGAAAATATGCTTGTACAAATTATTATCGACAAACATACGATAATCGTGTTCAAATGGTTTTTCATAAAAACTCTCCTTGTGTAAATTTATATACGACAAGAAATTATTTGTCAATGCTTTTGTGTTTTTTCAAAAAAATTAGGCGCTTATGCCGTATAACGCTCCGGTTGTTTATGACATTTTTGTGACTCAAATAAGGGTTTTGCAAAGCAAAGACCAGAGCTGACAAGATGTAGGCGGGGTAAGCCATGAGAGGGCAATCGACTTCAGCGGCGAACGGAACTTCTCGGCGACATCGATTTCAATTGCCTTACCGAAGGAAACGACGCGACAAGCCGCCGCAACGCGAGCAGCGACATGCGCTGCGTTTTCGCATCTGATCGTCCATAACGCAGCGTCGTGTACACTTGATCAATATGCGTGAAAGTTTCTCGATATTGAGGCCAGCGTTGTGACGCTCTTCCCAGATATGTTTGCGCGCCTTCCGAAGGCTGACGAGTCAAATCGGCGCGCGCCAATTTTCCACACAAGTTTTCCCACGCTGCTTGCACTGGTTCGCGCCGCTTGGCGTACCACGACCATACCAGCAATAATACAACTATCCAGCAAGCTGCCAAGCCCACCGCCAGCCCGATGATACGCCATGTTTTTTCACCAAGCTCCCATCGCGACCACAAATTGCGTTGCTTCCGATAATCGAATTCAATCACGTTGCGCGTCCACGCATGCTTCAACGCATCCCAGCGTAACGCCAGATTTTTCAACCAATTCATGTCGCCACGTATCAAGCCGGGTATTTCATCACTGTCCGGCAATGCGCCGCCTAATCCCAATTCGATGCGCTCAGGAGCAACCGCCGCCGTCGGATCGACGCGGCGCCATTGTCCTTCGATCAAAACCTCCGTCCATGCATGTGCGTCCGATTGACGAACAATCATATAATCGCCTTGCGGATTGATCTCTCCACCCTGATATCCGGTGACGACACGCGCAGGTACACCGCCCGCACGCATCAAAAGCACAAAAGCGCCTGAATAGTGTTCGCAAAAACCGGTTCGCGTCCCAAATAAAAAGCCGTCTACAGGATTATTGGGGTCCATTTCCAGATTATCGAAAGATAGCGAATAGTAAAACGACTCATTGCGGAAATACGTCAGCACGGTATTTACATATTCCTGTGGTGTCGCTGATTTCGCTCTCAATTCTCGCGCAAGCGTATAGGTTTGATGATTATTGTTTCGCGGAACACGTAAATTGAAATCGGCTTCGTTGCGTGCCGCCGCATAATGGTCACGCAATACGGAACGTTGCGTATAACGCAAAAGCTGTGTAACGGGAACAACCGATAATAATTGCTGCGCATTGGTTTTATACGCGAAACGCCGGTTTCTTCGCGTAAAGTCTCCGCTCTGCGGTTGTGGCATATCGGAAGGCAACTCAAGCGCAAACAACCACGTCCGATAATGCGGCTCAAGTGTCACGGTATAACTTATTTCACGTTTTGTTTCGCTAACCGGTATTTCTTCTTGCGGTAAAAAAGTCGGTCCGGGACGCCATACGATACCGTCGAACATTGACAATACTGGACCGCGCCAATAGCGTAGAGCATTGGGAGGCGGCGCACCGTCAAACTCGACACGAAAAGCAACATCATCAGAAACAACCAATTCCGCAATTTCTCCGGGTGACATTGAATCCGACAAGCCGGTCTGCGCCATACTGCTGTGCGGCACACCCCACAATGGCGCGGATAATCGCGGGAATAATACGAATAACACTAGCGCAATCGGAATACCTTGCAATACCAAAACAGCAAACTTCTTCATCGTTGATCGGATGTGCCCCATTTCCAGCGGCGCCATCGGAAGAAAAATGGATTTGAGCGTGCCACCCAACGCAAAAAACGCCAGCAATGATGTAATCAAAGTAAACGGCGATTGCGTATAGAAAAAAGTGGTGATCAATAAAAAGGAAGTCAGGCAAGCCAGTAACATCGCGTCGCGTCGTGTCGCCGACTCCGAAAACTTGATACTGACCAAAATAAATAATAGTCCAACCGAAGAATCTCGATAAAACAGATAACCATAAGAAGCGCGAACGATGATCACCGCAGCGATACCCAAAGCCACGCTCAACCAAACCGACCATCGGAACGGCGGTTTTCGTTTTCCGTATTTCGCCGTCGCTCCGTCCATCGACCGTTCTGTCGTTTTGCTGCCGATTTCGTAATACGTGTAAGATTGGGCGACAAAGTAAAGTGATAACGCCCTCAATAATGTAATACCGACGCCGAACAAACTAACTGCCCAAGGAATAAAATAAATCAGTTGCAATTGCGTAATCAATACCAGCAGGGTCAGCCAAAACCAATGTGCGTTGGTCAGCCGCGAATCCATCGCGTCAAATCTCCGGCGTCGCTGGAGCTTCGTCAGAATTTTTTTCACGCTCATTGTTCCCTGCCGTTTCCGACGTAACCTGGAAAAAGCGCAAGTAATGTCAATGCTTCATCGGTGTGCACGATGCCTTTGGACAGGGGCAATGACGCCATTGGTAATATCAGCGAAAAAGGTCTATTTTCCCGATCGCAAAGCAATACCCACGCGGTCAACCGCGAAAGACGCGCCTCGATATCCATAGCGATCGGCAACCGTGAAAAATCCAACACAATATGTTGTTGCCCTTGTCCGCCTTCAAATGCTTTACTAAACCAGCCGGCGCCACGCGCTACCGCCTTCCAAGCGACGCGTTGAATCGGATCGCCGTATTGGTATTCACGCAAACCAGCGAGGTCATCGCTACCGACGTTCCCGCTTTGAGCGCCTTCTTTTCTATCAGTCCCGTACGGCAACAGTGGCGGTAATACTTCAGGTGCTGGAAACACTAAACCGCGCAACGGAAAATGGACATACGACCAAGCGCGCCATAATCCCAACGGCGCTTCTGTGAAAATTTTCATTCGCCCCATCGGTAAATAGCCGCGCTGTTGCGTCGTTCGCCTCAATGTGACCGAATGCGTTTGTCCCGACGATAAAGAAATAATCTCGGCGTCACCATCTTCCAAAAGTAATATGAGTCGCTCACGGTTTTCTTTTCCACTTTCCAGCATCACGGTAAAAGTGATTTGCCCACCGGCAAACACGTGTCCCGCAGAGATAGGCGCGACCTGTAATCCCCACATATTACGAAACGTTTGCGCTAATGTCGCCGCAATGACACCAAACCAAAGAAAAGTAATAATGAATCCCAGCGAAATCGCGTAATTCAGAGACGTCAACAGCATTAATGCCACAGTAAACAAAAAACCAAACCCGCGCCACGTCGGAAAAACATAAACGCGATTTTGCCGCAGAGCGACGACACCTTGATCGACGGGGTGTAAACGCCGGATATGATCACGCCACCAGACGCGCCAGCCTACTCGAAACAACAAAGGAGACCGAAACGTTATGTCCATTGCTCCGTTTCCACCAATAAAGATATTATTATGTCAAGGCAACGCTACCTGCCGCAATAACAGCAACGCTTCACTTTGCCCGGAATGCGCGCTGCCCGTCAAACGGTGTCCGGCAACCGCCGGAAAAACTGCCTGTACATCTTCGGGAATCACAAAGTCACGCCCCGAAATCAATGCGTAAGCACGTGCCGCCGTCAACAACATTAATCCGGCGCGTGGCGATAAACCACGTAATATATGAGACTTGGCACTGCCATTCGCGCTTTCCGGCACGACGCCCCGCGTCGCAGCCAATAACGCTTGCACATAATCAAGCAGTACCGGCGCGACATGTATTTGCGTCACCGCCATTTGCCATTGCGCAAGCAGCGCGCCGTCGATCAACGCCGGTAAATCGACCAGACGCGCGCGCGCGTCGCCGCCGGTCAGTAATTCCCGTTCCGCTTGCACATCGGGAAAACCCAGTTCAATTGCCATTAGAAAACGGTCGATTTGTGATTCGGGCAAAGGATAAACACCTTGTTGTTCCAGCGGATTTTGTGTCGCGATCACGAAAAACGGCACTGGCAGAATATGGGTTTTGCCATCAATCGAAACCTGCCGTTCTTCCATCGCTTCCAGTAGCGCGCTCTGCGTTTTGGGCGGCGCGCGGTTGATTTCATCCGCCAACACTACCGGCGAAAAAACTGGACCTGGATGAAAGTAAAACTCACGTTTATGATTATCGTAAATCGAAACACCCAACACATCGGCGGGCAGCAAATCGCTGGTAAATTGGATGCGCGAAAAAGGCAACCCCAACGTTACGGCAAGCGCTTGCGCCAACGTCGATTTGCCGACGCCCGGCACATCTTCGATCAGCAAATGCCCCCGTGACAATAAACAAGTCAACGCCAATTTGATCGGCATCGGTTTCCCGACAACGATCTCTCCCAACTGCCGCAAGATAGCATGAATGGTTGCGGTCGGAGGAAACTGAAGCGATTGAGCGGCAGCGGGCATGGTCATCAAGAATGAGCGTGAATTTTTATAAAGGTAACATAACTGTGTGATTTTCGCATTACGGTGACCAGTAAAATATGTTCTGTTACCGAGAAGCGCCCGCAAAAAAAGAGGGCATGCGCTCGAGACACGCCCTCTTTTTTATCTACCTGATTTTAGGCTTTTTTGTTGGCTTTCGCATACGCGGCGGCTTGCGCTCCAGCGATCCGCCCGAAGGTGATCGTTTCCGAAATCGAGTTACCGCCCAAACGATTCGCGCCATGCACTCCGCCGGTGACTTCGCCCGCGCCATAAAGACCGTGAATCGGCTGATTGCTTTCGTTGAGCACGCGCGTTTGCGTATCAAACACTACACCACCCATCGTGTAGTGAATGCCCGGACGAATTTCAATTGCGATGAAGTTCGCTTCTTTGATCGGGCGCGGCATGTCGGCGCGTCCAAATTCCTCGTCCTTCTTCGCTTCTTGATATTCGTTGTATTTCTTGATCGTTTCCGCCAGCGCGTCGCCATCGGTTATACCGCAAACTTTGGCAAGTTCTTGCGGCGTCGCGCCTTCTTTGCATAATTCGAGATGATAATAACCCTCGATTTGTTTCAGGCTCTTGCGGATATTCTGATCGAAAACCAAAAACGCCGTGCCTCCAGTTTGCTTGAGTACCGCCGCCGACGCCGCGTCACGTGTGGTCAGTTCATTCACGAAACGTTTGCCTTCTCGGTTGATCATGATCGCTCCGTTGCCGCGCACCGCTTCGGTAATCAAAATCTTGCTGCCCGCCGCTTGCGTTGGATGAATTTGAATCTGTTCCATATCGCGCAGTTTCGCGCCGACGGCAGCCGCGAGATCCAAACCGTCGCCAGTTGCACCCGGTTGGTTGGTACTGGAAAAGCCAGCATATTCGGGACGATACTTGGTTACGCGCTCAAGATTGGCGGAAAAACCGCCGGAAGCCAAAACTACCGCCGACGACTTGATATTATATTTACGCCCATGACGATCCTGAACTTCCACGCCAACGATTTTGCCACCCTCGACTAACAGCTTGATGGCGCGCGAACCGGTGCGCACATCCATGTTGCGTTTAATCGCATTCTGCCGCAACGTATGGATCAAGTTATGCCCTACCGCCTCTCCGCCTGCCGGACGATGGCAACGATTGACGCTAGCGCCCGCCATTCGACCGACGTCGGTCATGTCACCGCCGATACTCAATAAGAAATCAATCGACGCAGACGAATTTTTAGCAAGGATTTCAACGAGTTGAGGATTGTTGATTTCTTTGCCGCCTTTCATCGTATCTTGGAACATGATTTCCCAGTTGTCTTCAATGTTTTTTTGTTTTTGAATCACGGTATTAGCCGCGTTCATTCCACCCGCCGATAATTGCGAATTGCCTCCAGTAATTGGCATTTTTTCGAGAACGATGACTTTCGCGCCCGCGTCAAACGCCGTGATTGCCGCAGTCAATCCACTGCCGCCGGAACCGACCACCACCACATCCGTAGTCTCTTCAGCGCGTTGAGCAATCGACAGCTTGCTGCCGGTCAATAATGCGGCAGCCGTCCCTATTTTCAATACTTGTCGTCTATCCATGATTTTCTCCTCACTTACTGCTTGGCTGCTCCGCCGGCGATCGGCAGCTCAAAATTGGTATGGCAATGAACACAATATGCTTGAGACGGTTCGTGCCCTCTATGACAAACCGTACAACCGATTTCCTGTCCTTGCCCCAAATGCGAACCGTGAACATTGATGTTCGGATTCTTTGCGGTTTTTTGAGTTTCCGTCGCCATCTTGGCAAACCCACCATGGCAAACTGTACAACTCTCATTGACTTTGGTCGCGTTATCATCGGGAATCAGTGATTCTCCATGACATGCCTTACAATCCAATTTCAAATTTCCCTTGTGGATGCCCGCAAGATGCGCGGGATTGGCGGTATCGATAGTTGATTTCAAAATCAGACCTGTATCTTCGGAACTCTGCGGTTCTTTCGCGGACACACTGGAAAAAACCAGCCCCATCGCGGCGAAAATAAGGCATGCTCCGAAAAGACCGCGCTTAATCGTTTTCAACGTTTTGCAACACATTTTTCTCTCCTTGTATGGTATCCAGCTTGTGTGACCGGATACAAACGACACATTCAATTCAATGTCTAAACAGACTTTCTAATTATATTCTTTTACGTTTTCGTTCTATTTGATCTAAAACAAAATAGATTAGTATCTAAATTAACAATCTCTATCTATCATGTGGCTTTTTGGCGACGTTTTATGTCTTTTATCTCTTTCTTGTTGACCCTACATCTCGTCATCACTGCATACTTGGGATGGCGTTTTCAATGGGCGTTTGGCGCATTTTTCCCCGCGCCGTTAGATCGTTGGTATGTGTACTGGCCAATGATATTACTCATCGTCGCCATTTATCCGTTGACGCATTTTTACTTCAATCGTCACTTCGCACACATTGAGTTGCCTTCTTGGTTTCTGTTGACTACCGCGTTGCTGTTTGGGTTTCTCGCCATCGCATTTACCACGACGTTAATGTTCGACATCGTTGCGCTCATCGTGCGTTTCATCAAAGCCGCGCAACCGGTCACGCAGTATATTCATCATCATCGACCAATCGTCGGGCTTTTTGTTCTTACATTGATCGTTGCGCAAGTAGTTTACGGTTTTTATCTCGCGCATACACCGCGTGAAACCTACTTCTCCATACACATCGACAAACCCATTCATCGTGAGAATAACCGGCTTCGTATCGTTCATCTATCCGACTCTCATATTCTTTCTTATACTTCCACCGAATCCTATGAAAAACTGGTGAACCGTATCAACGCGCTCGACCCTGACCTGATTGTATTTACCGGTGATATCGTCGATCGCTCTATCAAACCGTTCATTGATCAAAATTTCTCCGCGATTTTTTCCCGCTTGCGATCACGTTATGGCGTTTATGCGGTTTTAGGCAACCACGAATATTACGGCGAATCGCCGACACTCGCTGCGGAAACCTTTCGCCGCGCGGGATTACGCACCATGCGCGACGAAGTCCTTTACCTTGAAGATGTGGGCGTCACTTTGATCGGACGCGACGACCGCACACGCGGCAGTAAACGTATGGCGCTAGTCAGCGACCAGGACCCGTTGACGCGAACGCCGCGCGCATCCGTCGCCGAACTGGTTACCCTCGCCGATCCCGCGACACCGTTGATTATGCTCGATCACCAACCCTTTGAACTCGATCTTGCCGCCACCGCAAAAATCGACCTGCAATTTTCGGGACATACACACAATGGACAACTCTTCCCGTTCAATCTGATCGTCGCCCAGATTTTTGAAAACCCTTGGGGATTACTGAAAAAAGGGAGCTATCATTCCATCGTTTCCTGCGGCGTAGGTACTTGGGGACCACCGCTTCGGTTGCTTAGTTACTCGGAAATCGTCGTCACCGACATCACTTTTGCCGAACGGTGACCCTTCCTTCACGAAAAAACGCTGGTTTTTTGGTTCCATGGTCGCTATAATGCCGTTTCTTCGGCGTTCTAGCCATTGCCGGTGTAGCTCAGCTGGTAGAGCAGCTCATTCGTAATGAGAAGGTCGGGAGTTCGATTCTCTCCTCCGGCACCACATGATAGTTTAATGACCCCCAATAACGTCTAAAATATCAACAATTACAAAGACTTGAGAAATTGAGAGCATCCCATAAAGTCCAATCAAATCACAATCACTCGTGCGATGGCGTACACTAAACGGCTGAGAATCAAGCTAGGAAATAAACCCAGAACTATCAGCGTGAGTCCATTGATAGTCAAAAGCGACATCGACCAAGGAGCGCGAGTAAAATAGCGCGTCGCCGACATCGCCGATTCGGTGAAGAACATCAGCAGCACGATACGCAAATAATAGAACGCGGCGATTACCGAAGTCAAAATGGCGATGATCGAGGTCCAGAAAAATCCATTGTTGAACGCGATTTCAATTACCGCGAATTTGCCGAAAAAGCCGATGAACGGCGGTATGCCCGCCAGCGAAAACATCGCCATTCCCATCAGTAACGCGCGCAATGGCGAGCGATAATACAGTCCGCGGAAATCGTCCAAGTTATCGTTTTCTTTTTCATCAACATGCATCGAGAGCAATACGCCAAACGCGACCAAATTGGTGATCGCGTAAACAAACACATAAAACAACGACGCCGAGTATCCGGCAAGATCACCGGTCATCGCGCCAAGCAGCAAATAACCCATGTGTCCAATAGTCGAATACGCTAACATGCGCTTGATGTTTGTTTGCAAAATCGCTACCGTTGCGCCGAGTATCATCGACAAACAAGCGAGAACGACGAGTATGCTTTGCCAGTACGTCATCAATGATACTAGTGGACCGCTCATCAATCGCAATAATAAAATCACTATCGCCAATTTAGATACAGTACTAATGAATGCGGTGACAAAAGTCGGCGCGCCGCGATAAACGTCTGGCGCCCACATGTGAAACGGTACGATACTGAGTTTGAACGCTAAACCAGCGACGACAAATAATAAGCCGATTTTCAATAGCGTCGCATTGCCGGATATCGCTTGCCGTCCGATCTCGAGCATCGACAGCGAACCCGTCGCGCCGTAAATAAGCGAAAAACCGTATAACAAAAAGCTCGACGCCAATGCCCCCAAGAAAAAATATTTGAGACTTGCCTCGGCAGAAGTCAAATGTTCTTTGCGCAATGCCACCATCGCGTAAAGCGGCAACGACATCAGTTCGATACCCAAATAAACGGGTATGAAATGCGTCGCACCGATAACAGTCATCACGCCGAGCAGTGTGCAAAACAATAAAATAAAAGTTTCAGTTTTTAATAATCTTTCATGAATTAAATAGCCATATGCGTAAAATAGCGCAACTGACGTTGCCGCCAATGCCACGACTTGCAACATTTGCGTCAACATACTGCGCAACAATAAAGTTTGCATCGCCAAGCGTGTGGACTCAACGTCTTGAAGACATAAAAACAATATCGCCAACCAGAGAGACACTTGCGTGATAATGTAAGCGATTTTACCGCCACAAGTTTGGTCCTCTTGCACGCCCTCTATTGAACGAGGGATGAAAAAAGGAATGAGCAGCAGTAAGAGTAAGCCCGTCAACAAGGTCAACTCGGGCAGCAGTGAGAAAAAAGGAAAACTCATATCGCGCTCGCCCTCATAGTTTTGTGCGCGCAAGATGCGCGAGCAAATCGGTCACCGAAACATCAATCAGCGCCAAAAAAGGTTGAGGATAAATGCCCATTACTAGCATCACCACAGCCAATACGACCATGCCGAAACGTTCACGATGATTCAAGTCCTTCATCGCGGCAATTTGAGAATTGCCAATCGCGCCAAATACCACGCGCTTTACCAACCATAAAGTATAGGCTGCGCCGATCACCAATACCGTAGCCGTAAGCAGTCCAACGCCTAGATGATATTCAACCGCGCCAAAAATAACCAATAATTCTCCGACGAATCCTGATGTTCCTGGTAACGCGACATTAGCCATCGCAAAAAACACAAAGAGCGTTGCTAGCCAAGGCATGACGTTGACGATACCCTGATAATCGATAATTCTGCAGCTACCCATTCGGTCGGATAATGCGCCGGCGCACAAAAACAAAGCGGCAGCAGCCAATGCGTTCGACAACATCAAAATGACCGCGCCTTTCAACGCTACATCGCCAAGCAGAAAAAAACCCAATGTCACCATTCCCATATGCGCGACCGACGAATAAGTAATCAGCCGTTTAAGATCGGACTGCGTCAAAGCGATGATGCCAAAGTAAATAACGGCGATCAACGAAAGTATGATCATCCATGGCGCCAATTGATTGACGGCGTCTGGCGCTATCGGCAACAGTAGACGCAAAAACGCATAGGCTCCGATTTTTGTGGAAGACAACAGCACTATCGCGCCGGTCGGACCTTCGCTATAAGCATCCGGCGCCCAACTATGTAAGGGCCACATTGGTGTTTTCACGGCAAAAGCCAATAAGAAACCAATAAACAACAATATTTGTGCGTCTATATTGAGCGGCAGAATGTGCCAATCCTTGATCGAAAAACTACCCGACACGCCGTAAAGATAAAACAACGCCAACAACATGAACAACGAACCGAATAGCGTAAACAAGAAAAATTTGGTAGCGGCATATTTGCGGTTTACTCCACCCCAGATACCGATTGTGAGATAAATCGGGATCAGCATCGTTTCAAAAAATACGTAAAACAAAACGCCATCAAGCGCAGTAAACGCGCCATAGATCAATCCCGAAGTTACCAAAAGCGCGGCAATGTAGGCGTTGTTGGCATTAGGTTTGCGAGTGACGATAACGAGAAAAGTAATCAGTGCGTTGAATGCAATAAACAAGACCGACAACCCATCAACACCGAGCGTATATTCGATACCGAAAGATGGGATCCATGGGATGCGCTGACTGAATTGCATCGCCGCAATCGTGGTGTCGAATGAGTATAATAAGCAAGCAACCGCGAATAACATGAATGTTGCCGCGATATTAGCTACAGAACGCGAGATCACGCCATTCGCAACATGACGAAGCAAATATGTCGCGATTCCGGTAATGATCGGAAACCAAATCAACAACGAAAGATTCATCCAACTGGCGGCATTCATCTCAGATCATCCCCCAGCGAGTAATGAGTAATAGCAACCCTAATACCATTGCCAGCGCATAATGATAAAGATAGCCCGTTTGAAGGTGGCGCAATAGCGACGCACTCCATCGGACAATTTTGATCGGCATCTCCACAAGGAAACCTTCGATACCCATCGTTTCGACGACTAGCGTACTCATGCGGCTGAACGCCACCGTACCACGCGCGATGATTTTTTCATAAAACGCATCGAAATAAAAATGATTAATCAAAAACTTATATAAGGGTGTAAACGTGCGTATCAATACCGCGCTTGCTTGCGGTTGGCGCAAAGTGAAGAACCAAGCGACGACGACGCCCAACAACGCAAGCCAAAATGCCGGCGTTGACGGTATATGCAGAAAATATGCGCCGATACCATGCCAATTTTCCGTCAAATCCACCATCGCGTGATGTTCCGAAGCCACGACTAGCGACCGATCAAAGAAATTGCCAAATAACATCGGCTTGATAAATAAGAATCCGGCAAATATCGACGGGATTGCCAGTAGAATCAACGGCACGGTCACCGCGAGCGGCGATTCTTTCGGCGCTTGATAACCGCGATCATGATGCACGTCAAATCTCGGCTGACCATGAAACGCGAGAAAGATCATTCGGAACGTATAACATGCGGTCAGAAACACGCCTATCGTCAAAGCAATATAAGCATAGTGATGACCGGTCAACGTCGAATATTTCGTCGCTTCGATAATCGGTTCTTTGGAGAAAAAACCAGCGAATGGAGGCAACCCGATCAATGCCCATGCGCCGATCAATGTCGTGATATAAGTAATAGGCATAATGCGGCGCAACCCTCCCATTTTGCGCAAATCCTGCTGATGATGCAACGCGATAATGACCGAACCAGCAGCAAGGAATAAAAGCGCCTTGAAGAAAGCATGCGTCATCAGGTGGAACAATGCTATCGAATATGCCGAAACGCCCAGCGCGACAGTCATATATCCCAGCTGCGACAATGTCGAATATGCGATGACTCGTTTAATATCGTTTTGTACCAGCCCCAATATCGCCATAAAAACCGCCGTCGTCGCGCCGATGATGATAATCAACGACAATACGGTATCCGACCATTCAAATACCGGACTCATCCGCGCAACCATGAAAATACCCGCCGTGACCATAGTCGCCGCGTGGATCAACGCCGAAATTGGCGTCGGACCTTCCATCGAATCAGGCAACCAAACGTGCAATGGCATTTGCGCGCTTTTGCCCATCGCGCCAAAGAATAGCGCAACGCAGATAGTCGTAATCAACGGTAATTCATAATCGGGAAACAGTGAGACGGTCAATCCTTGCAATTCGTCGATACGGACGAAAATCTCGCTGAAATTCGCGGTTTTCAATGTCGCAAATAATAATGAGATACCAATGATAAAACCAAAATCTCCAACGCGGTTCATCAAGAACGCTTTCATCCCTGCTTTGATCGCCGATTCTCGCGTGTACCAAAAGCCAATCAATAAATACGACGCCAAGCCGACGCCTTCCCAGCCAAAAAACATTTGCAGAAAATTATTGGCGGAGACCAGCATCAGCATTGCAAATGTAAAAAAAGAAATATATGCGAAAAAACGAGCATATCCTTTATCGTCTTTCATATAGCCGATCGTATAGACGTGCACGAGAAAAGATATGAAAGTGACTATCGCCATCATCAATACCGATAATGGATCGATGAGAAAACCTATAGTCAATCGCGTAAAGCCAAGATCGAGCCAAGTATAAATATCATCATCGAAGCGATAACCTTGATTGACTCGCCACAACAAATAGAACGACAACACCATCGAAATGCCGACAGCGCTACAACAAATCAAATGCGACGCGCCGCGCGGCAAGCGGCGCCCCCAAAAACCAACGATGATCGCCGCGATGAGTGGTAGCAGAATGATCAAAAGCATCAAGATTTTCACGAACAGTCACCCCTTGAGTATATTGATCGTTTCTACTGTGATTTCGCCGCGGCGGCGGAATACGACGATAAGTAACGCCAAACCGATGGCGGACTCGGCAGCGGCAGTCGCCAAAACAAACATAGTCATCACCTGCCCATTCATATCGCCAAGAAAAGCCGAAAAAGCGATGAAATTGATATTGGAAGATAATAATAGTAATTCAATAGCCATCAATATCGTCAGCATATTGCGGCGGTTGGCGATCATGCCGATAATACTGATCGTCAATAATGCCGCGCTCAACAATAAATAATGCGTCAAGGTTGGCTCAAGTCCTATCATCATTGTGGTATTCCTTACTTATCCGCTTGCTTTTTATTGTCTTCAGGCTCATCTTCATCTCGAACAACATCCATTTTGACAAGCCGCACTCTGTCATCGCGTTTAATGGCGATTTGTTCAGATGGAACTTGACGTTTGGTAGATGAAGTCTTTCTGTGTGTCAATGCGATTGCGGCGACCATCGCCGACAAGAGTAAAACCGCGACGATTTCCAGCGCGTAGATATAATGATCGAACATCGCTTTTCCAAGCAAGAACGTATTACGCGTTTCCGGCTCGGGCACCGCGCCCCGACCGCCAGTACTGTAGATAATCAACATCGCCAATTCCGCAAACATCAGCACACCCACTAATAGCAATGGCACAAAATAAACCCGCCAATTTGATTTTGGCTTTTTGAAGTCGCGGACATTGACCATCATGATCACGAATAGGAAAAACACCATGACTGCGCCTACGTAAATCACCACTAATGCCAAGCCGAGAAACTCCGCACCGAGCGTTACCCAGATTGCCGCTGTCGTAAAGAAAGCCAATACTAATGAAAGCGCCGAATGGATTGGATGGCGTGTACTGACGACACTTATTGCCGATCCGATCAGAATCGCGGAGAAGGTATAAAATAAAAACGCGGAAAAAGTCATATCATTTCATTTCGTGTTATCAGCGATACGGCATGTCCTTTGCGAGATCATGCGCAATCCATTGCTCATAACGTTCGCCTACCGCCAGTAACATTTCTTTAGTAAAACATAAATCATAATGCGCCTCGCCATGATACTCATGAATATTTGTCAAAACAATCGAATCGACTGGACAGCTTTCTTCGCACATCCCGCAATAAATACATTTCGTCATGTCTATTTCGTAGCGCGTCGTCCGGCGTGTACCGTCTTCTCGCTCCGCCAAGTCTATCGTGATTGCCAATGCCGGACAAACCGCTTCGCACAGTTTGCAAGCAATGCAACGTTCTTCACCATTCTCATAACGGCGCAATGCGTGCATTCCACGAAAACGCGCGCTTTGGGGTGTTTTTTCTTCGGGATATAAAATAGTAGTTTTCGGTTCGAACATCCTCCGCAACGTCAGACGCAGACCAGCGCGCATCTCCGACAAAAGCCAAGTTTTGAAAAGCCGTTTGATTCGTTTCATCGCCTTATCCAAACAATCTTGACCACTGTGTGGCAATAGCGACCAAAATAATCCAAATGAGTGTCAACGGGATAAATACTTTCCAGCCAAGACGCATGATTTGATCGTAGCGATAACGTGGGAACGTCGCGCGTATCCATAAATAAACGAAAAGGAAAAAAACAACTTTGAGCGCCAACCACAAAAAACCATCGCCCAAGGGCGCGACAGAAAAAATCGTTAGTTCGTTCAAAACGGGAAACGGCGCAAGCCAACCGCCAAGAAACAATGTTGCGATCAATACCGAAATAATCATCATGTTAATGTATTCGGCAAGGAAAAACAAAGCAAACGTAATACCGCCATATTCAACGTGAAAACCGGCAACCAACTCGGATTCACCTTCCGCCATATCGAATGGATGGCGATTCGTTTCGGCGATACCGGCAAACCAATATACAAAAAACAATGGCAATAGAGGCAAGATGTGCCAATTCAAAACACCACCCTCTTGATGGCGCACAATTTCAATGAGATTGAGCGAATTAGTAAGTAATATTACGCCAACCAGTGAAAATCCCATGGCAAGCTCGTATGAAATCAATTGCGCCGTTGAGCGCATCGCGCCAAGAAATGCATAGCGCGAGTTTGACGCCCAACCCGCGATAATGATTCCGTACACGCCAATCGAACTCATCATCATGATATACAACAAACCAGCATCGATATTGGCGAGCCATAAATAATCGGAGAAAGGAATCACCGCCCAAGACGCAATCGCTGTAAGCAATACGAGCAGTGGCGCCGTAATGTAAAGCATTTTATTGGCGCGTTCAGGCCAAACGATTTCCTTGAACAACATCTTGAGAACGTCGGCGAATGGCTGCAATAACCCTTTGGGACCGACACGATTTGGTCCAAAACGCCATTGCGCCGCGCCGATGACTCGCCGTTCCGCTAATGTGATAAAGGCAACGATGATCGGCAACGGCACGGTAATACATAAGATTTTGATCATCGTCCAGATCACCGTTCCGGTCATTCCCAATTCCGCGAAGAACTCGGCCAGATGGTCAATCATGGCAAATCTCCAAAGTAATCACACCCGAAACGCCCACCAACATATTTGTCGAATCGTGTGCGGCATCAACACGCACCGTTCCTTTTGCCAACGTGTCGTCGATACATAATGCCATTTTTTCGCTTGCCGCGCCTTGCGAACGAATACGCACATGATGGTTTACCGACAATTTCATTTTTTCCGCATCGTCGGTACGAATTCTAAGCGTTGGCGCTGCCGCCAACGGTGTTTTTTGTAATGACGCGGCACGGCGAACCAGCGCGTCCATAGAATAAGCCGGAATCGCCGCGCAACGTTCAAAGGTATTTTGATCGAGCACTATCGGGGGCGGTAAAACAATATCTATTTTCTCCATCGTATTTGATAAATGCGCGTGAATTGCCGCATCGTCGGGAAGAAACGCGACGCGTACCGCTTCGGGGGTATCCTCATCGATAACCTGACCGAACAGGCGCGATAAAGTAACTAATATTTGCCAACCTGGACGCGCAGCGCCCAGAGGAGGAATTACCGCGCGAAATGATTGCGCCCTACCTTCCATATTCATCAACGTTCCCGACGTTTCACTGAACGGTGTTATCGGAAGGACGATATCGGGCAATATCGCATTGTTACCTTGCGGATAAAATGCGGAGAACGCCACCACACAATCAGCTTGGGTAGCCGCCTGCGCCACCTGTGCTCCTTGTGCCAAGTCTTCAAACTCAACGTTAAACATAATATATGCTTTACGCGCTTTCTCAAACATCGTTCGCGCATTCAAGCCACCGTTTTTAGGACGAGCATTCAACAGTTGCGCGCCCACACTGTTTGCCGCATCAGGCAATATGCCTAACGTCGCGCCGGTCAGTTCCGCAAGTAATTGCGCCAATCCACGTAATAAAAAAGCGTTTTCATGCTGTTGCGCAAAAGTGCCGACAAAAATGGCAGCATGTTCGTGATGCGCCAAAAGATCGTTGGCGATTGTTGTCGCTTCGGGTGAAGGCTCGATACCGCGTAATACTTTGGGTAATATTTTGTTTTTATTTGTCGCGCGCTGCGCGGCGCTCACGATTTGCGCGAGCGATGCTGCCATTTGAGACGGCGACGTTATAATCTCTTGTGTTATCGGCAAACGCCAATCCGCCCGCTGCGCGTGCAAACTTGAAATTTTTGCGCCGCGTTTCGCTGCTTGACGCACACGCACGGCGAGCAATGGATGATCAAAGCGCAAAAAGCTGCCGATGAACAACATAGCGCGTAAATCGTTCACGGCGACGATTGGCATTCCCAACCATGTAGCTTCTTGTAGTTGATCATCTGCCGAAAAATCGCGCTGGCGTAAGCGACTGTCGATATTTTCGCAACCGAGCGAACGCACTAAACGAGTAAACAAACCAATTTCTTCGATCGTGGCGTGTGGAGAAATCAACGCGCCGAGCGCGTCAGCGCCTTCGCGTTCGATGATATTCTTCAATCGCGCGGCAGCAAGCGGCAACGCCTCCTGCCATTCGGCTTCGATCAGTTTTCCGTCTTTCTTGATCAGCGGCTTGGTTAATCGCGTTTCGCTATTCAATGCTTCGTAGGAGAAACGATCTCGATCAGCAAGCCAACATTCGTTGATCGTTTCATTGTATTGCGGCATAACGCGCACAACTTTGTCGCGTTTGACGTGCATGACAAGGTTGCTGCCCAATGCGTCGTGCGGTGATACCGACTGGCGTTTGATCAATTCCCATGAACGCGCGTGATAACGGAACGGTTTCGAGGTCAACGCGCCGACTGGACAAAGATCGATCACATTACCCGAAATTTCGGAATCGTAAGTTTCGCCGATGAACGGCACGACTTCGGCACGATCACCGCGATTGACCATGCCCAATTCCATCGCACCGCCGATTTCTTCAGCAAAACGGGTACAACGTGTACATTGGATACAGCGGCTCATCTCTGCGGCGGAAACGAGCGCGCCTAAATCTTTACCGACGACCACGCGCTTTTCTTCGCTGAATTGCGACGTTCCTTTGCCATAGCCAAACGCCAAATCCTGCAATTGGCACTCGCCGCCCTGATCGCAAATTGGGCAATCCAATGGATGATTGATCAACAAAAACTCCATTACCGCCTGCTGTGCTGCCAGCGCGGTTTTGCCACGCGTCTTGACTTTCATACCCTCCGAAATCACAGTTGCGCAAGCCGGTACCGGCTTGGGAATTTTTTCCACTTCAACCAAACACATCCGGCAATTCGCTGCCAACGAAAGTTTTTTATGGTAGCAAAAATGTGGAATATAAATTTTCAAGGACGCCGCGGCTTCCATTACCGTACTGCCAGGTGGCATCCGCACCGCTTGCCCATTGATTTCGAGATTGAGCCAATCGCTCTTGTCCATGATCTCATCAGACATAATCTGCTACCTGACAAGAACGATGTTCGATATGATAAACAAACTCGTCACGGAAGTGTTTGAGAAAGCTACGTATCGGCATCGCCGCCGCGTCGCCAAGCGCGCAAATCGTACGCCCCGAAATATTACGCGCGATATCGTCAAGCAAATCGATATCTTCCGCTCGTCCTTCTCCGTGTTCGATACGATGCAGCACCCGAACCAGCCAGCCCGTGCCTTCCCGACACGGCGTGCATTGACCGCAAGATTCTTCGTGGTAAAACTCAGCCAAACGTAATAAAGAGCGTACCATGCAGCGCGTCTCATTCATGATGATCACGGCGCCCGAACCCATCATCGAACCCGCTTTGGCAATCGAATCGTAATCAAGATTAGTTTCCAACATCACAGCCGCTGGTAACACTGGCGCAGAAGAACCACCCGGAATTACCGCTTTTAGTCCCAAACCGTCACGCATTCCTCCCGCTTTCAATAAAAGTTTAGAAAACGGTATACCCAACGGAAACTCATAATTACCCGGACGGGCGACATCGCCGGAAATCGAAAATATTTTTGTGCCTCCTGCCATCGTACCGTTGAGATCAAGGAACCATTGTCCGCCTTTGTCGACGATGAATGGCACATTCGCCAACGTTTCAACATTATTGATCGTTGTCGGCTTTCCATAAAGACCCACATTCGCCGGAAAAGGCGGCTTATAACGAGGTCGCCCTTTCTTACCCTCTAATGATTCGAGCAAACTGGTTTCTTCGCCACACACATATGCGCCGAAGCCGTGGTGATTGAAAATATCGAAGGAAAACGAACTACCTAAAATATGATTACCCAACAAATTCGCCATGCGCGCTTCGGCAACCGCTTCTTCGCAACGCTCATAAACCTCCCAGATTTCACCATGCACATACATATAACCGCGTCGGCAACCCATCGCGTAACCGGCGATTATCATACCTTCCAACACCAAGTGCGGATTATAACGTAATAAGTCACGGTCCTTGAATGTGCCAGGTTCGCCTTCGTCGGCGTTGCATACTATATATTTAACTGGCGCGTCTTTGGGCATGAAGCTCCATTTCATCCCTGTCGGGAAGCCAGCGCCACCACGTCCGCGCAACATGGATAATTTGATTTCGGCGATCACCTGGTCGGATGTCCAATGCCCCGGATTGGCAAGAATTTTTTTCAGCGCGCGATAACCGCCACGCGCGACGTAATCTTCCAAACGCCAGTTCTTGCCGTTCAATCCAGCCAGCAAAAGAGCATCTGCGCCAAAATCAAAGAAATTATCCGACATCCGCGTCTCCTTTTCGAGAACGGCACAATTCGGCAAGCAACGAATCAACCGCTTGCGGAGTCATATTGCCGCACATTGTCTTATTATTACGCAATAGCACTGGACCTTCGCCACACGCGCCCATACATTCACCGGACAACAACGTAAACATTCCGTCTTGGGTCGTTTCCCCCCAGTCGATATTCAATATTTTTTTCAAATGTTCCGCTGTGCGATTCGCGCCTTGTAATGCACAGGGTAAATTGGTGCATACTGTCAACGTATAACGTCCGACCGATTTCAAATGATACATCGTATAAAAAGTCGCCACCTCATAAACGGCAAGCGGCGATATATCTAAATAATCGGCGATTTCTTTCAACGTTTCGGGTGACAACCAACCACGTTCGTCTTGCGCAATGGTCAGCGCCGCCATTACCGCCGATTGCTTATGTTCCGGCGGATACTTGGCAATCGCGGCGTCGATCTTTTGATAGGATTCGGCGGAAAGTTTGTTCATCGCTCGTTCCTATTTATCTACCGAACCGAAAACGACATCGTAAGTACCGATCAGCGCCACCACGTCGGAAATCATGTGTCCGGGCGCCATTTTGGACAACATCGACAAATGAATGAAATCCGGAGTACGCAACTTGACGCGGTAAGGCTTATTACCCCCATCAGATACCAAATATACGCCAAACTCTCCTTTGGCTTGCTCCACCGCCGCATAAACTTCTCCGGCGGGCGCGTGGAAACCTTCGCTGAACAATTTGAAATGATGAATCAGCGCTTCCATATTTGTTTTCATTTCAGCGCGCGGCGGCGGCGCGATTTTGCGGTTTTCGGTCATCACCGCACCCGGATTTTCTTTCAGCCAATCGACGCATTGTAAAACGATTCGTATTGACTGCCGAACTTCCTCGACACGCACCAGATAACGATCATAGCAATCGCCTTCCTTGCCTACCGGTATGTCAAAATCGACTTTATCGTAAGCAGCGTAGGGTTGTTTTTTGCGCAAATCCCAAGCGATGCCGGAAGCGCGCAACACTGGACCGCTGCAACCCATTTTGATGGCGTCCTCCTGTGCAATGACGCCAATGCCGACATTGCGTTGCTTCCATATTCGGTTATCAGTCAATAAGGTTTCCAACGCATCGACACGCGACGGAAGCTGCTTGGCGAAATTTTCGATAAAGTCCAATAAACTTCCTTGACGATCCGCGTTCATTTCATCGAGCGCTTTCTGACTGCGTAACGGCGTCGGCGTGTATTTTGGCATTTCATCAGGCAAATCGCGGTATACACCGCCCGGTCTATAGTACGCCGTATGCATCCGCGCGCCACTGGCAGCTTCAAAAATATCGAAGATCGCCTCACGTTCGCGGCTACAGTAAAGAAATATCGTCATCGCGCCGAGATCAAGCGCGCAAGTGCCAAGCCACAGCATATGGTTGGTGATGCGTCCCAATTCATCGAACATCGTGCGAATGTATTGCGCGCGTAACGGAACATCTATCCCTACCAATTTCTCAACAGCGATACAGTAAGCGTGCATGTTGCCCATCATCGACATGTAATCGAGACGTTCCATATAAGGAAGCGCTTGCAGATATGTTTTATGTTCTATTAGTTTTTCTGTGCCACGATGCAACATGCCGATATGCGGGTCTGCTTTGACAACAACTTCACCGTCTAATGTCAATAATAGCCGTAAAACACCATGCGTCGATGGATGTTGCGGTCCGAAATTCAATTCATAATGATGAAATTCAGACATCGTCAATCCTTTTTCTTTGCCGCGTTATCGGCGTAATCCGGTTCACGGACGACATTGGGCACATTATCGCGCGGTGGAATCGTCACCGACTCGTAAACGATGCGTTGCTGTTTTTCGTCGTATCGAATTTCCAAATGTCCAGACAACGGAAAATCTTTTCGGAATGGATATCCTTCAAAATGATAATCGGTCAGAATACGGCGCAAATCAGGATGATCGGTAAAAACAAAACCGAACATATCGAATGTTTCCCGCTCCATCCAGTTCGCGGCTTGCCATAACGGAACCATACTTGGCGCTTCGAGGTGATCGTCGTCGAGAAACGCGCGAACGCGCAAACGATGATTATGCGTCGTAGACAACAGATGATAAACTACGGCAAAACGCGAAACAGCGGTTTTAGGTTTGTTTCGATGATCGAGATAATCCACGCCAGTAATATCGACAAGTGTGTCAAACGCGAATTGTGGAAGATCGCGCAGCCGTTGCATCGTCGCAAAAAGCGTGTTCGCCGGAACTTCCAGCGTCAGTTCGTTGAAAGCATGTTGCAAATCTCCGCGTTGTGGCGCGTCAATATCGAATAATCGCGCAAAATCGTCGCGCAACGCAATGTCGAGACGTTTCAGCGATATTTTCATCGTTTCACTACTCTCGTCCGCCAGATTTTGTTTTGCAGTTGCAAAATCGCATAGACCAGAGCCTCTGCTGTCGGCGGGCAACCCGGCACATAAATATCCACCGGAATGATACGGTCGCAACCGCGCACGACCGAATAAGAATAATGATAATAACCGCCACCGTTGGCGCAAGAACCCATCGAAATCACCGTTTTGGGTTCGGGCATTTGATCGTAGATACGTCGTAACGCGGGCGCCATTTTATTGGTCAACGTTCCAGCAACGATCATTACGTCAGCTTGACGTGGACTCGGACGAAACATCGTGCCGAAACGATCGAGATCATAGCGCGACGCGCCCGCGTGCATCATCTCCATAGCGCAACACGCCAAACCGAAGGTCACAGGCCACATCGAACCGTCGCGCGCCCAAGCGACCAAATCTGCCAATCTCGCCATTGCAAAACCGTGTTGCGCGACGCCTTCATTCAACGTCTTGACGGTCTGTTCGGTGTTTGCGTTCATCTTTTGCCTTGTCAGTCCCATTCCAGCGCGCCGCGCCGCCATTCGTATAACAAGCCTAAACCGAGTATGCCTAGAAACATCAGCATCGACCAGAAAGCCGCCGGCGAGATTTCCGGTAACGCCACTGCCCAAGGTAATAAAAATACCAGCTCGATATCGAAAAGAATAAATAGAATCGCAACCAAGTAATAACGGATATTGAAAGAAGAACGCGCGTCCTCGCGCGCGTCAAAACCGCTTTCGTAAGGTTTGCTCTTTTCGGCATTGGGTTTCGCGTTGGGGAGCTTGAGTCCCAATATCAACATGATCAAACCTAGAACGACGCCTACGCAAATCAGTAAAAGAATCGGCAGATAGCTTTGCAACATTGTTTATTCCTTAGCCGTTTTCGTTGGGATTCTCGATTGAATTGGTCGGATTATATCAGCCAGCCGATAAATGTGAGCGCAATTATAGCGAAATTTTGAAACTGAAATCCATTTTCTGAAAGCGGCAATGATTCATTAAACCTCTTTCGCTCAGAGGTTAAATATATTAAGCCGAACACGTGAAAATAACGTTAAATAACGCTTTTTCTTCTCGAAAAGTCACAAACAAACCGATATTTATTGCTTCTCTTTTTGTGGTTTTGCGAGTAACCTTGCTGTCTGTAATTCTTTAACGAGGCGGATCGAGAACTCAGAAATTTTATTTGAGTACGGAAGAATCATTTCAGCAACGCCACTCCAAATAAGGTTATCCTGGTTGGCGTCAAACAACGACGCTTCGATCACCGCGACCTCATACTGATAAACGACCGGCATCGTATACCATTGGTTGTACCAGCCATACCAACCATGCCACATCAACGTAGGCGTAATTTGCGTGGATACCTGTGTTCGCGTTTTCGTTCCTTTGGTTTGCACAAGCAACAGCGTATCGGCGTTCGCCGCGCGTAACGCCTTTGTAATCTCTTCCTTTTCTGCCCGATCATCGCCTGGGAGAAAACGGTAACCAGCGCTCGCCTTCTGTCCCGTTTTTTCTATTGCGGAAACCAGGGTATCTTCCATCAAACGGCGGTCGGTGGTCGTTTCATGCTGCGCCAATACAAAAAAACGCGTGAAACGTGTATCACGATATTGCTCGTTCATCCAAGCATTCTGTATGCGCACTGAAGCGCAGCCCGTCAAAGTCAACAGAACCAGTATCAAAGAGAAAAGTCGTAACATAGAACCACCCAATGAAAGCATACTATTCATTGAAACGGTAAAAATCGTCTTAGGCAAGACCGATAGTCAAAAATGAGGTATCAGGTGTGTAAAAAAAATAAAAATGGTACAACGCACTGCTGGAACAGATCAACTTTTCTTCACACCGTCAATGGCGTTCATTTCACCACGCAGACATTCGAGGAAGCGGCGGTGCGTCAATACCCAAGTCATTGCCGGAATAACCGTCGGTAATATTAACGCGCCAAACTGATAGGCGAAAGCGATGAACTCCCTTTGTAACGACGAAAAACCGGCTTGCGACGCGACAAACGCTCCCGCCGAGAAGGTGATATTCTTGAGAAAGTCGGCGGTCACGCCCCAAACGATGAAGGGAAGCATGACCAGATAACCGACCAATAGTCTTCGCCACATACCCTTGCCACCCGCTGCCAGAATCAACGCCGCATACATTGGCAATCCGAACGAATAGAGTAGCGCATTGACTTCGACACTGATGAAGCCACTGGTTACCGCGCCAGCAGATAGTTCGCCACTACGCAATGAAGTGACAAATTCAAGAACGGGCGGCGCAAAAGTAACTTGTTGCACCAAGTCGCCGAACGCCGCTTGCGTCAACCATTGCGTCAGCCATTTCACCGGAGCGGCTAATATTGGCGTCGTCAAATACCACAGCGCGAACATCAGCGGCAACCAAATGAACACTTTGATCACAAAGCGCAATAATGGCGAGCGGTAATTTTTCAGCATAGCGGGCAACGACATCGGGGCATCATCCTTACTCTTGTTTTCATCGACAGTCATGGGGCGCTATTGAGGAATATCTTTCTTGATTCATAATAATATAAAAATTTTGAGAGCATAAAGTCACAATAATATTGAGTATATCGCGACACCCTATATTTGATATTTGTTTTTAAAACTTGATTGGACGAGAAAAGGACTAGACCAATACGCTGCTTCCAGAAGAGACCGCGCCGCCATCTTCGGCGCCACCACCTCCTCCGTCACGTTGCGCGGGCAACAAGCGTATCCATACCAGAAAGACAATCAGTACATCGAGCATGATCAACGCTTGCCAAACGTAAAGGTGCGCCCATTCAAATACTTTTTCATTCCATTGCCCGAGATAAAAAAGCGTGATCACGCGAACGACGTTCAACCCTTGCACCGCGATGAAGCCGCTGAGAATACCGATAATTTTATGTTTCCATGATGCCGGAAATGCCAATATCGCCGAAATCAATACGATCGTCGCTTCAATTCCATTGCAGCCCTTTTCAATCGAGACGGCAAAACCGTTACTCAAACTGCGCATCACCCGTCCGACCGATTCCACTTCAGCGTCAAACCAAGTCACCAGCCAAGTGGAAATATCGGCAAGCATGACCGTCCACGGTTCGATAAACCAACGATCAGCCCACGGCGTTAATTCGAAAGCGAATAACGCCGCCAGTAATATGACAAAAAGAACGAAAAAACGAACCATAAAATGATTGTACCATGCGCCCGCAATTTAACACATAGGTATCAAGAATACGAGCGCGGCGAATTCTGCTGAAAAAACCGTTTCACGCCTTGCGCAATCGAGCGAGCGAAACGTCGTTGATGTTCGCTGTTTCGCAATTTGGCTTCTTCTTCCGGATTGGAAATGAATGCCGTTTCTACAAGCACCGAGGGAATATCCGGCGCTTTCAATACCGCGAATCCCGCTTGTTCTACTTTGTCTTTGTGTAAACGGTTATGTTGAGACAATTCTTTCAAGATCAATGCGCCGACTTGTAAACTCACTTTGATTTGCGCCATCTGAGATAAATCGAGCAAGGTTCTTGCCAATGTCGTGTCATTCGTTTTGATATTGATGCCGCCGACTAAATCGGCATCGTTTTCTTTGTTCGCCAACCAACGCGCCGCTTCCGAAGTCGCGCCGCGTTCTGACAACGCATACACCGACGAGCCGCGCGCACTGCTTTTGGTAAAGGCATCAGAGTGAATCGACACCATGAGATCGGCTTTGACCCGTCGCGCTTTTTCGACACGCCGCCGCAACGGCACAAAGTAATCGCCGTCGCGCGTCAGCATAGCGCGCATTCCGGGTTCGGCATCAATCAATTTCTTTGCCATGCGCGCAATCGACAGCACGACGTTTTTCTCGCGCACGCCACGTTTGCCGATTGCGCCCGGGTCTTCCCCACCGTGTCCGGGGTCGAGCATAACTATGATCGGACGCGGTTTAGCAGGCGGTTTTGCCGTCGGTAGCGATTGGGAAGGCAGTTTGGAAGGCGGTTCGGAGGGCGTAGGCGCGGGCAGCGTTCCTTTCACCGCTTCTTCGCCACGTTTTTCATATTCGCGCACCAACGCCAGCAATTCTTCATCGTCAGCATATTTTTCTTCCAGCGCGTCCACGCTGTTTTGCGCTTCGAATTCACGCACCAAAGCAAGCAACGGATCGAACGACTCTTTCGGATAAAGATCAACCACCAGCCGATACCCAAAACCGGCAATCGGCTTCAATGTAAACGCCTGCGGATTGATCTTCGTCTTGAGATCAAACACTAAACGCACGACCTTTTCGTTATAACGCGCTATGCGGATACCCGCAATGTACGAATCATTGCCGTCGAACTGCGTCGCCAACTCCGTCAGTTCCGGTGATAAATCGAGTTTTTCCATATCCAACACCAAACGATACGGATCGTTCAATGTCATCACCCGAAACGGCACTTCATGTTCTGTTTCAATCACCAGCCGTGTGTATTCTTCTGAAGGCCAAAAGCGCGTGATGGTTTTTTGCGCGGACGCGAATACTTGTAATGCGGGAAACGTCAACGCCGACGCCAAAACGCCGCTCCAACGTAAGAATCGGCGACGGGTCAGCGAGACGATCAAGAAAGATGCGCGATCATATTCAGACATGCGCTACCCATCGCTGTTCGTGCAATTAATTGGGCGCGGCGCGTTTCGCCCATTTCCGACACCCAAGACAAAGTCAACGCAATATCGACTGGCGGCAAGCGATCCCCTAGTTTCTCCGGCCATTCGATCACGCATAATGCGTCGTGGCGAAAATATTCGGCAAAACCGGTGGTCTCCCATTCTTCGGGGTCTCGAAATCTATAAAAATCAAAGTGATAAAAGTATAAACGCGAAAAGGGATATTCTTCAACCAAAGCGTAGCTCGGGCTTTTCACGGCGCCGGTGAAACCTAAATGGCGCAGCATTCCTCGCACCAGCGTCGTTTTCCCCGCGCCCAAATCCCCCGAAAGGGTCAATACCATGCCGCCGCTCATATGGTCGGTTAACCGCGCGCCCAACGCCCGTGTCGCCTCGACATCGGGCAAAAGGCACTCATAAATTTGCGCGCGCACCTCTTCACTCTCCATATTTTCCGCGTCCTTTCCGAATCTAGCGTCATCATAACGCCTATAGAATTTATTCGGCTCGCGCCGACCGTACTTCATCCATCACTCGAACGCAGATATCCGCGCTCGGTTTCCGTAACGACATGGATTATATGGCAGGAAATCACCGATTTCATTTTCGTCCTGAAAGCTCGTGCCGGAAACCGCCTACACAAGATCGCGCGCGAACATGTTGGGTGTTGCGACAAGCGCTGATAATCGGGAGTAGAATATGTTCGTATTTTCTGTGTTTTATCTCACTGGAGAAGCCTATGGATCCCGCCTTTCCGAAAAATCTCCCGCAAGATTCCGCTTTATTGATCGTCGATTTGCAAAATGATTTTCTTCCGGGCGGCGCGCTCGCCGTTGCCGATGGCAATCATGCGGCGTTTGCTTGCCGCCGTTATCTCGATATGTTCGCCGCGCAAGCCAAGCCGATCTATTTGTCGCGCGACTGGCATCCTCCCCTGCATTACTCGTTTGTGAAACAAGGCGGCGCGTGGCCTGCTCATTGCGTTGTCGATACGCAAGGCGCGTGTTTCGCTTCCGTATTGAACATTCCGCAAAACGCCGTGATCATTTCTAAAGGTACGAGCGAAAACAAAGATGCTTACTCCGCGTTCAACGGCACCGATCTCGACGCGCGGTTGAAAACGACGAAGATTCACCATCTGTTTGTCTGCGGTTTAGCGACCGATTATTGCGTACGCGCCACCGCGCTCGACGCACGCCATCTTGGTTACGAAGTCACCGTTCTGCGCGACGCGATTGCCGCGGTGAATGTCAACGTTGACGATGGCGAACGCGCGTTACAGGAAATGCGGCAAGCCGGTTGCATCATTGATGGATTCGATTTTGAACGAATTTGAACTTATCCGCCGCTTTTTCAATCGACCGTCCGACGATCCGGCGGTGCGTTTGAGCGTCGGCGACGACGCGGCGATTATTGTGCCATCGCCCGAATGCGTGTTGGTCATCTCCGTCGATACGCTCAACGAAGGTCGCCATTTTTTCGCCGATGTCGCACCCGCTTCGCTTGGACACAAAGTACTCGCCGTCAACCTTTCCGACATCGCGGCAATGGGCGCCATGCCGCGCTGGGCGTTATTATCAAGCAGCATCCCCGACAGCAACACCGAATGGCTTGACGAATTCACCAGAGGTTTTTACGCGCTCGCTGACCGCTATCGGGTCGCGCTTATCGGTGGCGACACCGTGCGCGGTACGCGTTCGTTTACCGTCACGATCATCGGTGAAACATCGCCCGATGCCGCCCTCACCCGACACGGCGCGCAGGTAGGCGACGATATCTGGGTATCAGGAACGCTCGGCGATGCGGCATTGGCGCTGGCGATTCTGACCCGACAAATCATATTAGGCGCGGGGGTATTGTCCCAAATGCGCAAACGCCTGGAAACGCCGCAACCGCGCGTTGAACTCGGCTTGCAATTGCGTGGCGTCGCCACCGCCGCGCTCGATATTTCGGATGGGTTGATCGGCGATTTGCGCCACATTCTCGACGCTTCCGCCGTCGGCGCGTACGTCGACCTTGCCACGATTCCCAGATCGCCGATACTCGACCGTCTGCTGAACGCCGACGCGCGTCCATTGGCGCTCCATTGCTTGCTCGCCGGCGGTGACGATTATGAACTCTGTTTTACAGCGCCGCCGTCGAAGCGCAATCTATTGGAAAACATCGGGAAAAATTTGACCTTGTCGCTTTCTCGAATTGGCGTCATTACGAAAGAAACAGGGCTCGTGATTTTGGACGAACGGCAACGGATACTTGATAAACCGCCTCATGCGTTCGATCATTTTCTATCAACGGACAGAAAATTATGAATAAAAACGATCCCTTTTCCCGAAAAAAGCCGGAGTCAAAACCATCAAAGAGAGAAAAAATATCTCCTTAACCTTATGTTCGTAGATTTCGCGGTCGCTTCGTTCACCTCTATCTCTCGTTACGGGGAAAGTTTTTGCTTTCGGTTTGACGCCGATAATCGTCGGTATCGTTTTTTTTATGTTCTCCCGCGCGATAGCGAGTCATTGATATACTGGCGGCGTGTTTTTCTCAATCTTTCAACGACGGATCAAGAACCTTGACTAAAACTTCACGCATCCCTTATCGTTTTTTGTTTCAACACCCCGCGCATTTCATCGCGTTGGGTTTTGGTACGGGATTATTGCGTCCCGCGTCCGGCACTTGGGGTACGCTGCCCGCGATTCCAATAGCTTGGCTTTCCCAACAATATCCCACCGCCTCGATAATCACGATCATTCTGTTGCTGATCGTCGGCGCTTGGGCGGCGCAAATTACCGGCAAACATTTGGACGAACACGATCATAGCGGTATCGTCATCGATGAAATCGCCGCGTTTACAATCGTGCTTTTCGTCACTGGCGTCACGCCGATCACTGTTTTAATCGCTTTTGTGTTATTCCGTTTTTTCGATATTGTCAAGCCGCTGCCGATTCGTAATATCGACCGTCTTATGAGAAACGGCATGGGTGTGATGCTCGACGATTTACTCGCCGCCGTCTATACGTTATTAGCTTTTATCGCGCTCAATCATTTTTTTAATTTCTGATGAATACGCCATCTTGCGACGCGACGATTCAAGACGCCATTTCGTTTGCCGTCACGCAATTCGATCATCCCGCGTCCGTGCTGGTCGGTTTTTCCGGCGGATTGGATTCTGTCGTGCTGCTGGACGCATTGCATCGCTTGCAAACGCCACACATCGTCCGTATCATCGCGGCGCATGTGCATCATGGCATTTCACCTCATGCCGATGATTGGCTGTCGTTCTGCGAAACGTTCTGTGCCGAGCGTGACATTCCTTTTTTGTTTCGTAAAATCGAACTGCGACGAATACCGCAAAGCAGTCTTGAAGAAGAAGCGCGAAACGCGCGCCGCGCCGCCCTGCGTTCAATGGCTATCGAAGCCCAAGCCGATACCATTGCGTTGGCACATCATCAAGACGATCAAGTGGAGGCGCTTTTATTGCAGTTGTTGCGCGGCGCGGGTCCGCATGGATTAGCGGCGATGGCGTCATGGCAACCACGTTATGATGCCAATATCGCTTTATGGCGACCATTCCTTATACTGCCTCGTCAAAAACTCGCCGAATACGCAGCGGTACGTCGTTTACGCTGGATTGAAGATGAGAGCAATGGGGATATTGGTTTTAAGCGAAATTATCTGCGCCATCGTGTTTTTCCCGTAATCGCGCAAGCATTTCCCGCCTACCGGAAAACGCTTGCGCGCGCCGCTCTGCTACAAGCGGATGTCGCCTCGATGATCGACCAATCCTTGCCCGCTTCTATCATCGAGTTTCCTTCCGATTTTCCGATTTCACTCGATGACTTCACACGATTACCCGACGATCTGGCGCGACACACGTTGCGTCGCGCCATACGCAATGCCGGATTACGCGCGCCGAATTATCGGCATTTAACCGAAATGACGCGG
>JAISYH010000015.1 GCA_031270015.1 Burkholderiales bacterium | reverse complement strand
TAGAAAGTAACTCGATAGAAAGTAACTCGATAGAAAGTAACTCGATAGAAAGTAACTCGATAGAAAGTAACTCGATAGAAAGTAACTCGATAGAAAGTAACTCGATAGAAAGTAACTCACGAAAAGGCGGAAGATTCCGCCTTTTCGTTTAACTTTCCGTTTCTTGCTCTTCGTTCCCTATTCTTCGTTTTCTGAGAAAACCGGCGAGGAACACGCCGAATTCGTACAAGAACCACAAAGGAAACGCGAGAAACAGTATCGACAACACATCCGGCGGCGTGATGACGGCGGCTAACGCAAACGCGCCAACGATGATATAAGGGCGAGCCTCTTTGAGTTGTTTGACAGAGACGACTTCCATGATGACCAGTACCAACACGACGACCGGCGTTTCGAATGTCGCGCCGAATGCCAGAAACATCGTCAACGCGAAACTCCAGTATTTGTCCATGTCGGTCATCATGTTGACGCCTCGCGGTCTCGAACGCTTGCGCTCTTTCGCCGACCATCGCCTAACACTTCGTTCAAGCGTTAGGCGCCTTCCTTACATTTTGAAAGGCTTTGAGGTCATTTGGCGTTTCCGGCTGAACAAATTTTGAAATTCGATGTTCTTCGTTGCTGCTTCGGTAAAATAATCGAATAAATCAGCGCTTCCTTAGACGTTTTCGCCGCTGCTGACCGGACTTTGACAATATCGCTCGGCGCGGCGCACAATCTACTTTTTTCTGACGAACATATCATGCTCAAAAAGACAGCTTTGAATGCCGCGCATCATGCGCTCAATGCGCGGATGGTTGATTTTGGCGGATGGGAGATGCCGGTCAATTATGGTTCGCAAATCGACGAACATCACGCGGTGCGTTGCGATGCGGGGATGTTCGATGTCTCGCACATGGCGGTCGTCGATGCGCAGGGTGCGGGCACGCGCGATTTTTTGCGTTACGCGCTGGCAAATAACGTCGATAAATTGCAAGACGGCGGACGCGCTTTGTATTCGTGCATGTTACGCGAAAATGGCGGCGTAATTGATGATTTGATCGTTTACTTCATCAATGAAACGTTTTTTCGTCTGATCATCAACGCGGCGACTGCCGAAAAAGACATCGCTTGGCTCGAACAACTGCGCAACAGCCATTCGCCTCACCTTTCTTTGACGCGCCGCGCCGATCTTTCAATGCTTGCGGTACAAGGACCTCATGCCGCGACAAAACTGTGGCGCGCTTTCCCGTCGATTGAAAAAGCGTCGTCGTTGATTTCTTTTTCTTCGATTTTCGACGGCGATTGTTTCGTCGCGCGTACCGGCTATACCGGCGAAGATGGATTTGAAGTTATCGCGCCGCATCAAACGATTGTCGATCTTTGGCAAAAATTGCTGCAAGCGCAAGTCAAGCCTTGCGGATTGGGCGCGCGCGATACATTGCGTCTGGAGGCGGGGATGGCGCTTTACGGTCAGGAAATGGACGAAACCATCACGCCGCTGGAAGCGGGATTGGCTTGGACGGTCGACCTCAAAAGCGCGCGTGATTTCGTCGGCAAAGCGGTATTGCTTACGTTCAAGCCGACTTATCGCCTCGTCGGGTTATCGTTGCTCGACAGTGGTGGCGTTTTACGCGCGCATCAAATAGTCCGCAGCGGCGCGTCCTACGACGGAGAAATCACCAGCGGCACATTCAGCCCGACTTTGAATCGCTCTATCGCGTTGGCGCGCGTTCCCGTCGCCGTCGCCGACAACGATATCGTTCATGTCGTCATACGTAATAAAACACTTGCCGCGCGCGTTGTCAAACCGCCGTTTGTCCGACACGGCAAGATCATCATAGACTTATAAATTTGACGTTGATTTATGAATAAGGAGATACCATGAGCCAGATTCCCAATGACTTGAAATACACCGATAGCCACGAATGGGCGCGTGTCGAACAAAACGGCAATATCAGCGTCGGTATTACCGACCACGCGCAAGCCGCGCTCGGCGATTTAGTGTTTATCGAACTTCCTGAAGTCGGTCGCGCGTTGACGGATAAAGAAGCTTGCGCCGTGATCGAATCAGTGAAAGCGGCATCCGATATTTACGCGCCGCTGGCGGGCACGGTCGTCGAAGTCAACGACACGGTGCGCGGCGCGCCGGAAACGATCAACCAAGACGCTTATGAAGCGTGGCTTTTCAAAATCAAACCCGTCGACGCCAAAGCTATCGACGGTTTACTCGATGCCGCCGCTTACGAAGCGATGATTGGAGAAGAATGACGTATCTGCAAAAATGAAGATGTCGCTGCTGGGTTCAGAACGCATCGGTCACAATGAGAGTGATACCCTCCTGAGCCTAGTCATGACTCATTCGTACCTTAAAAGATAACTCTCTTCATTTGAGCGTCTCTGTCCAAGCGGGTTAGGTATTCCCCGTTCCTTTCTAAGGCATGCCTCTCATCAGGATGTTCTGTGATGATCAGGTCTTGCGCTTGCGCCAAAGAGCAAGCCTGATTTTCTGATCGTTTAGTTCCGGCATTTGCCGACGTTACTTTACTTTCAAATCGGCGGGAGGCTTTATGGAACAGGTTCTACATGGCAGCGCCACGACGACTTCAGGCAGCGCGTCGAGCGATACGGCATAGCCAAAGAGTACGAGATCGCTAGCGAAGCGTTGCGGTATTTTCCCATTTGTCTGAAGCTCAAGGAATCCTTACCACTGCGATTGCCGCAATGATTCAAAGATCATTTACATGACTTCGTTCAAACCTACAACTTCGCCCGGCGATAGAAAATACCCGCCGGGAAAATATCGGGGTTTATGGCGCCGATGGCGCCATCGGCGCGTCGTCCAGCAATTGCAAATCCGCGCCACGCAGGGTCTTTAAAAGCGCGACGCCGTTTGGCGCGACGCGGAATTCACCGTAGCGCGCCCCCTCGTAGCGCTCGCCCGTGCCTTCCTGAAAAAAGAAGGCGTTGGTGGAAAGCTGAATCCCGCCGCGCCAGAACCGAAACCCGCCGCGTCGGCGCTGGTAGCGTATGCATCGTTCATCGTCCGCGAGCGCCGCGCATTCGCCCAGACGCGCGAAATGACCGACGCCGCGTTCATCCAGGCGCAACACCGCGACGCCGCGTTGGGGATGGCGATCGTCGTCCGAGTCAAATGCCTCGCTGATATCACGCGCCGCCTGAAAATCCAGCGCCATGTAATCGCCCTGCATCAGGGAACGCGGATCGACTGGCGCGAGTTCCAGAAACACCGCCTCTCCCGCGCTCAGCAGGTTTTCGCGGCAGTAGATCACGTAATTGACACCGATGAGGATCAGCACGCCGGCCACGAGCGCCAACGCCTTGCGTATCTCGTCCCTATTCATCCCCATTCTCCTCGCGCGTGTCTGTCTCCTGTTTCCTGTCTCCCGTCTCCCGCCACCGCAGCGCCAGGCGGCAGGCCAGCAGGACGCCGCCGGTCAGCAGCAGATAGAGCGACTTGTAGAGCAGACTCACTTCCAGCCAGTAGTAATACTGAGCAAATACGTTCAGCAACATGACCACGCCGATGCCCAGCAGCACCGGCGCGTTGGCCGCGAAGCCGGTGACGAGGATCAGGAGGGCAACGGCGATGCCGGGCATTTTCATCCCCAGCAAGGCGACGCCCAGCGCGAGTCCCAGGAGGATCAGCGCGGGACGGCGGGAAAAGGACAGTTTTTCCCTGCGCAGGAGCCAGGCGGCAAACCAGAACAGCGTCAGCCCCGACAGGACGCGCAACGCCAGCATGACAAGCGCGGATTCCCGCGTCGCCTCGGTAATCCCCCTTGAATCAATCCACCCTGAATTCGACGCCAGCATGAGGGAAAAGTTCATCGCCACCAACAGGAACAGCGCCAGCGCGTAGCCCACGCTGCGCCAGATCTGGCTGCGAGGGTAGCGAAGCGTTTGCATTTCCCGCTGCCAGACTAGGACAAAAGCAAAGACGCAACCGGCATACAACCATTCCAGCCACAGGAACCGGGCATCTTTCCAGTAGTAATGACAAAGCGCGGTGACGACGAACAATGCCGCGCTGACCGCGACCAGGCGTTGCACAAAGTTGTTCATGGCGCAAAACACGAGGAGGGCGAGTGCCAACGAGAGGTAAAGCTGCGCCTCATACCCCCTCACCTCCTCAAAAAGCGCGAACAGGATCAATCCCGCCCCGCACAGGCTGACCGCGTGGGCAAGCTGGCCGAGAAAAAAATGCGCCGGATAGGCGCGAAAAAGCCAACAGGCCAGAGCGGACAGCGGCAGACCAAAGAAAAGATACGCGGCAGGAGAGTCTTCCGCGAAAGCCACGAACGCGATGACGACAAACGCCGCGCCCGTCCACAGCGCGATAAACAGCATCGCCTCCATGTACCAGGGCGCGCGCGGCGCGACGGCGGGCATTTCCGCCTGCCGCGTGAACCCGGCGGCATGAAGCGTATTCCAGAGTTCCTGCGGCTTCATGCGTTTTCTCCCATGCGCTTTTCCTGTGTTTCGGCAGCCATGCGCTTATGGATGCGCCACAGGCCGGCGCCCACACCCAGGGCAATACCGATCGCCAGTACGCCCACCAACAGGAACGCCGTAAAGTGGCCGAACTGCCGCCAGTATTCCTCCAGGAGGCGTATCAGCGCCGAAGCCGCCAGCAGGAGAGAGGAAGCGGCAACCAGCACGAGCATGAAGAAATCCCGCGCGCGATAGCGATAAAAATACCCGAAACCCGCCGCCCACAGCGCCCAGATCAAGAGCGCGCCGCCGCCGTCATCCTCCAGGTTGACGAAAGGCGATCCCCACACCGCCCACACGCCGACCACCGCGCCATAGGTCACATAACTGGTCGCCGCCAGCGCCACCAGACGCGGCGCCCAACGACAGTCGAATTCGGCGAATCGCCGCCTCGCGCCTTCCCACAAGGCCAGCGCGCACAGATTGACGAAGAAAAACGTCTGCCAATCGAGACCGGATTCAAAGAATCGCGGTTTGAACAGATACAGCGACAGCGCGACATTGAGGAGCATCAGCCAGAAAAGCCACAGCAACGCCTGCCGCCCCAACAGCGCCCAGGGCAGAATGAGGACGCACCAAACGGCGAAGAGTTCCCAGACATCCGCGCCCGTCTGATAGGTTTGTCCCAACAACGCCAGCAACGCGCCCAGGCACAGGACGGCGGCAAAAAGACTGACCTGCCCGCCGAGGCGCGTGAGCCCCAGCCGCCAGACGCCCAGGAGCGCCAACGCCAACGCGCCTTCCGCCAGCGCGAAACGGCTGAAATGCCCCAGCGCCTCCCAGTTGTAGGCAAAAAAGAAAATCACGCCGGAAGACAAGGCCAGCACCGCCAGCGCCAGCAACAACCGATCCGCGAATCGCCGCCAGTCCTCCACCGCGGGAAAAGCGCCGACCCACCGCAACGCCTCCGGCAAACGCGCCGAATCGAGCTGTTCCTGTTCCGCCCAGAGCAAAAGCAAATTACGATGAAGATTCATGGTGAAGACCAAGCAAACCGCGAAATGCGTGCATCATCCGCATGATATGTCAAGGATTGATGCTCGCGCCGAATCGGAATCCGCTCAACCCACTACAGTTTTTTAACGCTCTACGGAAGCAACATTTTCGTCAAGCGAGCTGTCTGGTGTCGAGTTCATGCTGCTTTGTTGCGACAAAAGTCGGAACTGCAATGGTGAATGTCCTACTGTGAATCGATCGTTGTCTTCCAGCAACATGCCGTCGGGCGGCACGGTTTCTCCACGCAATTCCAGTGGCGGCTCGCCTTCCATCGGTAACAAGCGGCATTCGTTACTTCTGACCTGTACTACGGCAAGCTGCAATCCCGGTCGTCCCAAAACATATTCACCCGGGCGCAACAACAAACGGCGGTGATTGTTTGGTCCTGATAACGCTTCGATGACCGCTATTGGTGAAGGCATTGAGACAGACGTTTCCTCAAACAGGTTTTCATTTTCTTCTTCCAGTTCATCCTGAGTGGCTTTCACCAATGAAGTATCCAACGCGGGCAAAGGACTAGGTTCTGTTTTCTTTTGGTTTTTCACTCTGTTTGCCGCCGCGGTTTTGAATATCGTCGGGAAATGCAAGCCGCTATACTCTTCATCATCCATGACCTCGGTGGTTGGCGACGGCGCTTCGGTATGCGCGGTCATCGGTGATGTACCGCCCGCGTTCAAGTATCCGTGCGCGGGCGACAATCCGAAATCGGGCGCATCGTGCGCTGAAGACATAGTAGCGGGTTTACGCGGCACTTTCGTGTTTTTATCCGCCAACGACAAAGGAGGCGATGTTGCCGTCGCAATGGCGCGGGTTTTGCCCTCCAGATATACGAACTTCTGTCCGCCGATATCGACCTGATCGCGGTCTTTCAACTGTTTGCGCTCGGTCAGCAGATGACCGTTCAGCAATGTACCGTTCGTGCTTTTCAAATCCTCGATGAAACATTTTTCCGGCGGCAAAAAAGAAATGACCGCGTGTCGTCCCGAAACCGCTGGATACGGCAGCGGCACATCGTTGTCACTGCGACGACCAATCGTGATCCTATCCTTGTCGAATAGGATTTCTTTTGAACTCCCGTCCTGAAGAAAAAGAAGTAACTTTGCCATAGTGCGGTCTCACGTCGTAAGGAGAAGCGATATTCCGTTTTTCTGGTTATCCGTGCAACAATGAAAAGCTTTCGTTTTCATTTTTTTTTTGCCGTAGTTGGTTTTGTCGGGGCATATAATAATATTACTGAAATATTGTCGCGACCCCCTTTTTTATTCGCCGCGTCGATCAGATGGGCGGTAACTTCCGAAGCAGGAGCGGCAGGGTATTCTCCTAAAATACGGCTGATTGCGGCTCTGTCCAGCATGTCGGTCAAGCCATCCGAGCACAGCATGAAAACATCATTGGGCAGAACATCGAATTCCGCGATGTCTACCTGCACATGCCGGTCCGCGCCCAAAGCGCGGGTGACCAAATTTTTATGCGGAAACTCTTTGGCGCGATCAGCTTGCCACTCGGCATGGTCGATCTGTTCTTGTAGCAAAGAATGGTCGCGCGTCAACTGTTGTAGCAACCCTTCGCGCCAGCGATAAGCGCGCGAATCGCCAACATGCGCTACTGTGAACCGTTTGCCGCAAAACAGCGCGACAACGATGGTCGTGCCCATGCCTTCGCAGTCGGGTTCGTTGATGGAGGCTTCGTAAACCTTGCGGTTTGCTTGAATGATCTGCCTCCGCATCAGCGTCGTGACATACATCAAGCCGTTTTCGGGATCGACCGCGCCGTCCAAATAAGCGATTTCGTCATTGTCGAGCGCCTGACGAATGCCGTGCACCACCGTCTCGACGGCAATTTTGGAGGCGATTTCTCCGGCATTGTAGCCGCCCATTCCATCCGCCAATACCAAAAGACCGATTTCGGCGTCGGCAAAAACATAATCTTCGTTATGTTCACGGACACGTCCGCGATCCGTTTGATTGGCGACTTGCAGCAATGTGCGCTGATTTTGAAGCATTGAAAACAGAGCAAAGTCAAAATTAGACTTTAACACGTTTCATCAAATACTTTTGAATAAATCAAAAAGAGAAAAATTTTTATAAAACGGATTTCAACAATTTGCCGATTTCCGCGGGGTTTTTTGTCGTCTTGATGCGACACTCTTCCAATACGGCGAGCTTTTCTTGCGCCGTTCCTTGTCCGCCGGAAATAATAGCTCCAGCGTGCCCCATCCTTTTTCCGGGCGGCGCGGTCACGCCGGCGATGAATCCGATCACTGGTTTTTTCATGTGTTCTTTTGCCCATCGCGCGGCGATCTCTTCGTCGGAGCCGCCAATTTCACCGATCATCACTACCGCGTCGGTGTCGGGATCATCGTTATACAATTCCAGGATATCGCGGTGCTTCAAACCACTCACCGGATCGCCGCCGATACCGACCGCCGAAGATTGTCCTAGCCCTAAATCACTCAATTGCGCGACGGCTTCATAGGTCAATGTGCCGGAACGCGAAACAACGCCGATTCGTCCTTTTTTGTGAATATGTCCGGGCATGATGCCGATTTTGATTTCATCCGGTGTGATGACGCCCGGACAGTTGGGTCCGATCAGCAACGTTTTTTTGTTTTCTTTACGCATTCGGTTGCGTACCACGACCATATCGCGCACCGGAATCCCTTCGGTAATGCAAATGACCAGATCGAGGTCTGCTTCAACTGCCTCCCAGATTGCGTCGGCAGCGCCCGCTGGCGGGACGTAAATCACACTGGCGGTCGCGCCCGTCGTTGCTTTCGCTTCGGCGACGGAGCCATAAACCGGCACGCCTTCGAAATTATCGCCGGCTTTTTTCGGGTTGACGCCTGCGACAAAACATTCGGCGCCATATGCGTACTCGCGGCACATGCGTGTGTGGAATTGCCCCGTTTTTCCGGTAATGCCTTGCGTAATAACTCGGGTATTGCGGTTGATTAAAATCGACATTTCAGTTCTCCAAGCGCATCATGCCCGACCGACGGCGTCCATGATTTTTTTTGCGGCGTCGCTCATATCGTTCGCCGGAATGATCGGCAGACCCGATTCCTCGAGCAAACGCTTTCCTATTTCCTCGTTCGTGCCTTTCATGCGGACGACCAACGGAACGTTCAATCGTACTTCGCGCGCCGCCGTGATCACGCCTTCAGCGATTACGTCGCAACGCATGATGCCGCCGAAGATATTGACAAGAATGCCTTTCACCTGTGGATTGCGCAGCATGATCTTGAACGCTTCCGTGACTTTTTCTGTGGTCGCGCCGCCGCCGACATCCAAGAAGTTCGCCGGCGTTCCGCCGAACAGTTTGATCGTGTCCATAGTCGCCATCGCCAGCCCCGCGCCATTGACAAGACAGCCGATATTGCCGTCGAGCGCGATATAAGACAAATCATATCGGGACGCTTCGATTTCCGCCGGATTTTCTTCATCCAAGTCGCGCAACGCGGCGATATCGGGATGGCGGAACAGCGCGTTGCTATCGAAATTGAATTTGGCGTCTAATGCCTTGAGTTTTTCGTTTCCTTCGAGAATCAGCGGATTGATTTCCAACAACGACGCATCGGTTGCCCAGAAAGCGCGGTACAAGCCCCGCAAAACTTCCGCGCCTTGCGCCTGCGCGGCGGTGGGGACGCTAATGGCATTGACCGCGTCCATTGCTTGCGCCGTCGTCAATCCGACCTGCGGCTCGATCCAGTATTTATGAATCTTCTCCGGCGTTTTCGCCGCGACTTCTTCGATATCCATACCGCCTTCTGAAGATACCATCAGGCACGGCGTTTGTGTGACGCGGTCGATCACGATTCCCGCGTAAAACTCTTTTTTAATGTCCGCGCCGTCCTCGATCCATAACCGCCGCACGATCTGACCTTCCGCGCCCGTCTGATGCGTGACCAAGCGCATTCCCAACATGGTTTGCGCAAGCGCGCGCACATCATCCAGAGAACGCGCCAATTTCACGCCGCCGCCTTTACCGCGTCCGCCTGCGTGAATTTGCGCTTTGACCACCCACAACGAGCCGCCCAGTTTTTGGGCGGCATCGACTGCTTCGTCCACAGAGAACGCGACAAACCCGCGCGGCGTCGGTACGCCGTACTTTTGGAGAATTTCTTTTCCCTGATATTCATGAATCTTCATGATCGTCCTTTGCGAAGAAGCGGTCGATGGCTAACGCGATAGGCAATGATTCTAACACTTTGATCGGACAAAGTGGTGGATAATCTTAAAAATCAATATTCCCTATCGAGGCAAGGGGATTAAAGAAGCCTTATAGCAATTATTAGTATATCTTATACTTCACTAACATCATCATTTGATTTTGGCGATTTCCTTTTTCAGCGCGTCCACATTACGTTCATGCAGAGAAACCGTGTCCTTCAAATGGGTAAGGCGCTCCTGATAACGTCGCGTATCTTTAATTTCTTCAGCGGAAGTTGGCGCCAACCCTATCAACAGCGCGTTCTTTGTTTCGGTCAATAACTTCGTTTCCGTCGCCAATTCTTCTTCCAGCACTTGCCGACGCATCGCGTCGCGTTGCTTTTGTTGTTCGGAAGTTACTTTGGGTAAATTACTACGCGGCGCTACGGTTTTCGTGTCGTTACTTTTGGGCGGCGGATCTATTTTGATGCAATTTTGTTTTGTCCATCCCGAACCGGGGGTAACGTTGGTGTAAAGTTTTTTCCCATTGATATTTTCATATTCACAAATTTCCGCATGGACGGCAAAAGGCGCGCTGCCCGCAATAACGCAGGCAGCGCACATAGAAAAATGCCGAAAAAAACGGGACATCATCCTTACAGGCTGTAATACATATCGAATTCGATAGGATGTACGGACAAACGCATCCGCGTGACTTCTTCCTGTTTCAGCGCGATGAAAGCATCGATGATGTCGTTTGAAAAAACGCCGCCGCGCGTCAAAAACTCGCGTTCACGATCGAGATAATCGAGCGCCATGTCGAGCGACGAGCATACGGTCGGGATTTTCGCGTTTTCTTCCGGCGGCAAATCGTACAGATTTTTGTCCGCCGGATCGCCTGGATGGATTTTGTTTTGGACGCCATCCAATCCCGCCATCAGCAAGGCGGCGAACGCCAGATACGAGTTGGCGGTCGGATCGGGGAAACGCGCTTCGATACGGCGACCCTTCGGACTCGCCACATACGGAATGCGGATCGACGCCGAACGGTTACGCGACGAATAAGCGAGCTTCACCGGCGCCTCAAAGCCCGGCACCAGGCGACGATAGGAATTGATCGTTGGATTGGTGATCGCGTTCAACGCGCGCGCGTGTTTGATGATGCCGCCGATATAATATAGCGCGATATCGGACAAACCCGCGTAGCCATCGCCTGAAAAGAGGTTTTTGCCGTCTTTCCATAGCGATTGATGCACGTGCATTCCCGAACCGTTGTCGCCAACGATCGGTTTCGGCATGAAGGTCGCCGTTTTCCCGTAACGGTGCGCCGTGTTATGAACCACGTATTTGAGTTTTTGCAGCCAGTCGGCGCGCTGAACCAGCGTCGAATAACGGGTACCGATTTCGCACTGTCCGGCGTTGGCGACTTCATGGTGATGAATCTCTACCGGAATCCCCAATTCGGCAAGCGTCAAACACATCGCCGAACGCAAATCTTGCAGCGAATCGACCGGCGGCACGGGAAAATAACCGCCTTTCACACGTGGACGATGCCCGATATTGCCGCCCTCGAATTTTTCGGCGGTTGCCCAAGCCGCTTCTTCCGAATAAATTTTGCTGAAGCAGCCGGACATGTCGATACTCCATTCGACCGCGTCGAATATAAAAAACTCCGGTTCGGGACCGAAATACGCAGTATCGGCGATACCGGTCGATTTTAGATACGCTTCGGCGCGTCTTGCCAGCGAACGCGGATCGCGCGAGTAACCCTTGCCATCGGCGGGGTCGAGAATATCGCAGGTCAACGACAGCGTTTCGTCTTCCATGAAAGGGTCGATTTGCGCGGTCGTTGCGTCCGGCAGCAACAACATGTCGGAGGCTTGAATACCTTTCCATCCGGCAATGGAAGAACCATCGAACGGATGACCCTCCTCAAACAAATCTTCGCCCGCCAAACCAGACGGAATTGATACATGATGCTCTTTGCCGAGAGTATCGGTAAAGCGCAGATCGACAAACTTGATATCGTGCTCGCGAATCATTGAAAGCACTTGAGCTACGGCAGACATGAAACCATCTCCTTAAAAAAGACAAAAACACTCCGCCGCCCGCAAAAGGCGGCGAATTAACGGCACGACCCGCTTATAGTAGCGTTTTTTTACGGTTCTGTGGAAGATGGCGCGGTGGCGGCGCGTTCCATTTCTTGCATTCGTTGCGTCGCCATCTGATTCATTTCCTCGATTTTCTGTTGCGCCTGTTCGAGTTGCTGCTGCGCTTGTTTTGCCTCTTCCGCCTTGAGTTGTCCTACCGTCGCGGCAGTGGTGGCGGTTTCTACGCCGCACGCGGTCAGGGAAAGCGCGACGAATGCGATAAAAAATGTTTTCATGTTCTTTAGATAATCAAACGGGGGTTGAGTGTATAACGTCCAGTAATTGCCGATTCCGCAAGAATATGTTTTTTGATTGCTTCGCGCACGACCGGTCCGGTGATTTGACCGCCGATTTCCAGTTTGGCAATATCCAGCGCGTACAGCGTGAAAATGTAATGATGTACCAGACTATCGTTCCACGGCGGCGAAGGTCCGTCATAGCCATAGTATTCTCCGCGCATGTCGGGATCGTTGGCAAACCAACCGGTGTAATCATTGATGCCGTGCCGCATCCCATTGTCGATATTCGGAATGACCGGGCCCGCTTTACCGCGCGGCGTGACGCCATGACTGTGGCTGCCGGCTTCGATTTCTCGCCATGTTGGCGGGATGTCGATCAATATCCAATGAAAAAAATCGACACGCGGCAACGAATCCGGCACTTCACGTCCTTCCTGATTGACGTCATCGCCGCGACTAGGCACGTCCTTGTCATGGCAAATTAATACTAGTGATTGCGTTCCTGTCGGCGTTTCATCCCACGCGAGATGCGGATTGGTATTCTCCGACAATGCGACATGCCGCGTCGGATCAATCGCGACAAAGGCGAATTCGGCGGGAATCGCGGCTTGATCTACAAAGCTGTTGCTCCAGAGTTTCATCATCGCCTCCTTTGATTGACTTATACGATGCAATCTATTCTATCGTCACTCATCCCAAAACCCAATGCCAAAAGCTGACGGTATTGAAAGTAATCGACGAAATTTGTCATTTTTTTAATCAATACGAGATGATGAGAAAATGACCCTAAAAACGATGTGGGTGGCAAGTTGTTCATTTGCAACACTAGGCAATGTGACGGTAATTATTCTCGTTCTCATTAAACCCCTAAGATGATGATTATTGCTAATATTGTCAGTGGTTAGCTATCCCACGAGCGTCTTATGTGCGATGGTCATTTTCTCAATATCGATGAAAAGGATGATTCATGAAAAAAATGTTTTTCTTGGCTGCTTTGGCGGCGTTTCCGTTGACTTCGTTCGCGCAAACGCAGGTAACGCTGTATGGCAACCTTCAACTGTCCGTATTTGGCAGCAGGACCTTCGATGGCGGCGCTGAACAAAAAACCATCACCCGCATTGACGATACCGACTCTTTCCTTGGATTTCGCGGTAGTGAGGCTTTGGGCGGCGGCACCAACGCCGTCTGGCAAATCGAGTCCTATGTCAGCGGCGACGGCACGACGGTGAATGGCGGTGATGGCGCCAACAAACTTGCCAGCCGCGATACTTATGTCGGACTGGAAAGCTTCTGGGGAACGTTGCGGTTGGGGCATTTATCGGACTACATGAACGAAGAAATGGCGACGATGGACGCGTGGAGTTACAGCGATACCGTCAACGGGCTTGGCATCATGACCCGCTTTGACAGCCGTTATGGTAACGCCATTCGCTACGATGCGCCCGATCTCGGCGGTCTCAAGTTGGCGTTGATTTACAGCGCCGATGAACAGCGTGACAATGGCGACAACGCTTTCGCGTTGGGAATCGGCGGCGGTTACGAATACGGCGGTTTCTTTGCCAAAGGCGGCTTCATGCAGTTCCAGGACCAAAACGGTAACGGTGACAAAAGCGGTAACTACTGGCGCGTCGAAGGCGGTTATGAAGACGACCTTTTCGTGATCCTCGCTTACCAACAATCGACGCAATACGGCGCGGCGGCGACTGGCGACACCAATAACGTCTGGGGGCGTTCTACCGGAGATTATGGCGATCCGCTGGGCGGCAGTTCCGTTTTATTCGGCGACGATGACAAACTGAAAACGCAAGAAGTCGCTTTGGCGGTTGGTTATCCGGTTGGCGCGTTCTTGCCACACGCCAGTTTCGCGCTGGGCAGCGACGTCAAAGTCAACGGACAAAAACTGAACGACAGCGGATATAAACAATTCGTCGTCGGCGCCGATTACGCGCTGAGTGAGCGTTCTCAGCTTTTCATTTCGTTTGGTTATGTCAAATACGATGGAAAAATCTTTGCCGACGGATTGCACGACAAAGAATACTCTTTCGGTATCGGGATGCAGCACGCTTTCTGATAGCCAAAACGAGAAGAAATATAAATTGAAAAGGCGGAATTTTCCGCCTTTTTCTCATGGTTTTTGGAAAAGGTGATAGCGCACTTGTCCTGCTTTTCCTTCGCGGTATCGCGTCAACGGTGGTGGTGGCGATAATGTTTTTCCCGCTTCGGCGTAAATGAAAGCGCCGCTTTTCAAAAGCGCCGCGCAGGCGGGCAAAAGCCAGCCCCAGGAATCGCCGGAAAACGGCGGGTCTAAGAAAATCACGTCAAAAAAACGCTTTTCGGCGCGCAATCCTTCTTCGGCGGCGATATGATGAACCTCCATCGCTGGTGTGCCGAAGGCGCCGGCGGAAGTTTTCAACGCCTGCGCCATGACACGATTACTGTCCCACGCGACCGCATGACGGGCGCCGCGCGACAATGCTTCAAAGCTCAGAATGCCGCTGCCCGCGTAAGGTTCCAATGTCGTCCAACCGGAAAGGTCTTGCCCAAGCCAATTAAACAATGTTTCGCGGACGCGATCCGGCGTCGGGCGCACGGCGTCGAACAGCGGGAAACGAACCGTCCGGCTGCGCCAAATGCCGCCGATAATGCGTAACGTAGTTGTTTTCGGGCTTTGAGCGTTCATCGCGGACAATACACAAGCTTTCGAGTAATGGGCGAAACCGATACAATGCCCGATATTTTATCGTAAGCATCGGCGGTGGGGTTCATGTTTGATTTTTTGAGGCGAAAAAAGAAAGAAAACGAGCAAGTTACGCTGCCGGAAAACGAGCCGCAAGAAGCGGCGGACGGCGCAACCGCCGTGCCGGAACAGCGCGACGCCGAAGACGTCGCCGCGCTGCGTCAACGGACGTGGCACGAACGCCTGGCTTCGGGGCTGTCGCTGTCGAGCCAAAGACTCGCTACGACGCTGACGCAAGTATTCACGCGCAAAACGCTGGATGATGACGCTTTGGAAACGCTGGAAACGGCGCTGCTGACTTCGGATGTCGGCGTACCCGCGACGATGGCGTTACTTGAGGACTTGCAAAAGCGTTACGCCCAGAGCGGCGGCAATATCGGCGACATCGACGTCAAAGCGCTGCTGCGCGAAGCGGTGGCGGAGTTGCTCAAACCGCTGGAAGTCGAGCCGACCGAACTTACGGCGCAACCTTGCGTCGTCATGCTTGCCGGCGTGAATGGAGCGGGTAAAACCACCTCCATCGGCAAACTCACGCGCCGCTGGCAAAACGAAGGATTCAGCGTGTTGCTGGCGGCGGGCGACACCTTTCGCGCGGCGGCGAAAGAACAACTGAGCATTTGGGGCGCGCGTAACGAAGTCACGGTCATCGCGCAACAGGGTGGCGATCCGGCGGCGGTGATGTTTGACGCAGTGCAAGCGGCGCGCGCGCGCGGCATCGACATCGTGCTGGCGGACACCGCGGGACGCTTGCCGACGCAGGCGCATTTGATGAAAGAGCTCGAAAAAATCAAACGAGTGATCGGGCGCGCCCAAGAAGGCGCGCCGCACGAAATATGGCTTGTGCTGGACGCCAACACTGGACAAAACGCGCTCGCGCAAGTGAAAGCTTTTGACGCCGCCGTTGGTTTGAGCGGGTTGATCGTGACCAAACTCGATGGCAGCGCCAAAGGCGGCGTGCTGGCGGCTATTGCCCGCGAATGTCCTGTTCCGGTGAAATTCATCGGCGTCGGCGAAGGGATCGACGACCTGCAACCATTCAGCGCGAAAGAATTCGCCGAAGCGCTGTTGTCTTGACTGAAAGCGAAAACCCCAAAAATAAAATACGGACAGAATCAGATGTAAGGTTCAGACTTGATCTAACAAAGGAACTTACTAAAAGAAGAGTGCGCCGATTTGGCGATGACATTAGAATTTATTTTCTATTTGATTCTTATTTGTCATTGACAGATGAGTTATCCAAGAGCATGATTAACCCGCCGCCAATCATGATTTATTTTTCAGCGGCATTCTTTTCTTTTATAAAAGCTTTGGAGATTATCATGAAGAAAGCAATAGTTATTCTTATTACATCAGTTATCGCTTTAACATTATCCGTGATTTATTCTGTCCAAGCAGATGGTATCGTCGCGCCGAATACTCCGGTCAGCGCTCAGAAAATTCAGCAGTATATCGGCGCGCCTGAGATATTGACATGCCTCGGAACAAACGTTCCAGATGGCTATGTAATTACCAAGTATGAGCAGTCGTCGTTATGCGGGTTTTTCCCGAGCATACCCGGAATTCAGATGACCTTTACCCAATATGAAGATCTGGATACTTTTACCGCTTGCTCTGGTTCGCCGTATCCTCAAGAGGGAGAAGAAGGCGGTTATGTGATCGTGGAAAACAAAATCACGACCGATTGCGTCCTGAGCAACAAAACACCCGGCTACGCCAGTGTTTACCGTTCGGTGGAATCATTACTTGAGGAAGATGACTCGGGATTTGTAGCGTGTACCAACTCTCAAATGCCTTATGGGTTTGGCCACGAATACTATGAAATTCGACCCGATGAACCCGATCCTTGTCATGACGGTTATAGAGACGAGATTACTTCAGCAGTCTACATTAATCTTGCGAACGGAGGAGAAGCGTGCGCAAGATCAGTGCGTCCACCCAAAAATGTTTTTATCGCAGGGGCTTACTTTAATAGTATTTTTCGCACTGTGTGCGGAGCCGGAGAATATCAGGTAGATGAAAACACCAGTAAATATATATCAGGTTCTACCGCTTATTTGTATTTTGAACCGATTAACGGGCAAAGTGAAATTACGGTATGCCCGGGCTGGGGGCGATCTTCCCCCGAAGGCTATGTCCTGACGGAAATTAAAGAGTATGACGATGACCATGAATGCTATATGGGGGAGGAATCCGAGGGCGATGACTATATCATGACGCGTGGTTTTGCTCATGTTTATACGCTACCGATTTATACGATTCTTCCCTGATTCCTGATTGAGTTTTATTTGAATGAACAACCGGTTCTTTTATAGAGCCGGTTGTTTTTTTGTTTTGGGGAATCAGGAATCATCAGAAGCTGGGAATAACGGGCGAGAATGGAGAAGAGCGGAACCCCAAAACCCCAAAACCCCAAAACTCGAAAGGGCGGGGAATCATCGGAGTCAACACAGGCTGTGAGGGAAACCTTGATTAACTTGGTCGTCATTGCGAGCAAAGCGAAGCAATCCATGAGCCGCATGGATTGCCACGGGGCTTCACCCCTCGCAATGACGACTAATCAGAGTTTTCTGAGTGATACGCGATTTTGCGTTGTCTTTTGGTCAAAATCGCGCTTTATCAAAACTCGATTAAAGCTCGTTTAAAACTGGATTCAATTATTTAACTTTAACGCAACGTGCGTTTTTCGCGTCGCACTTTATAAAAGCTCGATTAAAACCGGATTCTATTATTTAACTTCAACGCAACGCGCGTTTTTCGCGTCGTGCCTTATCAAAACTCAATTAAAAGCCGATTAAACTTGTTTAACTTCAACTCGCTTCAACATGCGTTTTTTGCGTCGCGCTCGCTTGTATGAGGGCGCGACATTTTGCCCCGCGAAATATTTTGCCGCCGATTTTGTTTCAATTCACCGTCCGTGAGGGAGAGCTATTCTTGTTTTTTCTCTTCTTTACTTCTTTTCTGCTTCGGCGATCAGTTACAATTCCTTTGCCATTTGCACTATTTTGTAAGAAATGGTCAAAAAAGTTTAAAAATTTTTAGGGCGCAAGAAATATATTATGTCATATGATGCCTTAAAAGCCCTGATTTGTAGCCTGAGGGAGACAAAATTCGGCGCATTGTCGCAAGTTGTTGAAAATTAACAGGTTTACATTCGATTAACACTTGTTGCTTTTTTTTTTGTGTGCCAGATAATTCCCCAATCTAAAACGGATTTTTTATTCGGTTGGGTTATTTTTCGTGGTTTTTGCAATTTTAGGGATGCCTTGAAAGCAAATATTAGTTCTCGCGTGCCATCGCGGTATCGCGAAGGTGACATGGTGAGAAAGGTTTTTTTATATGTGGCTCGTTCCCGTAGGGAGACCGTAATGGATACGCAAGTTCAACGCACTATTTCTTTTTTTCGTTCTTCGTCGCTTGCCGAGCAAGAGGATTGTATGAACAACAACTTTGTGAGTTTGGAAATGATGAATCACGCAAACAATACTTCTCAAAATAGTTCTCTATTTTCAAGGCGCCGCGGTTTTTGGCAAAAAGCGAAATATTTGCTGGGATCCACCGCCGCGCTTGCGTTGACGGTTTTCTTTTTGGGTGGCGCGGTCACGCCAGTGGCGGCGCAGCCGGTGAATTGGGCAACCGGGCAAACGTCCAACTGGGACTGCAATTCGCTTTATGGCGGGCGCGATGGCCGAAACGGCATTCACAAATACACCAACCCGAAGGTGGACGCAAGCACCACAGCGATTATTACTACCATTCCTACCACTTCTGACGCTTATACGGACACCTTGGCATTAGGACCTTGGCCCGGGAATGACGCCAATAAAGATAAGCTCGTGCTGTATATGTGGCGATATAATAGCGAAGGTGACGATATCATATATGGGATATTCGAAGGCGATACCACGCTTACTCCGATCATGAGGAAGCCGCAACATGGCTCCTCTGAGGCTTGGGCAGGCGGCGAAGTCAATCAGATGACTGGCGAAATCTATATGACGAGCACAGAAGGGTATGATGTTGGCACTCCTACCAGTAATGAGGATTTCCGGCTGGCGATTTGTAATCCGGTGACAAGCGGATTAACAGCAGGTTCGGCGGACTGCCGGATTAGCGCGGGTGTCCGACCATCGACAGACATTACTTTGAGCGCTGGCGAACGAAATGCGTCTTCAGATATGGCGATTGACGCCGAAGGAAATGCTTATATCTTCATTGGCAATAGCGCTAGTAATAAAAGGTTGATCAAGATTGTGCCGGGCGCGAATGGTGAAATTTGGTACTACAGCATCGTGAAAGAAATCCCTTCTTTCCCCAGTGCTGGCACTAGTATGTGGGGAATGTCGTTTCTGGACGGCAAACTATATACATTTGGAACCGGCGGTACACCGTTGATAGAGGTCAATCCGTTGACAGGCGCGTCGGTTAACAGGGGCGCGCCCGGCAGCGGTTATCAGCTCGACTTGACCGCGTGTCAAGTGGCGCCGGTGATCCGCGGAAAAATCTATAACGACGCGAATGGCGATGGTGTCATCTCCGACGCCGAAGCGGAGGCGGATGGTTTTGCCGGCGTGACGGTCGAACTGTATCGGGCATTGGACGGCGTCGTCACTTATTTGGGCTCGCAGCAAACCGGCGGGCAAGGCGAATACAGCTTCATCACCGACTCGACGTCGGACAGTTTCTATGTTCGTGTCAAGCAACCGCAGAGCGGCAGCGGCGCGAACGCGATCAACTTGTATCAAACGCGCGGTTTCGGCAATGCCGACGAGGGCGCGACGCGACGGAATAAAACAACCGCGTATTGCTATGATGGCGTCACTTCCGCCAACCCGCTGGGCGCGGAAGCGGTATGCCGCGGCGGCGCGCATTTGGCGGGTTCCGACCCCGACAATTTGGCGACGCAGGCGACCGGACCGGGAATACTTGAGACGACATTTACGAACGACGCGAATTATTTCAGCAAAGTGGCGATGACCACCGATAAGGAAGTGGCGGTAGCGGATTTCGCGTTTACCAACGGTCGCGACTTTAGCGACGCGCCGACATCTTTCGGCGCGGCGTGGCATGTCACGCCCACGCAAGCGTTGGCGGATTATTTTCTCGGCGCGACGGTCACCACCCAAACGGGCGTGCCGACCGACCCCCAGAACACCGCCGGCAGCATCGGTTCGCATGACGGTATCGAAGTGAACATCGGCTCGGCAGGCGCGCCGATTTGGCGGACTTTGCAAGATGTTATGTTGAGCAGCGGCGATAGTTATCCGATTCGCGCGAAAACCAATGAACCGGTGGCGCGGAAAGGATATTTAAGCGCGTGGTTCGCTAATCCGGCGACGGTTACGCCAACGACATTCCCAACGACATCGTTCACCAATTTGCAATCCGCGGCAGATGGTTACGCTGCTTTGAGTTATGTGATGTCCAGCGTTTCCAACGGAACAGGCTACGCTCGTTTCCGCTTTAGCTCGACTTCGAGCTTGCCAGTGAGCGGTTCGGGACAACCGGCGGCGGGATCGAATTCGACTGCGCCTTGGGTCGTGGATGGCGAAGTGGAAGATTATCGTTTTTACGGCGTGATTGGTCAGGTGATCATTGCGACAAGCTCGTCAGGGGGCAGCGGAACTTTTGGTTATGCGTTCCAAGGAGTATCGGGGACATACCCTTCTACGTCGAGCGACTCGATCACGACGGTGGCGGAAAACACGTACTATCCGCAAACAAGCTCCCATGCGTTTGCCGGAACCAATCAGCAAATCACGATCACGCAAACGCCTCCGAGCGTCGAATGGGTGCTGTCGGCTTCTTGTACCGATAGAAACAATAATTCGATTGCCGGCGTGACGGTTGCCAATCATGTGATTACCATTCCAGCCGCGGCGGTAACGCAAGGCGCGACGATTTATTGTCAACTTAACAACTCGAAAGGCGCCGATCCCGATCAGTCGAGTTTGACGGTTAGTCCGGCGGGACCCTTGGCGGCGAACGGCAGTCAGGCTTACACCGCGACAGTGACTTTGAGAAACGCCTCGGCGCAAGCGCTACAGAACTATCAAGCCAGTTTTGCCGTCAGCGGCGGAGCGTTGAATACGGCGACATGCACAACCAACGCCAGCGGGCAGTGCAGCGTTCAATGGACGAGCACGACTGAGAGTACATACAGCATCACCGCTTCGGCGCTTGGCGCGCCGGATTTCGCAAGCGAAAATCGCGCATTCATCAAGCGAGATCGCAGCGCGAGCGGCACAACCATTACCGCGAGCCCCGCGTCGATTCAGGCGAACGGGACAAGTACGTCCACGATTACCGTTCAATTAAAGAACATCTCCGGCATCAATGTTCCGGAATCAGGGATCGTGGTCGATTTTGCGTATGATGGGAACGCGCTCGGCACGTCTTTAAGCAGTCCGGCGCAGTGTACGACCAACGCGCAAGGCAATTGTACAATTACGTTGACCAGCGGCACGCAGACCGGCGCGGTCACGATCAAAGGCAGTATTGACGCGGAAGAGATTACCAATCGAGCGACGGTCACTTTGACGACGGGCGGAGTCAGTTATGGCGCGTCGGGCACAAGTTTGCGCGTCAATCCTGAAAAAGTGGATGTGAGCGGAGGCGCCGCTTCGGCGACGATCATGGTCACGTTGCGCGACGATCAGGGACGTCCGACGCCGGCGCCGACAGGCGGTTTGGCGGTCGTATTGAGTAAAGCTCCGGCAGCTTGCGGAACATTGAACTTGGGCGGCGGCACGATTGCGCAAGACGCAACACAATTCCAAACGACGATTACCGGCAGCGCGGCATGTGTCGCGTCGATCACCGCGACGGTCGGCGGCACGGCGATCCAAAACTATGGCGAAGACAACGAAGGCAATCGCAAAACAGCGGGTGTCGTCACGTTCTACACCGGCATCGTCGATCTCAGTAAAAGCACGATCACCGCATGGCCCGGTGTCGTTGTTTCCGATGGTCTGTCGTATTCTTTGGTGACGGTGCAAGCCAGAGACGCGGCGGGCGAGCCGGTGGGACGCGCGGGTTTGAAGGTGCGTATCGACAACGGTGGAACGGCCGGTAGGTTCTTCAACAACAATGATTATTACACCGAAGGTGTTACCGACGCGGAAGGCAAATTTGAAGCGCGGATAGGGCACGGGCTTACAACAGGAGGCACGGCAACGCTGACGGCGACTTTGTCCGGGCAACAGGTAGGCGGGGCGGCGACGGTTATTTTCCTTCCTGCGGGAACGGCGCCAAACGGCGCGACATTGAGCGCTTATCCGCGTGTGGGCGTCAAGCCGAATACCGGATCGTCGGAAGTCAAAGTTCAATTGACCTACAACGGCGTTCCGTATGCGCAGAACAATCGGTCAGTAGGGTTGGAAAGTGGTAGCTGCGCAACGTGCGTTTATGATGGCGGCGCGACAGGCGTTACCAATCAGACGGGCGCTTTCATCAGGCAATTGAGAAGTACGGCGGACGCTATCGCAACGGTCTCGGCGACTGTTGGCGGTGGTATCGTGACGCAGCCGACATCGCTGGACGTCGAATTCAAGGGCGATCCGCCAATCGACAAATCGTTGGCGGGAACAAGCATCGAAGCCGATCCGACCGCGGTGTTGGTCAATACGGGAGAATCGACGGTCACCGTGCAGTTGAGAAACGCCGCCGGACAAGCGGTAGGCCAGCAAGGCGTCCCCGTCGTGTTGAGCAGCAGCATGGGCGCGAGCAATACGATTACGCCCAGCACGGGATATACCGACCAGCATGGACGGGCGACATTCACGCTGAAGAGCAGCGCCGTAGGCACGGCGACGATTACGGCAACGGTCGATAGTGAAGCGATAGAAAACAGCGCTTCGGTCAGATTCTATAAAGTTCCCCCTGATTTTGGCGCGAGCGGAACCTCGATCGCCGCGAATCCGACGAATCTGGAAGTCGGTAATAATTCCACAGTAACCGTCACATTGCGCGACGCGAATGGACTGGAAGTTCTTGCCGAGAACAATTTGACAGTGACTTTCAGCGGGAGCGGGGTAGGTGCCTTCGTTAGTAATACCTGTACGATCACGGTGAATACTTCAGCGTGTTCGGCACAACACCGCAGCACGGTGAGTGGACAAGCGAACGCGACCGCGACGGTTTTCTACGAAGGTTCGTATATATCCGTCATGAATGGTTCGCCGGTGACGATCACCTATGGATCGGGTTTGCCATCGAGCGCAGCATCGACGATCGTTGCTAATCCGACGACAGTGCAAGTTACGGCTGCACAGCCGCGTTCAGAGATTACGGTAACGCTGAAAGATGCCAGCGGTAATAACGCGACCCCGGGCACAGGAAACACAGCGACGGTGACGTTTACGTTGGGTTCCAGCAGCGTCGGCGCGCTCAGCAGCGCGACTTGCCAGATTGCCTCGACCCAATCTACTTGTTCCGTGTATGTGACAAGTACGGCTGTAGGCACGGCGAGTATCACGGCAAGCGTTGCCTTTAGTGGCGCAACGCCGCCATCGGGTTTCAA